>NZ_CP026004.1:172316-389816 GCF_003086895.1 Stenotrophomonas sp. ESTM1D_MKCIP4_1 | reverse complement strand
TGGAACTGCCGCAGCTTGTTCAGCAGTACGGTGTGGCCGAGGTGCAGGTCGGGCGCGGTGGGGTCGAAGCCAGCCTTGATCCGCAGCGGACGGCCTTCCTGCAGGCGCGCACGCAGATCCTCGATCTTGAGGATCTCGTCGGCACCACGGCCGATCAGGGCAAGGGCTTCTTCAATCGAGGACACGGTGACTACTCCCGGCTGTGCCGTTTCTTATGTGGGGTGTTAACGCCAAGTTAACCCATCCGGCTTCACAAAAGCCAATAGGCACAAGGGTTTGACGCGGTTTTCTCAGGTGTCTATGGTAACCGGCGATCAGGCCCGCGCTCCCGGGCCGCAGGAAAAAACCACTGATGCACAACTCCGATCAAGGGCGCGCACGCAAGCAGCGCTTCCAGGAACGCCTCCACGTCCTGCACGACAACGCCCTGCACCGGAAGCTCAGGCAACACCTTCCCGCTGCTTTCAATGAGCGCTGGACCCGCCGCCACTGGATGCACGCCAGCCTGTTCGCCACCATCGGCGCCCTGGTGGCGACCATCGTGCCGGGCTTCTCGCACACCATTGATTCGCCCTACGCCGAAAGCCACACCAGCCTTGCCCTGCCCTTGCCGCCGCTGTCGCTGGCCCGCCAGCAGCAGACCCCGGGTGACAGCTGGCAGGTGCTGCGGGTGCAGCGCGGGCAGACCCTGAGCGATCTGTTCGACCAGGCCGGCATCCCCGCCACGACCCTGCACCGGGTGCTGGACCATCCGGGCGCCCGTGAGTCGCTGACCAAGCTGCGCCCCGGTGCGGAGATTGCCTTCGACATGCCGCTCTCGGGCGACCTGCGCAGCATCCGTTTCGACCGCGATGGCGACAACCGGGTGGAACTGAGCCTGGCCGGCAATGACATCAAGGAAAAGGTGACCAAGCGCGAGACGTCCACGCGCACGGTGGTCACCAGCGGCGAGATCACCAGTTCGCTGTATGCCGCGGCCCGCCGGGCCGGGCTGTCGCCGTCGGCGATCGCGACGATGACCGACGATATATTCAAGTACGACATCGACTTCTCCAAGGATCTGCAGCCGGGCGACCGCTTCAGCGTGGTGATGGACGAGACCTGGCGCGAAGGCGAGAAGGTGGACACCAGCAAGATCCTGGCGGCGACCTTCACCACCGGCGGCAAGACCTATTCGGGCTTCCGCTTCGAGCGCGGCGGCAAATCCGAGTACTACGACATCAACGGGCGCTCGCTGAAGAAGAGCTTCATCCGCATGCCGATCCCGTTCGCGCGGCTGAGCTCGACCTTCGGCGCACGCAAGCACCCGGTGCTGGGCAAGATGCGCATGCACAAGGGCGTGGATTACGCCGCGCGCACCGGTACGCCGATCATGGCCGCCGGCGATGCCCGCGTGCAGTTTGCCGGTGTGCAGCGCGGCTACGGCAACGTGGTCATCCTCGACCACGGCCGCGGCCACACCACGCTGTACGGGCACATGTCGCGCTTTGCGAACATCAAGACCGGGCAGCGCGTGGCCCAGGGCACGGTGATCGGCTATGTCGGTTCGACCGGCCTGGCCACCGGCCCGCACCTGCACTACGAATTCCGCGTGAACGGCGAGCACCGCAACCCGCTGACGGTGACCATGCCGCCACCGGAACCGCTGAAGGGTGCCGAGCTGGTGGCCTTCCGTGCGCAGACCGCTCCGGCCATGGCCCGTATCCAGGGCATGGAGAAGCTGATCTACGCCGAGGCCAGCCCGGCCCCGAGCAGCCGCGAGGCCGCGCCGACCGAAGTGGCCAGCGCCAAGGCCAAGCCGGCCAGCGGCAGCAAGCGCGGCTGACCCGCGCGGCGTTGACGAGGAAGGACGCGGCAGCACAAGCTTGCCGCGTCCTTTTTTTATGCCCGCCATGAACACGATTGTCGACGCCGACGCCCCGCTCTACCTTGGCCTGATGTCAGGCACCAGCGCCGACGGCATCGATGCTGCGCTGGTGCAGTTCCCTGCCAGCGGTGGCTGCCGCTTCGTCCGCGGCCTGACCGCACGCTGGGAACCCCTGCTGCGGGCGCGGCTGGTGGCACTGGGTGAAGGGGGGCCGCTGGACTCGCTGGAGGAGCTGGGCGAGCTGGATGCGCGCATCGCGATCAACTTCGCGGCAGCCGCCAACCAGCTGCTGGACGAGGCCGGCGTGGCCCGCGAACAGGTGCGGGCGATCGGCTCGCACGGGCAGACCGTGCGGCACCGGCCGCTGGCCGATCCGGCGTTCACGGTGCAGCTGGGCGATGGCAACCGCATTGCCGAGCTGACCGGGATCACCACGGTGGCCGACTTCCGCCGCCGCGACGTGGCGGCCGGCGGCCATGGTGCGCCGCTGATGCCGGCCTTTCATCTGGCCATGCTGGGCACGGCCGATGAGGACCGGGCGGTGCTCAACCTGGGCGGCATCGGCAACCTGACCCTGATCCCGCGCGAGGGGGTGCTGCGCGGCTTCGATACCGGCCCGGCCAACGCCTTGATGGACGCCTGGTGCCAGCGCCACACCGGCCGGACCTTCGATGCCGATGGCGCCTATGCGGCCAGTGGTGCGGTGGATGCGCCGCTGCTGGCCGCCTGGCGTTCGGACCCGTGGTTCGCCCTGCCGCCGCCCAAGAGCACTGGGCGTGAGCAGTTCCACCTGGCCTGGGCCGAGGCGCGCATGGGCGAAGGCGAATTCGCGGCCGCCGATGTGCAGGCCACGCTGCTGGAACTGACGGCAGTGACCGTAGCCGATGCGTTGCTGGCACGGCAGCCGGATACCCGGCGGGTGCTGGTCTGCGGTGGCGGTGTGCACAACCGGCAGCTGATGCGCCGGCTGGCGGCGCTGCTGCCGGGCGTGGCGGTGGAATCCAGCGCGGTGCATGGGCTGGACCCGGAGTACGTGGAGGCCATGGGTTTTGCCTGGCTGGCGCAGCGGACGATGGACGGCTTGGCCGGTAACCTGCCGAGCGTGACCGGGGCGGCCGGGCCGAGGATTCTCGGGGCGATCCACCTGGCGTGATGTGGCGCCATCCACGCATGGCGTGGATCTACCAGGGCGCGCGGTAGCGCCGGCGACGCGGTGTCAGATCAATCGAAGCCCTGCCCTGCTGGCATGGCCTGCAGGGCGGCGATCGCCGCTGAGAGGGCATCCACTTCGGGATCGCCGAAACCGGAGCGGACCTCGAGCTCGCTGCTCATCAGCCCCTGCTCGAGCAGGACCGAACAGGTCTGCTCGTGGGTCCAGCCGCGCGCCACGGCCACTCTGCGGATACGTTCATACAGCAGCGGGTCTACGTCCCGCAGCACTACATCAGCCATGCTCACTCCCCGTTCGCAAGGCACCGCCCCCTCGGCGCGTCCGGGGCGATCATCCCGCAGGTTGCGCAGGCAGGCAATCAGGGCGCGGGCGGAGTGCTGCGGTCGTGGATGCGCGGCCACAGCCAGGCCAGCAGCAGCAGGGTCGGCACCACGGTGACCGCGCTGAGCATGAAGAAGGTGCTGTAGGAGGTGGCCTCGACGATGTAGCCGGATACGCCACCGACGAACTTGCCCGGCAGGTTGGCCAGCGACACCAGCAGGGCGTACTGGGTGGCGGTGAAGTTGCGGTCCGTCAGCGAGGACATGAAGGCGACCAGGACGGTACCGGCGAAGCCCTGGAACAGATTGTCGGCGCTGAGCGCAGCGTAGAACGCCCACAGCTGGCCCGGGTTGTGCGCCATCAGCAGGAAGGCGAGGTTGGAGAGGGCCACGCCCAGTGCCGCCACCAGCAGCATGCGGCGGAAGCCGAACGCGGCGACCGCGACACCGCCGAGGAAGGCGCCACCGATGCCCATCCACACGCCGAACAGCTTGGAGACCGTGGCGATGTCGGCTTTGTCGAAGCCCGAATCGAGGTAGAACGGGCCCGCCATCACACCGATGACCTGGTCGGGGAACTTGAACAGGCCCACGAAAGCCAGCAACCCCAGCGCCAGGGCGACGCCGTTGCGGGTGAAGAAGCTGGTGATGGGCTGGACGAAGGCTTCGGCGACGTCGATCCGGCGCTGCACGGCCTGCGCCGGATGGTCCGGTTCACGGCACACCAGCGTGGTGATGATCGGCAGGAGCATCAGCCCGGCCATGGCCAGGTAGGCGACGATCCAGCCCTCGAACTGCGCCAGATAGAGCGCGCCGGCACCGGCCAGGATCAGGCCGATGCGGTATCCCAGGGTGTAGGTGGCGGCCAGCGCGGCCTGGGCGGTTTCCGGGGCGATCTCGATGCGGTAGGCGTCGACCACCGAATCCTGGGTGGCCCCGGCAAAGGAGGCCACCAGCACCCAGGCCACCAGCGGCCACACGCCCTGTTCGGGGCGGACGAAGGCCAGCGCCACCAGGCCGATCAGCACCGCCACCTGCGACAGCAGCAGCCAGGAGCGGCGGCGCCCCAGGAATGCCAGCAGCGGGAAGGCATAGCGGTCCAGCAGCGGCGCCCAGACGAACTTGAGCAGATAGAAGAAGCTGGCCAGGCTGATCAGGCCGATGCTGCCCAGATCAAGGCCGACATCGCGCAGGCGGGTGGAGAGGGTCTGCGAGGCGATCAGCAGGAACGGCAGGCCGCTGCCGAAGCCCAACAGGGCCATGGTCAGGGCCGAGGGCGTGCCGAAGGCGCGCTTGATCCCGGCCCAGCCCTTGTAGCTGGGCTTTGCAGCGGCTTCGCTCACAGGTCGTAGTCCACGGTGAACGGGGCGTGGTCGGAGAAGCGCTCGTTGCGGTAGATCGCGCAGCTGCGCAGGCGGTCACGCAGGCCGGGGGTGATGAACTGGTAGTCGATGCGCCAACCGACATTGTTGGCGCGGGCGGCACCGCGGTTGCTCCACCAGGTGTAATCCTCGCCGGTGGGGTGCAGCAGGCGGTAGGCATCGGCCCAGCCGCGGCCGGTGGCCACGTCGGTGGCCTGGCCATGGTCGGCGCACAGGCCGTTGAGCCAGTCACGCTCCTCGGGCAGGCAGCCGGAGTTCTTCTGGTTGGACTTCCAGTTCTTGATGTCCAGCGCCGAGCGGACGATGTTCCAGTCGCCGCACAGCACGTAATCGCGGCCGCTGCGCGCCCACTCCTCCAGGATCGGACGCAGCCACTCCATGACCTCGAACTTGAAGCCCTGGCGCAGGTCGCCGGAGCTGCCGGACGGGATATAGAAGGACACCACGCTGAGATTGCCGAAGCGGGCTTCGATGTAGCGGCCTTCGTCGTCGAACGGGGCCCAGCCCAGCGAGGTGATGACCTGGTCCGGTTCGCGCTTGCTGTAGATGGCCACGCCGCTGTAGCCCTTCTTGGTGATGGCGTCGCGGTAGAAGCAGTGGTGGCCGTCGGGGCGGAACATCGGATCGGTGAGCTGGTCTTCCTGCGCCTTGGTTTCCTGGATGCACAGAACGTCGGCGTCCTGGGCCCGGAACCAGTCGAGGAAGCCCTTGGTGGCGGCCGAACGGATGCCGTTGGCGTTGAAGCTGATGATGCGCATGCGGATGAACCTACGGCGGGAAACCGGGCAAGCATACCGGTTGCCCGGCGGCCCGCGCAGTCCGCCGGAGGGGCCCGGTACGACCTTCACAGGGGGGCGGGCGAGCGCGGAAAGCCCAGCTGGATTACGATTTGTGCTCCAAATGAAGATGAATCGAGTTTGATGAGCGACCACCGTCACCGTTTTCTGCAGCTGGCCCTGACCGCCGACGCCCTGCGCTTCGGCCAGTTCACCCTCAAGTCCGGCCGGCTGAGCCCCTATTTCTTCAATGCCGGTCGTTTCGACTCCGGTTCGCTGCTGTCCCAGCTCGGCGCCTGCTATTCGGACGCCATCGACGCCAGCGGAATCAAGTACGACGTGGTGTTCGGCCCGGCCTACAAGGGCATCCCGCTGGCCACGGCGATGGCCTGCGAACTGGCCCAGCGTGGCCGTGACCTGCCGCTGTCGTTCAACCGCAAGGAAGTGAAGGACCACGGTGAAGGTGGCCAGCTGATTGGTGCCGACCTGACCGGCAAGCGCGTGCTGATCGTGGACGATGTGATCACTGCCGGCACCGCCATCCGCGAAGCCCTGGCCATCATCCGCGCGGCCGGTGGCATCCCGGCCGGCATCGTTGTGGCCCTGGACCGCCAGGAAATCGCCTCGGAAGCCGATCCCCGTTCGGCGGCGCAGGCCGTGGCCGAAGAGGCCGGCATCCCGGTGATCGCGGTGGCGACCCTGGCCGATCTGCTTGATTTCGCCTCCGGAAACCCGGAACTTGTGGGCTATCGGCAGCCGCTGGAAGCCTACCGGGCCCAGTACGGCGTCCGCTCCGCACGCTGACCCAGGGGAAGGTCGCATGTTCCGAGTTCCTGCCATCGTTGCCACCAGCCTGCTGCTGGCGCTGCCGGCCAGCCTGCTGGCCCAGTCCGGCACGCCGGACAAGAAGCTGTACTGCTGGAACGAGGGCAAGGAGCGGATCTGCAGCGATGCGCTGCCGGCCAGTGCGGTCAACAATGCCCGTGACGAGTTCAACGCCAACAGCGGCATGCGCAACGCACAGGTGCAGCGCGCGTTGACCGACGAGGAACGCGCGGCGGCGGCCACCGTGGCGGCGCAGGCGCAGCTGGACCAGATGGCGGCGCTGACCAAGCAGCGCACCGAGCAGGCCATGTTGTCGACCTACGGCAGCGAGGATGCGCTGCGCAAGGTGTTCAACGAGCGCCAGGAGGTGCTCGACAACAATCTCAACACGGCCCGCTTCAACGTGGCCAGCCTGCGTGATTCGCTGGTGGCCCTGCTGGGCACTGCCGGTGATCGTGAGCTGGCCGGAGGCAAGGTGGCCGACGCGCAGGCCGAGGCGATCCGCCAGCGCCACGCACAGCTGCTGGCGCAGCAACGCCTGCAGGCCAGCTTCGAGCAGCAGCAGATATCGCTGAAGGCCGAGATCGAAGCCAGCCTGCAGCGCTACCGCGAGTTGAAGGGCATGACCCCGGGCGGTTGAGGCCCCGGCAACAACGGAATTTACGCACTCTTTACGCGCCGGCCCCGTCCGGCGCGTAGTGCGTTTATGGGGGCCGGGACGACCATGGCGGCCTGAGGTGGAGGGGTTCCACCAGGACGCATTCCCATGTCCCCCTGGCTGTCGTTGTTCTGTGGCGTGCTGGTGCTGGTTGCCGCCGCCTACCTTCTCTATGTCGTGCTGCGGCCCGAGTCGTTCTGAGCGGAGCCTGCCATGACCGAGATGCTTGTGATTCTTGCCGCCAGCCTGCTGCTGGCCTGGCCGCTGGGCCTGTACCTGGCGCGCGTGATGCGCGGCACGCCGATGAAGGCGGACGTGCTGTTCCACTGGATCGAGAAACCGCTGTACCGGCTGTTCGGCGTGGATGCAGCACGCTCGATGTCGTGGCGCGGCTACGTGCTGGCGTTCGTGCTGAGCAACGTGGTGGTGGCGGTGCTGACCCAGGCGGTGTTCATGACCCAGGCCTGGCTGCCGCTGAACCCGGACCAGATCCCGAACATGCGCTGGGACACGGCGCTGCATACGATGATCTCGTTCCTGACCAACACCAACCAGCAGCACTATTCGGGCCAGTCGCAGCTGTCCTATCTCTCGCAGATGACCGGCATCACCGGCCTGCAGGTGGTGACACCGATGATGGGCCTGGCGCTGGCGGTGGCCACGCTGCGGGCGTTGTTCGCGCGCGCACCGCAGACCGTGGCGGCGACGGCCGCCGGTGACGACCGCCAGATAGCGGTGGGCAACTACTATGTGGACGTGGTGCGCCTGTGCGTGCGCTTCCTGCTGCCGCTGTGCCTGCTGTGGACCCTGCTGCTGACCAGCCAGGGCGTGCCGTCGACGATGGCCGGAGGCCCGCAGGCGACGCCGATCGATGCCAGCGCCGGCATGGCCCAGCAGAAACTGCCGCTGGGTCCGGTGGCGGCAATGGTCGCGGCCAAGCAGCTGGGCGCCAACGGCGGCGGCTGGTATGGCCCGAACAGCAGTTTCCCGCTGGAAAACCCGACGCCGGTATCGAACCTGCTGGAGGTGGTGGGCATCCTGCTGATCCCGTTGGCGGTGATCTTCATGATCGGTGCGTTCACCGGCCGACGCCGCTTCGGCGCCCTGGTGTTCAGCTGCATGCTGGGCATGTCGCTGCTGTCGACCGGCGCGATGATGTGGAGCGAGGGCCACAGCGCCAGCGCGGCCACGCCGCTGCTGATGGAAGGCAAGGAGGTGCGCTTCGGCGCCGACGGCACCGCTCTGTGGGCGGCAGTGACCACGCAGGTCTCCAACGGCTCGGTGAACGGCATGCACGATTCGCTGGCACCGCTGAGCGGTGGCATCGCAATGGTCAACATGCTGGTCAGCGCGATCTGGGGCGGCATCGGCTGCGGCCTGCAGCAGTTCATCGTCTACCTGCTGCTGGGCGTGTTCCTGGCCGGGCTGATGACCGGGCGCACACCGGAGCTGTTCGGCCGCAAGCTGGAAACGCCGCAGGTGCGCCTGCTGGCCCTGCTGGTGCTGCTGCAGCCGATCACCCTGCTGGTGTTCACCGCCATCACCCTGGCCGTGCCCGGTCTGGCCGGCACCTCCAATCCGGGTTTCCACGGCATCAGCCAGGTGTTCTACGAGTACGTTTCGGCCTATGCCAACAACGGTTCGGGCTTCGAGGGCCTGGGTGACGCCACGCCGTGGTGGAACCTGAGCTGTTCGCTGGTGCTGCTGCTGGGCCGCTTCCCGCTGCTGATCATCCCGCTGGTGGTGGCCGCACAGCTGGCCGCCAAGCGCCAGGCGCCGGAATCGGCGGGCAGCCTGCAGATCGAAACCCCGACCTTCGCCCTGACCCTGGTCTCGGTGATCGTCATCCTGACCGTGCTGCAGTTCATGCCGGCCCTGGTCCTCGGCCCGATCGCCGACCACCTGAGCCTGGGACTGCACTGAGGACCCCCTGATGAGTACCTACGCAAGTTCCTCCCGCAGTTCCCTTGCACCCCGCCCTGCCCTGCTGGATGGCGCCGGCCTGCGCCGTGCGCTGGTCGAGGCGGTGCGCAAGCTCTCGCCCATGCACCTGGTGCGCAGCCCGGTGATGGCGGTGGTGATGGCCGGCACGATCGTGGCCGCCATCATCACCTTGACCGGCAACGCGCCGCTGGGCTTCGGCCTGGCAGTGACCGCGATCCTGCTGGTGACCGTGCTGTTCGGCAATTTCGCCGAAGCGGTGGCCGAGGCGCGCGGCCGTGGCCAGGCTGCGTCGCTGCGGCGTGCCCGCCAGGACCTGGTGGCGCGCCGGCTGGCCGCACCGCAGCCAGGGGCAGACGAAGCCCAGGTGCCCGCTGCCGAGCTGCGCCCGGGCGACCATGTGATCGTCAGTGCCGGTGAGCTGGTACCGGCCGATGGCGAGATCGTGCAGGGGCTGGCCACCATCAACGAGGCGGCGGTGACCGGTGAGTCGGCACCGGTGCTGCGCGAGGCGGGTACCGACCGTTCCGGCGTGATCGGCGGCACCAAGGTGCTGTCCGACCAGATCATCGTGCGGGTGACCGCCGAACCCGGCCACAGCTTCCTGGACCGGATGATCGCGCTGGTGGAAGGGGCCAACCGGCAGAAGACCCCCAACGAGGTCGCCCTGACCCTGCTGCTGGCGGCAATGACGCTGACCTTCCTGGTGGTGGTGGCGACGCTGCCGGCCATCGGTGCGGCCGTGGGCGTGCAGGTCGACCCGCTGCTGCTGATCGCCCTGCTGGTGTGCCTCATCCCGACCACCATCGGCGGGCTGCTGCCGGCCATCGGCATCGCCGGCATGAACCGTGCGCTGGCCGCCAATGTGCTGGCCAAGTCGGGCAAGGCGGTGGAAGTGGCCGGCGATGTGGACGTGCTGCTGCTGGACAAGACCGGCACCATCACCTACGGCGACCGCCAGGCCAGCCACTTCCATCCGTTGGCCGGCATCGACGCCAGCCAGCTGCGTGAGGCGGCACTGCTGTCTTCGCTGGCCGACCCGACTCCGGAAGGCAAATCCATCGTGCGCCTGGCACGGGAACAGGGCTGCAGCACCGCCGAACCGGAGCAGGCCGAATACCTGGCCTTCAGCGCGCAGACCCGCATGTCGGGCGTTGACCTGGCCCAGCCGGGTCAGGAGCCTGGCCGGCAGATCCGCAAGGGTGCGCTGGATGCCATCCGCAACCACGTGCAGGCGCTGGGCGGCACGGTGCCGGCCGAGCTGGCCGGGCGCGTGGAACAGGTGGCGCGCAACGGTGCCACCCCGCTGGTGGTGGCCGAGGGCCGCCACGTGCTGGGCGTGATCGAGCTGTCCGACGTGGTCAAGCACGGCATGCGCGAGAAGTTCGCACAGCTGCGGGCGATGGGCATCCGCACGGTGATGATCACCGGCGACAACCCGCTGACCGCTGCGGCCATCGCGGCCGAAGCCGGTGTGGATGACTACATCGCCGAGGCGCGCCCGGAGGACAAGCTGGCACGCATCCGCCAGGAACAGGCCGGTGGCCGCCTGGTGGCGATGGTGGGCGATGGCACCAACGATGCCCCGGCGCTGGCCCAGGCCGATATCGGCCTGGCGATGAATTCCGGCACACAGGCAGCGAAGGAGGCCGGCAACATGGTCGACCTCGATTCGGACCCGGCCAAGCTGCTGGCGGTGGTGGAAGTGGGCAAGCAGCAGCTGATCACCCGTGGCGCGTTGACCACCTTCTCGCTGGCCAACGATGTCTCCAAGTACTTCGCGATCCTGCCGGCGCTGTTTGCCGCCGCCGTTCCGACCATGGCCGCACTGAACGTGATGCAGCTGTCGAGCCCGCGCAATGCGGTGCTGGCGGCGCTGATCTTCAACGCCCTGGTGATTCCGGCCCTGATCCCGCTTGCCCTGCGGGGTGTGCGCTTCCGCCCGGCCACGGCAACGGCGCTGCTGCGCCGGAACATGCTGGTGTACGGCCTGGGCGGCGTGCTGCTGCCGTTCGCGGCGATCAAGGCCATCGACCTCCTTCTTGTCCTGGTATCCGGCGCATGAACCGTTCTGTCTCCTCTTCTTCCCTGCCCCGCGAACATGAGGCCGAGGCCCGCGTGGCGCGCCTGCAGGACGATGCCACCTGGCGCCCGGCCATCGGTCTGGGCCTGGCCACCCTCCTGCTGGCCGGTGCGGTCTACGCCGGCATCGCCACCGGATTCGCCGGTCTGAGCTTCCCCGGCCAGGCCGAAGGCAGCCTGCTGCGCGATGACAGTGGCCAGGTGCGCGGCTCGGCATGGCTGGCACAGCCGTTCAAGGGCGATGGCTACTTCCAGGCGCGGCCATCGGCGGCCAACTACGATCCGATGGCCGCGGCCGGTTCCAACCTGGCCCGCAGCAACCCGGCACTGGCCGAGCGGGTGGCGGCCAGCACCGCTGCGGTGGCAGCGCGCGAAGGTGTTGACCCGGCGCGGGTGCCGGCCGATCTGGTGACCCAGTCCGGCGGCGGTCTGGACCCGCAGCTGTCACCGGCCGCCGCGCAGCTGCAGGTGGCACGCGTGGCACGTGCGCGCGGCCTGCCGGTGGAGCGCATGCAGGCACTGCTGCAGGCGCATACCGAAGGCCGCCAGTGGGGCGTGTTTGGCCAGCCGCGGGTGAACGTGGTGACGCTGAACTTCGCGTTGGACCACGCGGCCAAGGCACCGTGATGCCGGCCTGCACCAGCTGCGCGCACAATGGCGGCCATGACAGCGGCCCCCATGACTGATGCACGAACCCGCCAGGCCGATGCCCTGGTGGAAGGGCTGCAGCGCGAAGCCGGCGGCAAGCTGACCGTGTTCCTTGGTGCGGCACCGGGCGTGGGCAAGACCTACACCATGCTGACCCGCGCGCAGGAACAACTGCGCCGTGGCGTGGACCTGGTGGCGGCGGTGGTGGAAACCCATGGCCGCGCCGATACCCAGGCCCTGCTGGAAGGCCTGCCACAGCTTCCGCTGAAGGAGGTGGCCTACCACGGCCATGCCCTGCACGAGATGGACCTGGATGCGGTGCTGGCGCGCCACCCGGCGCTGGTGCTGGTGGATGAACTGGCCCATCGCAATGCCCCCGGCAGCCGCCACGAGCGGCGCTGGCAGGATGTAATGGAACTGCTGGACGCCGGCATCGACGTCTGGACGACGGTCAACATCCAGCACCTGGAAAGCCTCAACGATGTGGTGATGCGCATCACCGGTGTGCGGGTGAGCGAAACCGTGCCCGATGGCGTGCTCGACCGCCTGCATGACATCGTGCTGGTGGATCTGCCACCGCGCGAACTGATCGCGCGCCTGCAGCAGGGCAAGGTGTACGTGCCCGAGCAGGCCGCGCATGCACTGCAGGCGTTCTTCTCGCCGGCCAACCTGACCGCGCTGCGCGAACTGGCGATGCAGGAAGCGGCCGACCGGGTCGACAGCAGCCTGCGCGAGACCCGCGCCGCCCGCGGCGAAGGCAACCTGCCGCTGCGCCGCGGCGTGCTGGTCGCCATTGATGGCGGTGGCCAGAGCGAATACCTGGTGCGGGTGGCGCGACGCATCGCCGAACGTCGCGACGCGCCATGGACGGTGGTGACCGTGCAGGGCCGGCGCCAGGACGAGGCGACACGGCGCGAGATCGATGCGGCCTTCGCGCTGGCCCGGCGGCTGGGCGGCGATGCCGAGCTGCTGCATGGCTCGAGCATTGCCGATGCCCTGCTCGACCACGCCGCGCACAATGGCGTGTCGACCCTGGTGCTGGGCCGCACCCGCGAGCGGCCACTGGCCCGGATGTTCAACCGCACCTTGACCCAGCAGCTGATCCAGCGCGGCGCGCACTACGAGATCACCATCATCAGCACACCGCAGGCGCGGGCGCGCGCACGCCGCGAAGGCCTGCTGCCGCCGATGCGTGGCATCAGCCACGAGCCGCTGCAGGCACTGCTGGCCACCGCGATGGCGTGCGCGGTGGCGTGGCTGGGCGAGCGCTGGGTGGGCATGGCCGATCTGTCGATGGTGTTCATCGTGGCCGTGGTGCTGGTGGCCGCGCGCACGCGTGCCAGCGTAGCGGCGATGGCGGCGATCCTGTGCTTTCTGGCCTACAACTTCCTCTTCATCGCGCCACGCTTCACCTTTGCGATCAGCGCGCGGCAGGGCGTGATCACGGTCTTCCTGTTCCTGGCTGCCGCACTGGTGGCCGGGCGCCTGGCCTCGCGGCTGCGCATGCAGGTGATCGCCCTGCGCGCGGCCAACCGGCATGCGCGCGCACGCCAGCAGCTCGGCCGGCAACTGGCCAGCGCCGCCGGCAACGGTGAGGTGGCGCAGGCCGGCCGGCAGGCGCTGGAACAGGCCATGGACATCCCGGCCTGGCTGCGGATCGGCGCCGACACGGCGACCGGTGGCCGCGCCCAGCCTGGCGATACCGATCTGGCGGCCGCCGACTGGGCGCTGCGCCACGGCCAGCCCAGCGGTCGCTTCACCGACACCCTGGCCGGCGCGCAATGGTGGTTTCTGCCGCTGCTGGATGGCGAGGATCGCGCGGTGGGCGTAGCTGGCCTGCACCTGCCCGGTGCGCAGGCACGCCTGTTGCCCGAGCAGCGCCAGCTGGCCGAAGCCATGGTGGACGACATCGCCCAGGCCGCCCTGCGCACGCGCCTGGTGGCCGAGCTGGAGCAGGCACATGTGAGCAACGAGACCGAGCGGCTGCGCTCGGCCCTGCTGTCGTCGGTATCGCATGACCTGCGCTCGCCGCTGGCGGCGATGATCGGGTCGGCCGACAGCCTGGCCAGCTATGGCACGGCGATGGACGCGGCCGACCGCCGTGCGTTGCTGGACACCATCCTGGTGGAAGGCGAGCGCCTGGACCGCTACATCCAGAACCTGCTGGACATGACCCGTCTCGGCCACGAGGGGCTGACCATCAACCGCGACTGGATCGGCGTGGACGAGCTGATCGGTTCGGCCGCACGCCGCCTGCAGCGCTACCAGCCCAAGGTGCGGCTGGAACTGGATATCCCCGCCACGTTGGCGCCGATCTGGGTGCATCCGGCATTGGTGGAACAGGCCGTGTTCAATGTGATGGAGAACGCCGCCAAGTTCTCACCGCCCGATGCAGCGGTGCAGGTGCAGGCGCGCGAACTGGACGGCCAGCTGCGCATCGATGTGATCGACGCGGGCCCGGGCATTCCCGACGACGAGCGTGCGCGCATCTTCGACATGTTCTACAGCGTCGAGCGCGGTGATCGCGGCCGCCACGGCACCGGCCTGGGCCTGACCATCTGCCAGGGCATGATCGGCGCCCATGGTGGCAGTGTGCAGGCGCTGCCGGGGCGCGATGGCCGCGGTACCCTGATCCGCATCACCCTGCCCTTGCTGAAACCTGCCGACCACGATGAGTCCGATGCCCACTGATGCCAGCGTGCCGGCCGCCCGCGTGCTGGTGATCGATGATGAGACCCAGATCCGCCGCTTCCTGGACATCAGCCTGCGGGCGCAGGGATACCAGGTGCGGCAGGCGGCCAGCGGCCTGGAAGGCCTGCAGCTGGCTGCCAGCGAGGACATGGACCTGGTGATTTTGGATATCGGCCTGCCGGACATGGAAGGCCACGAGGTGCTGCAGCAACTGCGGCAATGGAGCCAGGTGCCGGTGATCATGCTGACCGTGCGTGCCGGCGAAGCAGAGAAAGTGCGGGCGCTGGACAGCGGTGCCAACGACTACGTGACCAAGCCGTTCGGTACCCAGGAACTGATGGCGCGGGTGCGGGCGCTGCTGCGCACCCGCAGCGTGCCCAGCGACGGCACCCCGCCGGTGTTCGATGATGGCCACCTGCACGTGGACCTGGTGCGCCGCGAAGTGGCGATCGATGGCGAGCCGGTGGCACTGACCCGCAAGGAGTACGCGCTGCTGTCACTGCTGCTGCGCAATGCCGGCCGCGTGGTGACCCAGCCGCAGATCCTGCAGGAGATCTGGGGGCCGACGCACCAGCACGACACGCACTACCTGCGCATCCTGGTCGGCAAGCTGCGGCACAAGCTGGGCGATTCGGCGCTGGATTCGCGCTACCTGTTCACCGAACCGGGCGTGGGGCTGCGGTTCAAGGGGTAGATCCACGCCATGCGTGGATGCCTTCATTCCGGAACATGGGGTCAGAGCCCGTTGCGCGGCAACAGGATCCGACCCCCTGCCGACCAACGGTCGGCACCCACCACGACCGGTCAGAAGCCCAGCGGGGTGTCGCCCAGCAGGCTCTGCAGCTGGCTGCGGAACAAGGCCTGGATGCGTTCCAGCGCGGCGTCGTCGTTGCCTTCAAAGCGCAGCACCAGCACCGGGGTGGTGTTGGATGCACGCACCAGGCCCCATCCGTCGGGATAGTCCACACGCAGGCCGTCGATGGTCGACAGGCGACCGCCTGCGTAGGGGTTGTCCTCGGACTGCGCTGCGGCCACCAGCATCGCCACCAGTGCATGCGGCGTCCCGGAAGCCACCGGTACCTTCAGTTCCGGCGTGGACACCATGTCCGGCAGTTCCTCCAGCACCTCGTGCGGGCTCTCCTCGCGCTGGGCGAGGATTTCCAACAGGCGCGCGGCGGCGTACAGGCCATCGTCGAAACCGAACCAGCGTTCCTTGAAGAAGAAGTGGCCGCTCATCTCGCCGGCCAGTTCGGCATCGGTCTCGCGCATCTTCGCCTTCATCAGCGAATGCCCGGTCTTCCACATCAGCGGGCTGCCGCCGTTGCGCAGCACGTGGTCGGACAGCTTGCCGGTGCACTTCACGTCGTAGATGACCATCGCGCCGGGGTTGCGCATCAGCACGTCGGCGGCGAACAGCATCAGTAGGCGGTCGGCGTAGATGATCTTCCCTTCGCCGGTGACCACGCCCAGGCGATCGCCATCGCCATCGAACGCGACGCCGAGGTCGGCACCGAAGCGCTTGACCGTCTGCACCAGGTCTTCCAGGTTGGCCGGTTCGCTGGGGTCGGGGTGATGGTTGGGGAAGGTACCGTCGACATCGCAGTACAGCGGAATGACCTCGGCACCGATGGCTTCCAGCAGCTGCGGGGCGAACGCGCCGGCCACGCCGTTGCCGGCGTCGGCCACCACCTTCAACGGGCGGTCCAGCTGCACGTCGTCGGCAATGCGCTGGATGTAGTCGGCCGCGACCTCGCGCTGCTGGTAGTCGCCCGGCGCAGCGGCCTGTGCCAGGCGGCCTTCGCTGATGCGCTGGTAGAGATCGGTGATGGCATCGCCGGACAGCGTCTCGCCGCCGATGACTACCTTGAAGCCGTTGTATTCGGGCGGATTGTGGCTGCCGGTCACCGCCACGCAGGTGCCGGTGCGCAGGTGGAAGGCCGCGAAATAGACCAGCGGCGTCGGCGCCAGGCCGATGTCGATGACCGAACAGCCGGCGCGGCGCAGGCCCTCGGCCAGGCTGGCCGACAGTTCCGGACCGGACAGGCGGCCATCACGACCGATCACCACCTCGCGCAGCCCCTGTTCGAGGGCGACGGTGCCGATGGCCTGGCCGATCAGCGCGGCGTTGCGCGCATTCAACTCGGTGCCGACCACGCCACGGATGTCGTAGGCGCGGAAGATGCCCGCCGGCAGATCCACCGGCGGTGGCGGGGGTACGGCCGGCGGCGTGCCGGCACCGCTTTCGGCAGCGTCGGCCGCCGGCAGATCCGGGGCGACCCTCTGCAGGCTTTCGCGCAGGGTCGGGCCCTGGTCGACCTCGGCTGCGGCGCCTCGACGGATCGGCATCGGCAGCGACTTCGGCAGACGTCCCCTGCCGACCACCAGCAGCACGGCGATGAAGGCCAGCAGCAGCGCGACGATGGCACTGGACAGGGCGCCCAGGCCCAGCGGGCCGGGTTCGATGTTCGGGGCGCTGGCGGTCAGGCGCAACGGGGTGCCCTTGATGGGCCGTGCCATGGCCTCGGCGCTGTCGGCCAGGCTGGCATCGCCCTGGGCAACGATGTCATGCGCGCCCTGGCGCAGGGACAGGAAGCCGCTGGACGGCGCACGCACCTGGTCCAGCGGGCCGGTCAGGCGCAGCAGCGGCTGCCGCACATAGACGACGGCCGGGCCCAGCGCGCCCAGCTGCACCGGAGCCGCCAGGCCAAGGCGATTGCCGCCCCCATCGCGGACCACGCGCAGGCCGGGCTTGCTGTCGATCAGTACCGATTCCAGCAGCGCCAGCCGGGCATAGCCGAAGGCAGCACCCTCGGCGTAGGCAGCGGTCAGGTCGGCCGTCAGCACGTCCACCTGCTCGACCCCGGACCAGCTCTCGCGCAGGGCCAGCGCGGCGGCGGCGGCATCACCGGCCTGCAGCGCCTGCTGCACGCGGTCACCCTTGAGGTGCTGCTGCAGCTGCTGCAACTGGCCGGACGCGGCCTGCTGCACGCCCTGCACCGCCTCGTCGCGCACCTCGGCCAGCGTGTCCCCGCTGGCCTGCTGCCGCCACTGCTGCACCGCGCTCCAGCCGAACCAGCCGGCCAGCAACAGCAACGCGACCCCCAGCAACGGCGCGTTGCGCCCCAATGACTGCTTCTGCCGTCCTTCCCCGCTGCCGCTCATCAGTGTCCCCCGTCAACGTACCCCGGTATGGCCGAATCCACCCGTTCCCCGCACGCTGTCGGTGAAAGTATCCACCACCTGCAGGCTGACGCGGGCAATCGGTACGACGACCAGCTGGGCGATGCGGTCGCCCGGTTCGATGGTGAAGGCTTCGCGGCCGCGATTCCAGACGCTGATCAGCAGCGGTCCTTGGTAATCGGCATCGATCAGGCCGGTGCCGTTTCCCAGCACGATGCCGTGGCGATGGCCCAGGCCCGAGCGGGGCAGGATCACCGCACACAGGTTGGGATCGCCGATGTGGATGGCCAGGCCGCTGGGCACCAGCGCGGTATCACCCGGCTGCAGGGTCAGCGCGGTTTCCAGTGCTGCGCGCAGGTCCATGCCGGCGCTCGCTTCGGTGGCATAGGCCGGCAGCGGCCAGCTGTCGCCGAAACGGGGGTCGAGCAGCTTCACCTGCAATGCCTGCAATGGAGCCGCCGGGGTGGATGTTGCCTGGGTCATGCCTGAAGCCTCCGCGCGATCAGCGCCAGCAGTTGTTCGGCCAGCTCGCGCTTGGAGGTGGCCGGGAATACCTGTTCGCCGTCCTGCCAGAACGCAGTGGCCGCATTGTTGTCACTTTCAAAACCGCCGCCGCTGATGCCGACCTGGTTGGCGATCACCAGATCCAAGCGCTTGTCGATCAGCTTGCCACGTGCGTACTTCTCCACGTCGTGGGTTTCAGCGGCGAAGCCGACCACCAGCTTCAGCGACTGGGTCTGTGCGGCGACCTCGGCCAGGATGTCCGGCGTGCGCACCAGTTCGATCACCAGCGACTGGCTGTCGGCGGTCTTCTTCAGCTTCTGCGCGGCCACCTGGCGCGGGGTGTAATCGGAAACGGCGGCCGCGCCTATATAGATGTCGGCCGGAAGTGCGTTCAGCACCGCCTCGCGCATCTGTGCGGCCGAGCGCACGTCCACGCGCTGCACGCCCGGCGGGGTCGGCAGCTGCACCGGGCCGCTGACCAGCACCACCTGGGCGCCGAGCGCTGCCGCGGCACCGGCCAGGGCGAAGCCCATCTTGCCGCTGCTGCGGTTGCCCACGTAGCGCACCGGGTCGATGTCTTCATAGGTCGGGCCGGCGCTGATGAGCAGGCGCAGGCCCTGCAGCGCGCGCGTTTCCGGCGCAGCGGCGGCGGCGGCCGGGGTGGAGCCACCCAGGCGGGCCAGTGCGGCGACGATGTCACCCGGCTCGGCCAGGCGGCCGGGACCGGATTCGCCCTCGGCCAGCGGACCGTCGACCGGGCCGATGACCTGCGCACCACGCTGGCGCAGCAGCGCAATATTGGCTTGGGTGGCCGGGTGCAGCCACATGCGGTGGTTCATCGCCGGGCAGACGGTGAGCGGCGCGGTGCTGGCCAGGCACAGGGTGCTGACCAGGTCATCGGCATGGCCGTGCGCCAGGCGTGCCAGCAGATCGGCAGTGCCCGGCGCGACCACGATGCGATCGGCCCAGCGCGCCAGTTCGATGTGGCCCATCGCCTGTTCGGCGGCACTGTCCCACAGGGTCGTGCGGGTGGGCTGCCCAGACAGGGCCTGGAAACTGAGCGGGGTGACGAACTGCTGGGCACCGGCCGTCATCGCCACCTGCACCACGGCCCCGGCATCACGAAGGCGGCGTACCAGTTCCAGTGCCTTGTAGGCCGCGATTCCGCCGCCGACGCACAACAGCAGTTTCTGGCCTTCCAGCGCGCGGGCCGGCGTGGGGAGGGCGTTGGGAGAATCAGCCACCGGGAAATCCTGTGCAAACGAGGGCGCTAGCTTACCCGATGGTCGGTAACGTCCCGGTACACAGCGCACATAGCGCACAGCTATCAGCAGATGGGACTGCAGCCACATCAATTTCCGGGTTGTCCCCTGTTCGGATTCGGAACTTTCCTATACCTCAGCCGACCACAGCTTCAGCAGAATCATTGCAGGCCCCCTCGGGTGCGCCATCTGTGTTTCCGAGGAGTCCACCGTGCATCCGCGCATCATCATCGCCGACGACCACCCGGTCGTACTGCACGGCATCCGTATCGTGCTCGAACGTCACCAGATGTGCGTGACCGGTGCCGCCGCCGATGGCGCGGGACTGCTCGACCTGGTCGCCCAGAAGCCCTGCCATGCGGTGCTGACGGATCTGTCCATGCCGGGCACCGGTCCCGATGGGGCCGCCCTGCTGGATGCGCTGCGCCAGCGGCACCCGGCGCTGCCCGTGGTGGTGCTGACCGGCGCGCGCCATCCGGGCCTGCTGGACGGGCTGCTGCGCGATGGCGTGCAAGGGCTGGTGGACAAGAGTGCCGATTTCGGCGAGCTGCCCCAGGCCCTGCGCGCGGCCATGGCAGGCAAGCGGTTCGTGTCGCAGCAGCTGCGCCGCCTGCTGCAGTCGCGGGACCTGCTGTTCCCGCGCCCGCAGTGCCCGCTGTCGGCCCGCGAACAGGAAGTGCTGCAGTTGCTGGGCGATGGCCTGAGCGTGAACGCCATCGCCGAGCACAGCGGCCGCAGCGCCAAGACCATCAGCCGGCAGAAGGCCGAGGCCATGCGCAAGCTGGGCCTGGACAACAACCAGGAACTGTTCGACTACCTGCTGGCCGAGCGCGGCTGAGGCATCGGCCGACTGCTCGTGGCGGCAATCACCGATGGCCGCCAGGCGCGGCAGCCCTGACCATGACGCCATGCCCATCCATGACTGGCCCCCCGAGGAACGACCGCGCGAGAAACTGCTGGTGCGCGGGGCTCCCGCCCTTTCCGATGCCGAGCTGCTGGCCCTGTTCCTGGGTTCGGGCTTCGGCGGCCGCGATGCGGTGCAGACCGCGCGTGACCTGCTGAACGCGCACGGCCCACTGCGCACGCTGCTGGACCGCCCGGCCACCGAGCTGGCCACGCTGCCGGGGCTGGGCCCGGCGCGCAGCTGTACGCTGGCGGCCGGCCTGGAGCTTGCCCACCGCTATCTGGCCGCCGAGCTGGCCCAGGGCGAGAGCGTGGGCGACAACCCGGTGGCCGTCGGCCGCTACCTGCAGCACCGGCTGCGCGGCCAGGCCCGGGAACTGTTCATGGTGCTGTTCCTGGACAACCGGCACCGCCTGATCGCCGGCGAGGAACTGTTCGCCGGCACCATCAACACCGCACCGGTCTACCCCCGTGAGGTGGTGCGGCGCGCCCTGCTTCACAACGCGGCGGCGGTCATCCTCAGCCACAACCACCCCTCCGGTGACCCCGAGCCTTCGGCGGCCGATGTCCGCATCACCGCCGAGCTGCAGAAGGCCCTTGCCCTTGTCGACATCCGCCTGCTGGACCACTTCGTGATCGGTGAAGGGCGGCCCGTTTCATTTGCTGAACGGGGCCTGCTGCCGCAGCACCCGCCACGCCTGTCCGGCTGAAGCCGCCGCCCGCGATGCGGGACCGCCGAAGGCGGCGCGCGTTCACATTGGCAGGCGACTGCCAGCGTGCATGCCGGCATCTGCGCTAAAATGGGCGATTCCGCCGCTCATTCTCACAGCAGGCCTCGTGAAAAATCTCCTCCGCGCCCTGATCAGCCAAGGCATCGAAGCCTTGCGCGCCAATGGCACCCTGCCCGCCGATTCCCTGCCGCCGGACTTCGTGGTCGAGCGCCCGAAGACCCGCGACCACGGCGACTTCGCCACCAATGCCGCCATGCTGCTGGCCAAGGCCGCGCGCAGCAACCCGCGCGCACTGGCGCAGGCGCTGGTGGAAGCGCTGCCGCGCAGCGAGGATGTCAGCAAGGTCGAGATCGCCGGCCCCGGCTTCATCAACTTCCATCTGGCCCCGGCGGCGTACCAGCGCGAAGCCGCCTCGGTCATCAAGGAAGGCCACGACTACGGTCGCAACCTGTCCGGCAATGGCCGCACGGTGGGCGTGGAGTACGTGTCGGCCAACCCGACCGGTCCCCTGCATGTCGGCCATGGCCGCGCGGCGGCGATCGGCGACTGCGTGGCCCGCGTGCTCGATGCCAACGGCTGGAACGCCAAGCGCGAGTTCTACTACAACGATGCCGGCGTGCAGATCGAGAATCTGGCGCTGTCGGTGCAGGCCCGCGTCAAGGGCATTGCCCCGGACCAGGACGGCTGGCCGGAAGGCGGCTACCGCGGTGAGTACATCGCCGATGTCGCCCGTGCCTACATGGCCGGCGCCAGCGTCGACCTGGAAGGGACCATGGTGGTCGGCGCCAAGGATCCGGACGACATGACCGCGATCCGCCGCTTCGCCGTGGCCTACCTGCGCAACGAGCAGAACCTGGACCTGGCTGCGTTCGGCGTCGACTTCGACATCTACTTCCTGGAAAGCTCGCTGTACGCTGACGGCAAGGTCGCCGAAGCGGTGGCCAAGCTGCAGGCGTCGGGGCATACCTACGAGGAAGGCGGCGCGCTGTGGCTGCGCAGCACCGACTTCGGTGACGACAAGGACCGCGTGATGCGCAAGTCCGACGGCACCTTCACCTACTTCGTGCCGGACGTGGCCTACCACCTGTCCAAGTGGCAGCGCGGCTACGAGCGTGCGATCACCGAATTGGGCGCCGACCACCACGGTTCGCTGGCCCGCGTGCGCGCCGGCCTGCAGGCCATGGAAGTGGGCATTCCGCAGGGCTGGCCCGAGTACGTGCTGCACCAGATGGTCACCGTCATGCGCGGTGGCGAGGAAGTGAAGCTGTCCAAGCGTGCCGGCAGCTACTTCACCCTGCGCGACCTGATCGAGGAAGCCGGCCGCGATGCGACCCGCTGGTTCCTGATCGCGCGCAAGCCCGATTCGCAGCTGACCTTCGACATCGACCTGGCCCGCCAGCAGAGCAACGACAACCCGGTGTTCTACGTGCAGTACGCGCATGCCCGCGTCTGCAGCCTGCTGCGCCAGGCGCAGGAGAAGGGCCTGGTGTACGACCAGGGCAACGGCCTGGGCAACCTCGGCCGCCTGGCCGACGATGCCTCGCTGCTGCTGATGAACGAAATCTCGCGGTACCCGGAAGTGGTGGAAGCGGCCGGCGTGGCGCTCGAACCGCACTTGGTGGCGCAGTACCTGCGTGAATTGGCGCATGCCTTCCACACGTGGTATCACGGGACGCCGGTACTGGTGGACGACGCCACCGACCGCAACGCCAAGCTGACCCTGGCCTGCGCCGCGCGCCAGGTACTGGCCAATGGCCTCGACCTCCTGGGCGTCAGCGCCCCGGAAAAAATGTAAGTTTCAGGAGACGCAGTACACATGGCAGCACGACGCGGCAAAAGCCAGGCACGACGCAACAGCAGCAGCCAGGGCACACCCGGATGGGTGTGGCTGGTCGCTGGTGTGGCCATTGCTGCGGTGGTGTTCCTGGCGGCGCCGAACCTGTTCAAGGGTGAAGGCGATGGTTTCCTGCGCGCCGGCCCGCAGCCGAACCCGAACGCGCAGCCGGCCCCGGTTGCCGATGCCGACAGCGATGTCGGCAGCCAGCCTGTGGAAGCGCCGGCCACGCCGAAGCCGGCTGAACCGGCCAAGCCTGCCGCGACCCAGTACGACTTCTACACCCTGCTGCCGGGCAAGGAAGTGGAGATGTCCGACGCCGAGCTGGCGGCCAGCACGCGCGCCGAGGAGCTGCGCCGGGCCAAGGCCGAGGCGCAGCGCGCGCAGGCCGCACTGGAAGGCAAGCCGGTTCCGGCGGCACCAGCGGCGCCGGCAGCTGCAACCAGCGTGGCCAGCACCACGCCGGCCACCAGCACCGCGCGCCCGCTGCCGGCCCCGCTGAGCGAACGTCCTGCAACGACCGCGCCGTCGGCATCGACGGCGGCACCGGCCAGCACGGCAGCAGCCGCGCCTGCAGCACGTACGGAAACCGCACCGGCGGCCGCATCGGACAACACGCGCTACATCCTGCAGGCCGGCGCCTTCGGCGCGTCCGGCGATGCCGAAGCCACCAAGGCCAAGCTGGCGATGATGGGCCTGGCAGCACGGGTTGAATCGGCGCAGATCAATGGCAAGACCGTGTACCGCGTGCGCATGGGGCCCTACGGCAGTGCCGGCGAACTGTCCGAAGCCAAGCAGAAGCTGGATGGCACCGGGCTGCAGGCGATGGCGATCAAGGCGCAGTGAGTTGCTGCGGGGTTGATTGAAAAAGCCGGGCAATGCCCGGCTTTTTTGCTTCTGTAGCGTCGAGCTTGCTCGACGGTTGTTCAAGAACAGTCGAGCATGGCTCGACTCTACAAACGGCAGAAGCCGTCGGGCGCGCTCGACGTTATTCGCGGGCGACCTGGAAGCCGGCGAACGACTGGCTCACCGGCATCAGTTCCAGGCGATTGATGTTCAGGTGCGGCGGCAGGGTGGCCACCCAGAAGATCTGTTCGGCGATGTCTTCGGCAGTCATCGGGTTGGCGCCCGTGTAGAGCTTGTCCGAGGCGGCCTGGTCACCATGGGTGCGGACGACGGTGAACTCGGTTTCCGCCATGCCCGGTTCAATGGTGGTCACGCGTACACCGGTACCGTGCAGGTCCGAACGCAGGCCCAGCGAGAACTGGCTGACGAAGGCCTTGGTGCCGCCGTAGGCGTTGCCGCCCGGGTACGGGTACACGCCGGCCACCGAGGAAATGTTGATGATCGCGCCCTTGCGTTCGACCAGCAGCGGCAGCAGGCGGTGGGTCAGGGTCACCAGGGCGGTGATGTTGGTGTCGATCATGGTGGTCCAGTCCGACAGCGTGGCGCTCTGCGCCGGCGCGGTGCCCTGGGCCAGGCCGGCATTGTTCACCAGCAGATCGATGTCACCGAAGGCCGGCGGCAACGCGAGCAGGGCTGCTTCCATCGCCACCGGGTCACGTACGTCGAACACGGCGGCGTGCACCACGTCCTTGCCATAGCGGTCGACCAGCGGCTGCAGGCGTTCGCCACGGCGGCCGGTGGCGATCACTTTCCACCCGGCCTGGGCGAAGCGATGGACGGCGGCGGCGCCGAAGCCGGAGGTGGCGCCGGTAATCAGGACGGTGCGGGTCATGCAGACAACTCCGTGGGAAACCAGACGCCCATTCTGGCACCGTCGGCCACTGCCTGCGTTGCCCGATCAGGTCGGGTTGGCCGGGCTTGGGGTCTTTTTCGGGGTCAGAGCCCTTTGCCTGCGGCCAAGGGATCTGACCCCGAAAAAGACCCTGCAAGGTTCAGCGCAGGCGGAACACCCGTGCCTTGGGCAGATCTTCGTCCACCTGCAGGAACCAGCGCCCGGCGATGCCCGGAATGACCTCGATCTGCGGCGCCTGCAGGGTGCTGCGCAGCTTCATCTGGCCCTTCATCACCTGCCATTGCTGGCCATTGTCGAGGGTGAACACGGTGCCCGGCGCCCAGCCGTCGACGGCGCCCACCACGCGAGCCGTCACCGGACCCTCTTCCAGGCCCAGGTGCATGGCGGCCGGGGCAGGCACATCGGCTAGCAAGGGTGCCGCCGGCCGGGTCGCGATGGCCGGCGCAGCAGATTCTGCCTCGCGCAGGGCCCGGTTCAGTGCCTGCAGCTGCGCCGGGCTCAGCCCGATGTCGGCCAACTGGGCCGCGCTGAGGCGCTGTTCAATCGGGACGAAGCGGTCCTGGGCGAGGGCGGGCAGGCTGCTGGCGACCAGCAGGGCGGACAGGAGGAACCGGTGCATCGGCAGAATCCCAGCGGAAGTGCGCACACGATGCTGCAGCGGGATGACAGTCCGGTGACACCCACGGGGCCGGTACAATGGGCCATGATCAACAACGATGTACTGCGCAGCGTGCGCTTCGCGCTGGACCTGGGCGACCACCACGTGGTGACCCTGTGCCAGATGGCCGACCCGGCGTTCGTGGTCGATACCGAGCAGGTGAAGGCCTGGCTGCGGCGCGACGACGAGGCGGGCTTCGCGCCGATGAACGACGGCGCGCTGGCGCACTTCCTGGATGGCCTGATCGTGCACCTGCGCGGTCGCGACGAAAGCCAGCCGCTGCGCGCGGTGGAAACCCGCATCGACAACAACCTGGTGCTGAAGAAGCTGCGGGTGGCCTTCCAGCTGCGCGACGTGGACCTGCTGGAGATCTTCGCCAGCGTCGGCTTCAACGTGTCCAAATCCGAGCTCGGCGCGCTGTTCCGCCAACCCGGCCACGCCAACTACCGGCGCTGCCTGGACCAGATGCTGCGCAACTTCCTCAAGGGCCTGAGCCTGCGCGTACGCGGCTGAGGACGGCATCGACAAAGGCCCGCGCTGCTGGCGTGGGCAGGCGCTGCCAGGCCAGGTGCACGCGCCGGGTCGGGGTGGGTTGCAGCGGGATGCGCACGATGCCATCCAGCCGCTGGGCAATCGGCACCGGCACGATGCCCACCGCCAGCCCATGGCGGACGAAACGCTCGACCAGCTCCATCTGGTTGACCTCGAAACGCACCGCGTGCGGCAGGCCGGCGGCCGCGAAGGCATCGTCGGTCTGGCGGCGTGCGCCGGTCCCCCGCGGGAAATCCACCAGGGCCTCGTCGCGCAGCAGGGCCAGCGGCAACCGTGCCTGCGCGGCCAGCCGGTGCGTGGGTGCGACCACCGCCACCAGTTCCTCTTCCTGCAGCGTCTGGTGGCAGACCCCATCCAGGCTGGCCGACGGCGCCAGGCCGACCAGGGCGACATCCAGCTCCCGTGCCTGTATCTGCGCGATGAGGGTTTCGCTCCTGTCCACGCGCAGCTGGAATTCCACCTGCGGGTGCGCCTGGCGGAAGGTCGCCAGCAGCGCCACCACGTCGAGGTCGGTGAGCGAGGAAATCTGCCCGATGGCCAGCGTGCCACGCACCGCGCCGGTCACCGCAGCGACATCGGCGCGCAGGTGGCGCAGGCTGGCCAGCACCTGCCGTGCATGCACCAGCAGGGCTTCGCCGGCCGGCGTGATGCGCACCTGGCGCGGCAGCCGCTCGAACAGCGGCGTGCCCAGTTCCTGTTCCAGATGCGCGATCTGGTGGCTCAGCGCCGACTGCACCACGTGGCAGCGCGCCGCGGCACGGGTGAAGTTTCGCTCTTCGGCGAGGGCCACGGCGAACTCGAGCTGTTTCAGGTTCATGCGGGTCTCTCTGCATTGCCATCTCAATTCGTGATGGCTGGGATGATGATGATTCATTTCCATCATCACTGCAGCCGGAGGACACTGTGCTGCCCACGCGTTGGAATGCTCCGTGAGTCCATCCCTCCCTCCCCTGCACCGCTGGCAGGTGCTGCTGATGTCGCTGGCCACCGGCGTGGCGGTGGCCAGCAACTACTACGCGCAGCCGCTGCTGCACACCATCGCAGATGCCTTCGGCGTCCCGTTCGGCCAGGTCGGGATGGTGGTCACTGCCGCCCAGCTGAGCTACGCCGCCGGCCTGATCCTGCTGGTGCCGCTGGGGGATCTGTTCGAGCGCCGCCGGCTGATCGTGGTGATGAGCCTGCTCTCGGCAGGTGGCCTGGTCATCAGCGCGTGCGCACCCTCGCTGACCTGGCTGCTGGTGGGCACCGCCATCACCGGCCTGTTCTCGGTGGTGGCACAGGTGCTGGTACCGTTCGCCGCCACCCTGGCCGCACCGGAACACCGGGGCCGCGTGGTCGGCACGCTGATGAGCGGGCTGCTGCTGGGCATCCTGCTGGCGCGTACGGTGGCGGGCCTGTTGTCCAGCCTGGGTGACTGGCGCCTGGTCTACGCCATCGCTGCGGCCGTGCTGGTGCTGACCGCGCTGGCCCTGCAGCGCGGGCTGCCGCGCTTCCACCACAGCGCCGGCCTGGGATATTTCGCCCTGCTGCGTTCGATCGGCACGCTGTTCCTGCAGGAGCCGGTGCTGCGCCAGCGCACCCTGCTGGGCGCGTGCAGCTTCGCGATGTTCGCCATCTTCTGGACGCCGCTGGCCTTCCTGCTGGCCCAGCCGCCGTACGCCTACAGCGATGCCACCATCGGTCTGTTCGGCCTGGTGGGTGCTGCGGGGACACTGGCGGCCGGCCTGGCCGGGCGCATGGCCGACCGCGGCCAGGCCGGACGGGCGACGGCCATCGCGCTGGTGATGCTGCTGCTGTCGTGGCTGCCGCTGGGGCTGTCGGCGCACTCGCTGCTGGCGCTGCTGGTGGGTGTGGTGGTGCTGGACCTGGCGGCGCAGCTGCTGCACGTCAGCAACCAGAACCTGATCTATGCACTGCAGCCGGAGGCCCGCAACCGCCTCAATGCCGGCTACATGACCGGCTATTTCATTGGCGGATCGCTGGGTTCTCTGCTGTCGGCACAGGTCTACCAGCACTTCGGCTGGGCCGGTGTGTGCGGGGCAGGCTCAGCGGTGGCCGTGCTGGCCCTGCTGCTGTGGCTGCCCGGCGCATGGCGTGCGCGCCGGGCAGCGGGGGCCCGTTAGAAGCTGCCCTGCAGGGCCAGTTCCCAGCGCTGCCCGGCGTTGCCGCGGAACAGCTGCCGTGCTGCAGTGTCGGTGTCATGCAACGTGGCGCGCAGTTCCCAGGCCGGCGCGAGGGTGGCGATGGCACTCAGCTGGCCGTGCAGGTAGTCCCGCCCCTGTGCGTCGGCCAGCCAGTAGCGGCCAACCGCCGCTTCCAGCCGGAAGCGGTCGTTCAACGGCAGGCGCCCGCCCAGCTGCGCATAGGTGCCGCGGTGGCCACCGGCCAGCGCATCGCTGGAATGGGCCAGCTGCAGCCAGGCTCGTTGCTTCCAGCTGAGCGTGGCGCCCAGTTCGGTCCAGTCCAGCGCACGGCCGGTGCCCGGGTAAACATAGCGGGTGACATTGGCATCCAGGGTCCAGTCCTGTGCAAGCGTGCCGGACCAGCCGGCCACAAGATCGAATTCACTGCGCGCGCCGATGTCCGGGGTGAACGATACGTTCGATCCCCATACGCTGGCATACAGGCCCGAAGGCAAGGCGAGCTTCGCCCCAGCCTGCACCGCCGGGTCGCCGCCGGTCTGCGAGCTGCCGCGCCACACGTAATCGCTGGTCACGGCCATGCTGCCGCTGGCCTGCACCTGCGCCTGTGCGCTGCCCATGCCGAGCAGGCCGGCCACCAGTGCGGCCACGGCCGCGCGCTTCCTCGTGCTGTCCACTGCGTGATGTTCCTCGTCGAGGCGGTCATGCCGCCGGGACGGCAGTGTCGGCGGCGCCGCCGTAACCGATCGATGGTGCGGGCACGCCCAATGCGCAAATTCAGCGTAAAGCGATCAGGCAGCAGTGGCAGGCGGGGTATCATGGCGGCCTGTTTCCAGGAACCAACCGCGTGGACGCCATCCTGACCCCGGTATCGATCGGCGAGCTGATCGACAAGATCACCATTCTCGAGATCAAGGCCGAGCGCATCGATGATGCTGCCAAGCTGGCCAACGTACGCACCGAACTGGACGGCCTGCTGCCCTTGCTGCAGCAGCAGCTGCAGGCGCAGCCGGCACTGGGCGCGTTGCGCACCCAGCTCAAGGCCATCAACGAACGCATGTGGGACATCCAGGACCAGCTGCGCGACAAGGAAGCAGCGCAGGTGTTCGATGATGCGTTCATCCAGCTGGCGCGTGGCGTGTACGGCACCAATGGCGAACGCATCGTGGTGAAGAACGAGATCAACCGCGTGGCCGGCTCGGCGCTGGTGGAAGAGAAGCAGTACCAGGGCGAGTAAGCCGCGGCGTCACCCGCATTCGAGCAGGTGGCGGATGCGGAACAGCTCGCCATCGCTGCGGATGCCCAGCTTCTGGTAGGCGGCCTTTTTCTGCGTGCTGATGGTGCTGGCCGCGCGCTGGAAGTGGCGCGCCACTTCACCGGTGCTGCAGCCCTGCAGCACCATCCGAAGTACTTCGCGTTCACGCCGGCTGAGCGGCGTGAGCGCCAGCCCGGGCGTGCGCCGCGCGCGCGAGCGGTTGAGCTGGGAACGCAGCTCCGGCGGCACGAAGCGGCCCCCACGCGAGACCGTGTCCAGCGCACGCAGCAGCATGTCCGGCGAGGTGGCCTTGGAAAGGAAGCCGCGCGCCCCGGCCTGCAGGGTCGTGGCCACGGTACTGGCATTACAGTGGGCCGACAGCACCAGCACGGGCAGCCGTGGCCAGCGCTGCGCCAGTTGACGCAGCAGGGCCAGGCCATCGCCGAGGTCGCCCAGCGGCAACGCGTCGATCACCAGCAGATCCACCGCCTGTGGGTCGCGCTGCAGCAGCGCAAGCAGCGGTGCCTGGTCGGCATAGCTGGCGTAGACCTGCACGCCGCTGTGCTGGCTCAACAGGACTTCCACACCCAGCCGCAGCACCGGATGCGGATCCAGCAACGCGAGCCGGCGCGGCCGATCGGGAAGCAGGGGAGGAAGCGCAGGGGGCATCGCGTCAGGTCCGGGTGGACAGGATCCTCATCGTGGGACTGCCGTCCCAGCAGCGGAATCCAATTTCTTGTAATGCCGCCGGCGGCACGCCTGCCGGTCACCTGTCGTTCCGGTTCGTCATAACGCAACAGGCCCGGCAGTGCCGGGCCTGTTGATACGCGTGCGGCGCGCGGACGCGCCCGCTGCGATTACCAGCTGAAGCGCGGGCCGACGGTGTATTCCTTGTCGCCGTGGCGGTTCATCTTCAGCTCGCCATTCAGGCCCCAGTTCTGGTTCAGCTTCACCTGGCCACCCAAGCGGCCGTACCACTGGCCTTCCGGATTGACGCCGTGCTTCTTGGCGTAATCTTCGTAGCCGACCAGGCCGTAGACTTCGGCGTGCGGGCCGAAGGCAGTGCGGATACCGGCTTCAGCGCTGTAGCCGTTGAAATCCAGGCCGTGCTTCGGGTCGAACTTCTGGTAGGCGACGCGGGCAACGAAGTCGCTCGACGGGGCGATTTCGACGTTGTAACCGGCACCGATCTTCCACTGGTCAACCTTCAGGTTGGTGTGGTCGATTTCCTGGCGGCTGTACTCACCGAAAGCATGGAAGTTCGGCAGGAAGCCGTAGGAACCCTTCACGCCCCAACCATCGGCCTTGACGCCGTCAACGTCGGTCTTGGCGTAGTCGGCTTCTGCGTAGTTGTAGGACAGGTTCTCGGCGGCAGAGGCAGTGAACGGCAGGGCAGCGGCCAGCGCCAGGGCAATCAGCGAATTCTTCATGGGGGTACACCTTTACTTTCTTATGTTGTGCAGCAGCGCCAGAGCGCCATCGCATCGGGAATGTAAATTCTCCGTTATCCGCCACAACGCTCCCTGAAAACAGCAGCCTTCGCATTGCTGAATTTTCTGGCTTGATTCAGGCACTTTCTGGCATACGCGCGCGCTGCGTGCACACGCACTGCATTCCAATGGCCACGCGCATGTCGATTGCACACGCCCTCATTCGTCGAACCAGCAAGACCGTGGATCCGCCACGGTCCACCACGGAGGCAAGCGATGAGTTACATCGATGGTTTCGTCCTGGCGGTGCCCACCGCCAACAAGGAAAAATTCCTGGCCCATGCCCGCATGGGTGACGTCGTGTTCATCGAATACGGCGCGCTGCGCGTGGTCGAGTGCTGGGGTGACGATGTACCGCCCGGCAAGACCACCGACTTCTTCGGTGCGGTGAAGGCCACGCCGGATGAGACGGTGGTGTTTTCCTGGATTGAATGGCCGGACAAGGCCACGCGCGATGCTGGCATGCAGAAGATGATGGAAGACCCACGGATGGACCCGTCGAAGAATCCGATGCCCTTCGACGGTGCGCGCATGATCTACGGTGGCTTCGTGCCGATCCTCGACCTGTTGCCCTGAGCGGCGACGCGGCTCAGCGTGCGCCCGGGTCTTCTTCCTGGGCATGGCCGGCGCCCAGTGCGGCGCCGGCCCCCAGGCCGAGCCCGCCCATGCCCGCACCCATGCCACCCCCACCCCCACCACCGCCGCGTCCACCCTTCGCTTCACCGTCGCCGCCGCGCGCCTTGCCACCGGCACCGCCAGCGGCCGGTCGCGTGGGGCCCTGCGGTGGGATCTGCAGGTCGGCCGGCACCGGGGCCAGGTCGAGCGCCTGGCGCACGAAGTCGCGCAGGGATATCACCAGTTCATGGGTGTGCACGGGGCGGCCCTGCGCCAGCTCGGTGGCGGCACGCGCTGCCAGCCGCACCTGTTCGTCGGTGCCCAGCAGGAGAATGTCCGACAGCGCCGCTTCCACCGCATCGCGGATGCGCCGGCTGCGATCCGATCCGGGTTCGTCGCTGCCACTTTCATGAGCGCGCTGGCGCAGTTCACGCCGATGGGTGGGATCCACGCCCAGATCGCCCGTGAACGAGCCGCCCAACGTCTTGTAGGCGGCCATCAGCGTGCGCAGGCGCTCGTTGATCTGCCGGTTCTCGCGTTCGCGACGCTGCTGCAGGGTCTGCATCACCAGCAGGCGGATGCCCACACCCAGCAGGGTGATCAGCACCAGCCCGGCCAGCGTGGACAGCACCCCCTGCCAGGAACTGAAGTCGATACCGCGCATGCGACAGCCTCCCCGGGAAGGCGCCCATGGTGACCGATCTCAGGTGGAGGGATCGAGAGGATTGCGGCGGGCCACGATCAGCGGGTCGTCGGTGGTGGCCGGCAGCAGCGGCATCCGTTCCACCGCTACGCCGAGCGTCGCGGCCAGGGTAGCCGGTGGCAACGCCGCGCCACACAGGCGGTAACCGATGTCGGCGGGCATCGGCCGGTCGAAGAACACCAGGAAATGGATGTCCTGTCCCAGTGCCTCGATCTGGTGGGGATACGCCGGCGGAATGAAGTACACATCCCCCGGCGACAGCAGATAGGTGTCGGCGCTGCCATCGGGGTCAAGCACGGTCATGCGGGCATGGCCGCGGTGCACGTAGCCCATTTCGGCCGTATCCGGATGCCAGTGCGGTTCACGCATACCGTCCTCGCCTACCTGCAGCGAGTACATGGCCAGGTGCCGCAGTGCCGGCCAGAACTGGCTGCGTGCCACGCGCGCATGGCCGTACGGGAACGTCACCGGCGCCGACTGCGCCTCCACGTCGAAGCGCAACGGCTGGGCGTGGTCGGCCGGCGGAGGCGGCAGGTCGGCCGGGCGCGGCACCAGATAGCGGGTGCCGGTGTCACGGGGCAACGCCGCCCAGGCGCTGGCCGGCTGATCGAAGGTATTGCCCAGCACCGCATCGCTCATCGCGCCGAACGCCGCCTGCAATGCGAAATCCTGCGGGTGGGCATGGCTGAAGGCGATGATGAGTTCGGCACGGCCGGGGCCGAGGTTCTCGATCAGGTGCAGTGCGCCGCTGGGAATGTGGAACATCTGCCCTTGCGATACGGCGAAGGTGCTCACCTGGTCGCCATTGTCGATCACCTGCACGCGTACCTCGCCCTGGCAGACATAGGCCAGTTCATCGGCATTGGCGTGCCAGTGCGCTTCGCGCATGGCATCGGCCTCCAGGCGCAGGCGCTTGATGGACAGCCCCTGCAGCAGCGGAAACGCAGTGCCGTCCAGGCGGCGGACCTCGCCCAGCGCGCTGGCATGGGCCAGTTCGGCGTGGGCCAGCGAGCGGACGTGACGGGAAGCAGGCATGGCGTTCTCCCTGGCAATCAGGCGGTGGTGCTGGGCAGTGCCAGCAGGAAACAGGTACCGCGGCGGCGCGACGACTGCACATCGACAAAGCCCCCACTGGCTTCCACGGCTGCACGCACCTGGGCCAGGCCCAGGCCACGCCCCGGCCCGCGGCTGCTGGCGCCGGGCTCGAACACGCGTGCGGCGACCGCCGGATCGATACCGGGGCCATCGTCGGCCACACGCACGATGCCGTAGCGGCCGGGGATGCGTCCGGGCCCGGCCACCGCCAGGGTGCAGGCGTCGGTACTGATGCGCAGCCGTGCGCCGGGCGCGCACGCTTCGCGTGCATTCAGTGCCAGGTTCACCAGTGCACGCTGCAGTGCACTGCGGTCCACCTGCACGCGCCCGGACAACGCGCACGCATCCAGTTCCAGCTGCATGTCCGGGGCGATGGCATGGCGCAGCAGCGGTTCCATTTCCTGCACCAGCTCGGCCAGATCCACCCCGTCACTGCTGCAGGGACGCGGAATGTCCTGCCCCAGGAACAGCCGGGCCATGCCCGCGCCCTGCTGCAGCGCCTGGCCTGCCACATCCAGCAGGGCGCTGTCGGCAGGGCCCAGGCGGCCGCCCTGCAACGCCAGCCCGATCGCAGCGGCGGCGGCCTGCAGCACGTTGTTCAGATCATGGCCGAGCATGGCCAGGCGGCTGGCGGGGGCCGGGTCGGCGGGGGCGAGTGCCACTGGGGTATGCATTACCGCTCTCCTTGCAATGCGGACAGGTGGGGGGATCAGCGTGTTTCGCGGCAAGCGCCCAGGAACCAGCTGCGACGTTCGGCCTCGTCGATCCAGGTCTCGATCAGGCTGGTGCTGGCCACATCGCCGTACTCGCTGCACACGCCATGGGTGGCGCGCAGGAAGCCGGCCAGGCGGCGGTTGTCGTCGGCCAGCTCGGCCAGCATGTCCTGTGCGGTGACATACTCGGCATCGTTGTCCAGCAGACGCTGGATGCGCTGGATATGGCCGATCGAACGCAGCGTGGTGCCACCCACCTTGCGCGCACGTTCGGCAATGGCATCGGTGGTGGCCAGCACCTGCGCGGACTGCTCATCCAGCATCAGGTGGTAATCGCGGAAGTGCGGTCCGCTCATGTGCCAATGGAAGTTCTTCGTCTTCAGGTACAGCGCGAACATGTCGGCCAGCAGGGCGGTCAGCGCCGGCGCGAGATCGGCGGCGGCCTGCGAACCCAGGTCATTGCGTACACGCAGGGCGGTGGAGAAGGTGGAAGCGGTCATGGCGGCGGTTCCAGAGGGGACAGGCCCAGCGTAGGCATGGCCCAGGCGCGCGCCCATTGCACCTGGGTATCGTCCGGGGCATACCTTGGTTTGCCCGGCCGGTTGTGCACATCCATGCAAGACAGTGGCCCGCCCGGTGTCCAGCATGGCCACGCACCGGACCGTGGCTGCGGTCCTTCGGCGTCGCCGATGGCACGCCCCCCCAGGCACAGGAGGCCCGATGCCCACACCGCGCACTACAACCCCTTGGATTCCCGCACCGCAGCCGAGCGGCGGCGGCGACGTGGTGTTCCCGCACCGGATCATTCCCGCGATGGTGCTGCGCGCGGTTGCCTGCGTGCTGGTGCTGGGCATCGCCCTGTTCGATACGCTTTCCACACTGGAGGGCGCGGTGGCGGTGCTGTATGTGCTGCCGGTGCTGCTGGTGGCGCGCACCGGGCGCCGCGGCGACATCATCGCCGTGGCCGTGGCCGGCGCCGGGCTGACCCTGTGCGCCTACCTGGACACCCACGGCATCGACCATGTGGGGCCGCAGACCGTACGCGCGGTGGTCAGCCTGGTCGCCATTGCGATCAGCGCCGTGCTGGCGCTGCAGAACCAGCGTTCCATGCGCACCCTGGCTGACCAGGCCGTGCTGCTGGACCTGTCGCACGACATGATCTTCGTGCGCGACCCGGCCGGGGTGATCGGCTTCTGGAACCTGACCGCCGAGCAGGTGTACGGGTGGAGCCGCGAGGAAGCCGCCGGCCAGCCCGCCGACCGCCTGCTGCAGACCCGTTACCCGGCACCCCGTGCGCAGATTGAAGCGGACCTGCTGCAGCACGACCGCTGGGAAGGCCTGCTGGCGCAGCGTACCCGCGATGGCCGCACGCTGTGGCTGGAAAGCCGCTGGGTGCTGCAGCGCGATCGCCAGGGACGCCCCCTGCGCGTGCTGGAAACCCACACCGACGTGAGCGAGCGACAGGCCGCCCATGCGGCGCTGGTGCGCAGCGAACAACGCTACCGGCGCATGTTCGACGGCAGCCGCATCGGCGTGGTGGAACAGGACTGGAGCGCGGTACAGGCGGAGCTTTCGCGGCATGGGGTGGGTGATCGTGCGCAGCTGCAGGCCTATCTGCAGGCATCCCCGGAAGCGCTGACCCGGTTCCGCCAGCTGGCGCGGCTGGTGGGCCTGAACCCGGCGTTCCGCCGCCTGATGGGAGAAGGTACGCCGCCGGCCACGGTCGATGCGGTACTGGCCGACGATGACCGTACGTTCGCCGCATCGCTGGCCGCGTTCGTCGCGGGCGCGCCCCACTGCGAGGGCGAAACCACCCTCGTGCGCGCCGACGGCAGCACCGTGCCGGTGCTGTTCACCATTACCTTCCCCGACCGTCGCGACGGCGACGGCACGGTGCTGGTGTTCGTGGTCGACATCCACGAGCGCAAGGAGGCTGAGGCCCGCGCACAGGCCGCGCAGGCCGAACTGGCCCATGCCAGCCGCGTCGCCACCCTGGGTGAATTGACCGCATCGCTGGCGCATGAGGTGAACCAGCCGCTGATGGCGGTGGTGACCAACGGCGAAGCCGGCCTGCGCTGGCTGCGCCGGCCACAGCCGGAACTGCACGAGGTGGAGCAGGCGATCGAACGCACCATCGCCGAAGGGCGCCGCGCCAGCGGCATCGTCAAGAACGTGCGCGACTTCCTCGGCAAGACGCCGCCGGCCAACGAGATCCTGGCGCCGGCCGTGCTGGTGGAGGATGCGCTGCGGCTGCTGCAGCACGAGCTGCAGCGCGAGCAGGTGCATGTGCAGGTGGACCAGGCCGCTACGCTGCCGGACGTGCCGGGCCAGCGCATCCAGCTGCAGCAGGTGCTGGTGAACCTGGTGTTGAATGCCTGCCAGGCCATGAGCGGCCAGACCGGCGCGCGTGCCCTGCGCATCGAACTGCAGCCCGTGGAAGGGCACGTGCGCATCGACGTGACCGACACCGGTCCGGGGATCGCCGCTGACCACGTGGCGCGCCTGTTCGAGCCTTTCTTCACTACCAAGGCACAGGGCATGGGCATGGGGCTGCCGATCTGCCGCACCACGGTGGAAGCGCACGGCGGCCAGCTGCAGGTCCGCAGCACACCCGGAACCGGCACCTGTTTTACCCTGTTGCTGGCCACTGCACAGGAGACCGCCTGACATGCATCGTTCCGCTCCCCCGCCTGCCGCGCCGCCGCTGGTGGTGATCGTGGATGATGACCCGTCGGTGCGTGCGTCGCTGGACAGCCTGCTGCGCTCGGTCGGGCTGCAGACGCGGCTGTACGCCGCGCCGGGCGAGCTGGGTGCCCAGCCGCTGCCCGATGTGCCCGGCTGCATCGTGCTGGACGTGCGCCTGCAGGGCGTGAGCGGGCTGGACGTGCAGGCCCAGCTGGCTGCCCAGGGGGTGGCCCTGCCGGTGGTGTTCATGACCGGCCATGGCGACATTCCCATGACCGTGAAGGCGATGAAGGCCGGCGCGGTGGATTTCCTGGCCAAGCCCTTCCGCGACCAGGACATGCTCGATGCGGTGACCGCGGCCATCGAGCGCGACCGCCAGCGCCGCCAGAGCGACGGTGCACTGGACGGTGTGCGCGCGCACTACGCCACGCTGACCAGCCGCGAACGCGAAGTGATGGCCCTGGTGGTGTCCGGCCTGATGAACAAGCAGGTGGCCGCCGAGCTGCAGCTGAGCGAGATCACGGTGAAGATCCACCGCGGCAACGTGATGCGCAAGATGGGCGTCCGCTCGCTGGCCGAGCTGGTGCGGCAGGCCGAAGCACTGGGCATCGGCCACTGAGCACAGCCCGCGCCCGGGCCGCTACCCACACCTGCGTATGATGGCGGCCGCTGCACGACTGCGGCATAAAGGACACCAGCCAACCCCGGACCCGTTGCGTCCGTGGCGGCACGAAGGAGTCCCACATGTTTCCGCCCCCCATTATTGCGATCGTGGACGACGATGCCGGCGTCCGCGCGTCGCTGTCCAGCCTGATGCGCGCGCTGGGCTATGCCGTGCGTGGCTATGCCCACGGCCAGGCGCTGCTGGACGACAGCCAGCAGCCCCCGCCGGCCTGCATCATCAGTGATGTGCAGATGCCCGTGCTGGATGGCGAGCAGCTGCAGGCACAGCTGCGTGCGCGCGGTGCCGTGCCACCGATGATCTTCCTGACCGCCTTCCCCACCCCGGTGGTGGAGCAGCGCGTGCGCGCAGCCGGCGCGGTGGCGTTCCTGCGCAAGCCGGTGGATGCCGATGCCCTTGCCGGGTGCCTGCAGCAGCTGCTCGAAGCCGGCGATCACACCAAGGTATGCCCCGGCGAACCGAGCGTGTGATGTTGCGGCGAACACCGCAGGCGTAGCGTGGGCCCTGTTCCCACCCACCCCTGAGGAGTTACCCGGATGAGCACTGTCACTACCCCCGATGGCGTCGAGATTTTCTACAAGGACTGGGGCCCGAAGGAGGCCCAGCCGATCGTCTTCCATCATGGCTGGCCGCTGTCCAGTGATGACTGGGACACGCAGATGCTGTTCTTCCTGGCCAAGGGCTATCGCGTGGTGGCCCATGACCGTCGCGGCCACGGCCGTTCGGCGCAGGTAAGCGAAGGCCACGACGTGGACCATTACGCCGCCGATGCCGCCGTGGTCATGCAGCACCTGGACCTGCGCAACGCGGTGCACATCGGCCATTCCACCGGTGGTGGCGAAGTGGCCCGCTACGTGGCCCGCTACGGCCAGCCGCAGGGCCGCGTGGCCAAGGCGGTGCTGGTCAGCGCCGTGCCGCCGATCATGCTGCGCACGGCCGCCTACCCCAAGGGCCTGCCGATCGACGTGTTCGACGGCCTGCGTGCCGCACTGGCGGCCAACCGCTCGCAGTTCTTCCTCGACCTGCCCGGCGGCCCGTTCTATGGCTTCAACCGCGAAGGTGCGCAGGTCGTGCCCGGTGCCATCCAGAACTGGTGGCGGCAGGGCATGGCCGGCAGTGCCAAGGCGCATTACGAGGGCATCAAGGCATTCTCCGAAACCGACTTCACCGAAGACCTGAAGGCAATCACCGTGCCGACCCTGGTCCTGCATGGTGACGACGATCAGATCGTGCCGATCGACGCCGCCGCGCGTGAATCGATCAAGCTGCTGGCCAACGGCACGCTGAAGGTCTACCCGGGCTACCCGCACGGCATGCTGACCACCCACGCCGATGTCATCAATCCGGACCTGCTGGCCTTCGTGCAGGGCTGAGTTGTCCCCGCGCGCGGGCGTTTGCCTGCACCCGCGCGCCTCTTCCGCCAGGAGCATCGCCATGTCTTCCTCCCCCACTGCAGCCGGTGCCGTGCGCACGGCACCGCTGTTTGCCATGGCAGTGGCCGCCGGCCTGGGCGTGGCCAACATCTATTACAACCAGCCGATGCTGGCGGCCATGGCCCACGATCTGGGTGATGTGCGGGTAAGCAGCTGGATTCCCGCGCTGACCCAGCTGGGTTACGCCGCAGGGCTGCTCCTGCTGCTGCCGCTGGGCGACCGCCACGAGCGACGGCGGCTGATCGTGCTGCAGTTCCTGGCGGTGGCGCTGGCGCTGGTGGTGTCGGCCCTGGCGCCCGGGCTGCCGGCACTGGCGATCGGCGCGATCCTGCTGGGTGCGGCCGCCACCGTGGCCCAGCAGATCGTGCCGTTCACCGCGCTGCTGGTGGAACCCGAACGACGGGGTGCAGCCATCGGCACCGTGATGAGCGGATTGCTCGCTGGCATCCTGCTCAGCCGCACCGTGGCGGGCCTGGTGTCCAGCGCCAGCAGCTGGCGCGCCATGTTCTGGCTGGGCGTACCGCTGGCGCTGGGCGCGGCGCTGCTGATGGCGCGCACGCTGCCACGGCATGCACCGCCGGGCCACCCACCGGGCTACGGCGCACTGCTGGCATCGCTGCGCACGCTGTGGCGCGAGCATCCGGTGCTGCGCCGGGCCACCTGGGCGCAGGCGCTGGTGTTCGCTTCGTTCTCGGTGTTCTGGACCACCCTGTCGCTGCATCTGGCAGCGCCACCGCTGCAGCTGGGCGCGGCCACGGCCGGACTGTTCGGCATCATCGGCGTGGTGGGCGTGGCGATCGCACCGTTGGCCGGGCGCCTGGCCGACCGCCGTGGTCCGGCGCCGGTAGTGCGGCTGGGCGTGCTGGCCACCGTGGTGTCGTGGCTGCTGCTGGGCCTGTGGCCGGGCCTGGCCGGCCTGGTGATCGGCGTGGTCGTGCTCGACTTCGGCGTGCAGGTAGCGCTGGTCAGCCACCAGCACCAGGTCTACGGGCTGCATCCTGAGTTCAAGAGCCGGCTCAACACCGTCTTCATGACCGGCATGTTCCTGGGCGGCGCCTTCGGCTCGTGGGCCGGTGCACTGGCCTGGCATCACTTCGGCTGGACGGGTGTTGCAGTGTTCGGTGGCGTCTTGCCGCTGGCTGCGCTGGCGATCCTCCACTGGCGACCGGCGGCTCAGTTGGCGCGCCACTGACCGGCAAAAAAAAACCCTTCCGCCCGTGACGGGCGGAAGGGTTCATGGCGCCAGCGCGGATTACTTGCGCTTGGCAGCCTTGCGCACGGCCTTCTTGGCCGGCGCCTTCTTGGCGACAACCTTCTTGGCCGGTGCCTTCTTGGCAGCGACCTTCTTCAGCGGTGCAGCCTTCTTGGCCACGTTCTTGCGGGTGGCGGCAACCTTCTTGCCGACAACCTTCTTGGCGGCCGCGGTCTTCTTGGTGGCGACCTTCTTGGTGGCGGCAACCTTCTTGCCGACAGCCTTCTTGGCCACGGCGGTCTTCTTGGTGGCGACCTTCTTGCTGGCGGCAACCTTCTTGCCGACAACCTTCTTCGCAGCCACGGCCTTCTTGCCGGCGACCTTCTTGGCAGCAACGGTCTTCTTGGCCACAGCCTTCTTGGCCGTCGCGACCTTCTTGCCGACAACCTTCTTGGCAGCGGCCGTCTTCTTGGCGACGGTCTTCTTGGCCACGGCAGCCTTCTTGGTGGCAGCCTTCTTCACGGTGGCGACCTTCTTGCCGGCAACCTTGGTGGCAGCCTTGGTGGTCTTCTTGGCCGCAGCGGCCTTCTTGGTCACAGCCTTGCCGGCAGCAGCCTTCTTCTTGGCCACTTCCTTCTTCAGGGCAGCGGCTTCAGCCTTGGCATTCTTCTTGGCGGCTTCCAGCTTCTTCTTCGCGTTGGCAACGGTCTTGCCAACCGACTTGGCAGCCTTCTCGGCCTTCTTGGCAACGGTCTTCTCGACCTTGGCCACGGCCTTCTTGGCCTTGGCAACGCGGGTACCGGCAGCCTTGGTGGCGCGCTTGACGGTCTTCTTGACCGACTTCACGGCGTCTTCGGCGGCGTGGGCGATGGTCTCGCCAACGTTGGTGGCGGTTTCTTTCACGTTCTCGACGGCGTCGGTCACGACCGACACACCATTACCGTTGCTCATGTTGCCCTCCTGGGGGCCTGGATTGTCAAAACGGGGCGATGCTATACCGACATTGTCCATCGTGGAACGGGGCGCACATGTTCAATCGCATCGGATGCGACGGCACTGGTGTAGGCAACCACCGGCAACGAACCGAACTGCATTCAGAAAACCCCTTTATTTAAGTGCTGCGCGGTGATGCCCGCGTGTGCGCGGGTGTCGTGCCAGCGCTGCCGCCGCGCCAGGGCTCGACAGGCGCGCCATGCGTCACCAGAACGCCCGGATGCGCCGAACTGCGCAAGTATCGGCACGTATCCGCGCGCTTCGTGAGCACGCTTCCCGGGTCGCCACGCGACTCGCGGAGCCGGTATTTTTCATGAGCCATTTATCCGGATCGCGACACACTCATTCAGCTTGTTCTACCGTATAGGCCTACGGCCCCACTCCACCGCCTGCGAACCGACTCCCATGCGACCGCTACCCACCCTGCTCACGCTCGCAATTGCTGCTGCCTTCGGCGGCTTCGTCGCCACCGGCATCAACGCCCACCTGGACAACCGCGCCGACGCGGCACCGCTGCCCGCAGCGCTGCCGACCAGCGCCGCGTTGCCGGCCGCGGTGGCCGGGCAGGCGGTGCCGTCGCTGGCGCCGATGCTGGAAAAGGCCATGCCGGCCGTGGTCAGCGTCAACACCAAACAGGTGGTGCGGGTCCGCAATCCGTTCTTCAACGATCCGTTCTTCCGCCGTCTGTTCCCGGACGTACCGCAGGAACGTATCAATGAATCACTCGGCTCGGGCGTCATCATCGATGCCAGCGAGGGCCTGGTGCTGACCAACCACCACGTCATCGACAATGCCGATGATGTGCAGGTGACCCTGGCCGATGGGCGCACGGTGAAAGCCGAATTCCTCGGCTCGGACCGTGACACCGACATCGCGCTGATCCGCATCCCGGCGCAGAACCTCACCGACATCAAGCTCGGCAACAGCGACCAGCTGCGCGTGGGCGACTTCGTGGTGGCCATCGGCAACCCGTTCGGTTTCAGCCAGACGGTGACCTCGGGCATCGTCTCGGCGGTGGGCCGCAGCGGCATCCGCGGCCTGGGCTACCAGAACTTCATCCAGACCGATGCGTCGATCAACCCGGGCAATTCCGGTGGCGCGCTGGTCAACCTGCAAGGCCAGCTGGTGGGCATCAACACCGCCAGCTTCAACCCGCAGGGCAGCATGGCCGGCAACATCGGCCTGGGCCTGGCCATCCCCTCCAACCTGGCGCGCAGCGTGGTCGACCAGCTGGTCAAGCACGGGGTGGTGGTGCGCGGCACGCTGGGCGTGGAAGCGCAGAACCTGAGCACGCAGATCGCGCAGGGGCTGGGCCTGGGTGAAACGCGTGGCGCGCTCATCACGCGCGTGCTGGCCGGTTCGGCCGCCGCTGCGGCCGGGCTGAAGCCGGGCGATGTGGTGGTGGCGGCCAATGGCCAGCGCGTGGACAGCGCCGAAGCACTGCACAACGTGGAGGGCCTGGCCGCCGTCGGCAGCGTGCTTGGCCTGGACGTGCGCCGCGACGGCAAGCCGCTGCAGGTCAAAGCCACACTGAAGGAACAGGCGCGCTCGGTGACCGGCGAAAGCCTCGACCCGCGCCTGGGCGGTGCCACCTTCACCGACCTGCCCGAGTCGCTGCGCCAGTCCGGCGTGGGCGGCGTGCTGGTCAGCGAGGTCAAGCGCGGCAGCCGCGCGGCCAGCAACGGCCTGCAGCAGGGCGACATCATCGCCGAGGCTACCGTGGGCGAATTCGCCGACCTGGCCAGCTGGCGTGCCAACTTCCAGCAGCGCCCGGCCACGCTGGTCCTGCGCATCCTGCGCAACAATGGCCAGCAGCAGGGCCAGCTGGTGATGCGCTGATCGCCCCGCCGTAACACCTCCTATACCCGGCCGATGCTATTGCTGTACGTCCCATCGGCCGAACCCTTCGTTCGTCCCCCCATCGCAACAGGAGTGATTCGATGAGCCCCACCAATACCGAGAACCTGAAGGAACACCTGGGTGAAGCCGGTTCCCACCTGAAGCAGGCTGCCAGTGCTGCTGGCGGTGCGATCAAGGGTGCAACCGGCGCCGCCGGTGACGAACTGCGCATCGGCAAGGCCAACGTCAAGGCCGAGCTGTCCGACAGCGCGCTGTCCGGCCTGGCCGCTGCCGAGTTCGGCGGTGCCGCCGCCAAGGAACAGGTCGACGCACTGATGGACAAGGGCAAGGACCTGGTCGACAGCGCCGCCGAACTGATCCGTGAGCGTCCGCTGGCGTCCTTCGGCGTGGCCTTCGCCGCCGGCTGGCTGATCGCCAAGCTGGCCAGCAGCAGCGACAAGTAAGCTGCGGCGTGAGCGAAGAGAACACCCAGGCACCTGATCCGGCGGCGACCCCGCCGCTGGACGAGAGCATCCGCCAGGTCGGTGCGGCGGGCAAGGCCGCCGCCGATTCGGCCCGCAATTCGCTGCGCTCGCTGCGACGGTTGGCCTCGGCCGATTTCGCACTGGCGCGCAGCGCGTTCGGCCGCGCACTGGCCTGGGCCGGCGTCGGCATCGTGTTCGGTGCCTCCGCCTGGCTGCTGATGGCCGCCACCCTCATTGCCCTGCTGCAGAGCTGGGGACTGAGCTGGCTGCAGGCCCTGCTGATCACCTCGCTGTTGAGCCTGGCCGTCACCGGCTATGCAATCTGGCGGGTGTCCTACTTCTTCCACCACACCGGCATGCACGCCACACGGCGCCAGTTGTCGCGATTGGGCCTGTTTGATGAGCCCAGCGAAGACGACCCTGACGCCGAGGTGCAGATTCCGGAGGGCAAGCCATGAAGTTCGGCGCGCTGCAGCGGCGGGTGAAGCGCTGCGAACAGGTGATGGCCGTGCGCATGGCCGAAACCCAGGACAACTGGACCGTGCTCAGCCAGGTCTGGCGCCAGGGCTGGTCACCGCTGCGCATCATCACCGTGGGCCTTGCCGGTGGCTTCCTCGCCGGCAAGCTGGAAGTGCCGGGCAAGGTCAACGGTGCGCGGTGGCTGCAGATGATCGGCTCGGTGTCCAACCTGTTTGCCAGTGGCCAGGCCGCTTTTGCCGCTGCAATGGCCGCACATGCGGCCGATACTGCGGATGAAGCGGCGGACCAGGCCGATGAAGCGGCCGAGCAGATGGCACCACAGGGCGCTTCCCGCCCTGCCCCTGCGCCGCCGGCCACGCCCGAACCGGAACTGCGTGAACCGCAGCCGGCCGAAGCCGCCACCGACGTCTCCGAACGTTGACTTGACGCACCCGCCGCGTTGATCGCGGCGGGCGGATAATGGGCCTCCTTTCCCGGTCGGTGCGTCGATGAGCGAGTCCCTGTTGTCCCCTGCCGCACCCGCACCGGAAAACGCCGCCCCGCCGCCACCGCCCTCGCGCCCGCGCGGGCCGATGTCGCTGGTGGTGCTGGCCACCCTGGCCGTGGCTTTCACCCTGTGGGCCGCGCAGGACATCATCCTGCCGGTGCTGCTGGCCATGTTCTTCGCCCTGGTCGGCAACCCGATCCTGCGCTTCCTGCGCCGGCTGTGGATTCCGCGCGCGGTCGGTGCGCTGCTGATCCTCGGCACCGGCCTGGGGGTGACCGCTTCGCTGGGCGTGCAGCTGATCGGCCCGGCGATGGACTGGGCCCAGGAAGCGCCGCAGCAGCTGCGCAAGGTCGCCCGCCAGATGCAGGACCTGACCAGACCGGTGCAGCAGGCCAACCTGGCAGCGGAGAACTTCGCCCGCGCGGCCGGCGGTGAAAGCAACCGCAAGATCCAGATCATCCGCACCCAGCTGGACGACCCCTACCGCATGCTGACGCGGGCGCCCAAGCTGGCCGCCTCGGTGCTGGCGGTGGTACTGCTCACCCTGTTCTTCATGATCTATGGCGAAAGCCTGCAGCGCGCGGCCATCGCCCTGTTTCCCAACCGCCAGCAACAACGCTTCACCACCGACATCCTGCGCTCGATCGAACGTGAGGTTTCGCGCTACGTGCTCACCATCAGTGTCATCAACACGCTGGTCGGGCTGGTGTTTGCCGGCGTGCTGATGCTGCTCGGCATCGGCCTGCAGGAGGCGCTGTTGTGGGGCACGGTGGCGGCGCTGCTGAACTTCGCGCCGTACGTGGGCCCGCTGATCGGCGTGGCCATGATGCTGCTGATGGGCTTCGTCGAATTCCGCGATCCGCTGCAGGCGGTGCTGCCCGCGGCCGCCTACCTGGCCCTACATACCCTGGAAGGGCAGCTGGTGACCCCCATCGTGCTGGGACGGCAGATGAAGCTGTCGCCGCTGGTGCTGATCCTGGCCCTGATGGTGTTCGGCTGGGCCTGGGGCATGGTCGGCCTGCTGCTGTCGGTACCGCTGCTGGTCTGCATCAAGCTGGTGCTGGCCCGCCTTGAAGGCATGCAGGGCTGGGCGCGGCTGCTGGAATGAAAGCCACCGCGCGCAGGCGTAGAATGACCGGGTGAAATTTCCCGTCCAAGCCATCACCCTCGACCTCGACGACACGCTGTGGCCGTTCGCGCCGATCGGCGCCCGCATCGACGTGGTCCTGCACGAATGGATGTGCGAACACAGCCCCGCCACCGCCGCCCTGTATCCGGTGGCGGCGATGCGCGAACTGCGCGAGCGCTCCTACCGCGACAATCCGCACCTGCACTTCGACCTGAGCGCGCTGCGCCGGTTGACGATCCAGGAAGCGCTGCAGAACAGCGGCGCCAGCCTGGACCTGCTGGAGCCGGCCTACGAAGTGTTCTATGCCGCGCGCAACCAGGTGGAGTACTACCCCGACGCGCTGGAGGCGCTGACGCGCATCGCCGCGCGGGTGCCGGTGGCGGCGCTGAGCAACGGCAACGCCGACCTGGAGCGGATCGGCCTGTCGCATCTTTTCGCCTTCCAGCTGGGCGCGCGCGAACATGGCGCGGCCAAGCCGGAGGCCAGCATCTTCCATGCCGCCTGCGACCGCCTGGGCGTGGCCCCGGCGCAGGTGCTGCACGTGGGCGACCATATCGAGATGGACGTGGCCGGGGCGATCGCCGCCGGCCTGCGCGGCTGCTGGATCAACCGCGACGCCGCCCCCTGGACCCATCCGCAGCTGCAGCCGGACCTGCAGTTCGACACCCTTACCGGCCTGGCCGACTGGTTGGACGCCAACCTCGATGCCACCGACGAACACCGGAGTAACTGACGCATGAGCGAGATCACCGGCTTCACCGCCACCGCTACCGCCGCACTGCCGCTGCACGTGCTGGACCGTACCGCGTTCGCCGCCTGGAAGGCCGCACAGCCAGCCGCACAGCAGGCGTGGCTGGATGCACAGGGCTTCACCGCCGGCGCCCACAGCGTGGCCCTGCTGCCGGGCGAGAACGGCCTGGCCGGTGCGGTGATCGGCGTAGGCGAACGCGCCGATGCCTACGCCTATGCACATGCCCCGCATGCCCTGCCCGAAGGCAGCGTGTGGCAGCTGGCCACCGAACTGCCGGACGCCGAACAGGCGCTGCTGCAGCTGGGCTGGGGCCTGGGCAGCTACCGCTTCGACCGCTACCGCAAGCGCAACCGTGCGCCGGCGCAGCTGCTGGCCAGCCCCAGCGCGGAAGTGGCCGACCTGATTGCCGCCAGCCTGCGCGTGCGTGACTGGGTCAACACCCCCACCGAGGACATGGGCCCACAGCAGCTGGAAGACGCAGCACGTGCGCTGGCGGAAGCCCACGGCGCGCAGATCGAGGCCATCACCGGTGATGAACTGCTGAAGCAGAACTTCCCGGCCATCCATGCGGTGGGCCGCGCCTCGCACCGCGCGCCGCGCCTGATCGTGCTGCGCTGGGGCAAGGACAGCGACCCGGCGCTGGCCCTGGTCGGCAAGGGCGTGTGCTTCGACACCGGCGGCCTGGACATCAAGCCGGCCGATGGCATGCGCAACATGAAGAAGGACATGGGCGGTGCCGCCCACGCGCTGGCCCTGGCCGGGCTGGTGATGGCCCAGCAGCTGCCGGTGCGCCTGACCCTGCTGATTCCGGCGGTGGAAAATGCGATCGGTCCCGATGCCTTCCGTCCCGGTGAGATCATCGCCACGCGCAAGGGCCTGAGCATCGAGATCGACAACACCGATGCCGAGGGCCGGGTGATCCTGTGCGATGCGCTGACCTTCGCCGGCGAGCAGACGCCCGACCTGGTGCTGGACTTCGCCACCCTGACCGGCGCGGCGCGCATCGCCCTGGGCCCGGATCTGCCGGCGCTGTTCAGCAATGACGACACGGTGGCCCAGCAGTGGCTGCAGGCCGGCGATGAAACCCGCGACCCGGTGTGGCGCATGCCGCTGTGGCGCCCGTACCTGCGTTACCTGAGCAGCGGCGTGGCCGACCTGGCCAATGCCGGTTCGCGCATGGCCGGCTCGGTCACCGCCGCGCTGTACCTGGAGCGCTTCCTGGAAAACGACCAGCGCTGGGCGCACCTGGACGTGTACGCCTGGAACGACGGTGAACGCCCGGGCCGTCCGGCCGGCGGCGAAGCCCTTGCCCTGCGTTCGGCCTGGGCAATGCTGAAGGCGCGGTACGGCTGAGCCCCCGAAGCCTGCACCACGGTAGAGTCGACTGTCAGTCGACTATCGCGCGCAGCGCGGGGTTTTTCCACGGCCGATTGAAGATCAGTCGACCAACGGTCGACTCTACCCACAGCCGGCAGCGTGCAGCACGGTAGAGTCGACTGTCAGTCGACTATCGCGCGCAGCGCGGGGTTTTTCCACGGCCGATTGAAGATCAGTCGACCAACGGTCGACTCTACCCACAGCTGGCAGCGTGCACCACGGTAGAGTCGACTGTCAGTCGACTATCGCGCGCAGCGCGGGGTTTTTCCACGGCCGATTGAAGATCAGTCGACCAACGGTCGACCCTACCCACAGCCGGCAGCGTGCAGCACGGCAGAGTCGACTGTCAGTCGACTATCGCGCGCAACGCGGGGTTTTTCCACGGCCGATTGGAGATCAGTCGACCAACGGTCGACTCTACCCACAGCCGGCAGCGTGCAGCACGGTAGAGTCGACTGTCAGTCGACTATCGCGCGCAGCGCGGGGTTTTCCATGGCCGATTGGAGATCAGTCGACCAACGGTCGACTCTACCCACAGCCGGCAGCGTGCAGCACGGTAGAGTCGACTGTCAGTCGACTATCGCGCGCAGCGCGGGGTTTTTCCACGGCCGATTGAAGATCAGTCGACCAACGGTCGACTCTACCCACAGCTGGCAGCGTGCACCACGGTAGAGTCGACTGTCAGTCGACTATCGCGCGCAGCGCGGGGTTTTTCCACGGCCGATTGAAGATCAGTCGACCAACGGTCGACCCTACCCACAGCCGGCAGCGTGCAGCACGGCAGAGTCGACTGTCAGTCGACTATCGCGCGCAACGCGGGGTTTTTCCACGGCCGATTGGAGATCAGTCGACCAACGGTCGACTCTACCCACAGCCGGCAGCGTGCAGCACGGTAGAGTCGACTGTCAGTCGACTATCGCGCGCAGCGCGGGGTTTTCCATGGCCGATTGGAGATCAGTCGACCAACGGTCGACTCTACCCACAGCCGGCAGCGTGCAGCACGGTAGAGTCGACTGTCAGTCGACTATCGCGCGCAGCGCGGGGTTTTTCCACGGCCGATTGAAGATCAGTCGACCAACGGTCGACTCTACCCACAGCCGACATTGGCGGGCCTTGGAAGTTTGACGAAAAATTGAATTTCGGCACTGGCCGGGTTCTGCGAGGATGTGCGGGTCGACCACCCACACGATCCGTGAAGGCAGGAACCCGACCATGTCGCTCTTCCGCTACACCCGCGCCGGGCAGACCCCGGGCGCACCGCGCAGGCACTCCCCACTGCCCTGGATCGCCCTGATCGCACTGATCCTGGGCGGCGTCGCACTGGCCTTCGCCTGGCTGGCCGGCTGGGTTGGCAACCGCCTTACCGCGCAGCGCTTCACCGACACCATCGAAGCCACCGGCCCGGCCCACCCGGGTTTCCGCCGCGCACACAGCAAAGGCATCTGCGTCAGCGGCTGGTTCGAGCCCAGCGCACAGGCGCCCACCTTGTCCAGCGCGCGGGTCTTCAAGCAGGCCCGCGTGCCGGTGATGGGCCGCCTGTCGATCGGCGGTGGCGATCCCTACGGCGCCGACAACACCGCGCGCGTGCGCAGCATGGCCGTGCAGATGGTCAGCGATGACGGCCAGGAATGGCGGATGGCGATGAACAGCTTCCCGTTCTTCGCCGTGCCCGATGCCGAAGCCTTCTACGAGCAGACCCGCGCCTCCATTCCCGACCCGGCCACCGGCAAGCCCGACCCGCAGAAGATGGTGGCGGTGCTGGCGAAATACCCCAGCGCGCAGGCCTTCCAGCACTGGGCGAAAACCGCACCGTGGACCAGCAGCTGGGCCGATACCACCTACAACAGCGTCAACAGTTTCTGGTTCACCAATGCGCAGGGGCAGAAGCGTGCCGTGCGCTGGCGCTGGCAGCCGCAGGCCCCGGTGGCGGAAATGGATGCGGAAACGCGCAATCAGGCCAGCGCCGATTTCCTCAGCCAGGAACTGCAGCAGCGCCTGGCCCAAGGCCCGGTGCGCTGGAACCTGGTGGTCAGCATTGCCGCGCCCGACGATGCCATCAATGATCCATCGACGCCGTGGCCGGACTCGCGCGAGCAGGTCGTGGCCGGCGTGCTCAGCCTGGACCGCATGCAATCGCAGGAAGAAGGCGCCTGCGGCCAGATCAACTTTGATCCGCTGATTCTGCCCAGCGGTGTGCGCGGCAGTGATGACCCGATCCTGGCCGCGCGCTCGGCCGTGTACTCGCAGTCCTTCAACCGCCGCGAACGCGAACGCGCCGCCGGCAACGTCGAACAACCGAAGCAGGAGGGCGCACGATGAGTACCGGCAACGGCCACTTCAACCTGCTTGCGCGCCTCCTGCACTGGACCATGGCGGTGATGATCATTGCCATGCTGTTCATCGGCGTCACCATGGTCGCCTCGCTGCACTTGCGGCCGATGCTGATCGACCTGCACCGCCCGCTGGGCATCGCCATCCTCGTGCTGGTGCTGCTGCGCCTGTACAACCGCCTGCGCCATCGCCCGCCCCCGCTTCCGGCCGATCTGCCCGCATGGCAGGCGCTGGCAGCCACGGCATCGCACTGGATGCTGTATGGGCTGATGCTGGCGATGCCGCTTATCGGGTGGGCGATGCTGTCGGCCGGTGGCTATCCGATCACCCTGTGGGGCGGCCTGCACCTGCCGCCGATCGTGCCGCACACCCCGGCGCTGTATGCGGCCCTGCGCAACGCGCACAGCCTGCTGGCGTATGTGCTGTTCGCCACGGTGCTGATGCACGTGGGGGCGGCGCTGTTCCACCTGTGGGTGCGCCGCGATGGCGTGTTCCAGGCGATGGCTCGCGGAAAGGATTGAGCAGCGCGCAGCGGCGAACAGCAGCCGAGCGTGGGCTCGGCTCTACAGCCAGCCCTTCTGCCGCGCCAGCCGGTACGCCTCGATGCGGTTGGCCACGCCCAGCTTGCCGATGCATTCGGACAGGTAATTGCGCACCGTGCCGTGCGACAGCCCCAGCTGCTCGGCAATCTCGCTGGCCGTGCGGCCCTCGCCGGCCAGGCGCAGCACGCGCCGTTCGCGGTCGGTCAGCGGGTCGGCCTGCGACCACGCGTCCATCGCCAGCTGCGGGTCGATCGCGCGGATGCCCTGCTGTACCTTGCGCAGCGCGTCGGCCAGGTTCTCCGCCGGGGCATCCTTCAACAGATAACCCAGTACGCCCGCTTCCAGCGCGCGGCGCAGGAAACCGGCACGGGCGAAGGTGGTCACGATGACCACCTTGATCGGAAGTTCGTGGCGGGCGATGCGCTGGGCCAGTTCCAGGCCGGTCAGGCCGGGCATCTCGATGTCGGTCACCAGGATGTCCGGCTGCAGCTGCTGCAGCATGCGCCAGGCGGACTCGCCGTCGGCGGCACTGCCCAGCACCTCGATGTCCGGCTCCAGGCCCAGCAGCGCCGACAGCGCGCCGCGCACCATCGCCTGGTCCTCGGCCAGCAGGATGCGGATCATGCCTCACCCTCCTGTGCCAGCGCCCCCGGCGGGACCGGTGCCGTCACCGCCGCCAGCGGCACGCGCACGCTCAACACCGTGCCCTCGCCCTTGGCCGACTGCACCTGCAGCTGCCCGCCCAGCGCGGCCACGCGCTCGCGCATGCCGCACAGGCCATTGCCTTCGGCCTGCAGGCCGCCGCGTCCGTCATCCCGTATCTGCATCACCAGCTGTCGTCCTTCCTGCATGAACGCGACCTGCGCCTGGGTGGCCTGCGCATGCCGCACGATATTGGTGGCCGCCTCGCGCAGCACCAGGGCCAGGCCACGCTCGACCTCCACCGGCATCGGCGGCGGCACCGCGTACTGCAGGTGCACCTGCTGGCATTCCAGCAGCAACCGCGCCGAGGCCAGCTCGCCGGCCAGATCGCTGGCGCGGATGCCGGTGACCGCACTGCGCACCTGCGCCAGTGCTTCGCGCGCAATCGCCTCGGCCTCGCCGATCTCCTGCCGCGCACGCGCGTCATTGCGGTCGTACAGCTTGCGCGCCAGCTCCAGCTTCAGCGTGATCAGCGACAGCGTGTGGCCCAGCAGATCATGCAGGTCGCGGCCGATGCGTTCGCGCTCGGCGGTGGTGGCCAGCCGCCGTACTTCGTCCTGCGACAGCTGCAGGGCCACGTCGCGCTGGTGGCTCAAGGCTTCCACGTTCACCACCAGGCCGACGATGAAGGACACCGCCGGCATCCACACCAGTGCCTGCCACGGGTAGCCGAAATACAGCGCGGCCGAACAGAACAGCAGGTTCAGCGCGGTCAGCTGCAGCAGGTACATCCACCAGCTGCTGCGTCCGTTCATGCGCAGCAGCACGCAACCGAACACGAAGTAGCTCAGGCCCGAGGGATACCAGGGCAGCAGCACCAGCGACAGCGCGATCATGGCCAGCGCATAGCGCGGCCCGTGGTGGCGCGGCGCCAGCATCACCCGCGCATACAGCAGCAGGAACACCGGGTAGCTGGCCAGCGTGAGGAACAACCACCGCAGGGTGAAGCCACCGCCCATCGCCGGCGTCAGGAAGATCCACACCGACCACAACAGATGGATCGCGCCGCCCCAGGGCGACTTGCCACGCCGCAGCTGATCGGCCACGGCCGAATCCGGCGCAGGGCGCAGCAGTGAGGCAAGCCAGCTCGACGACACGGGCGGATCCAGGCGGGGATGTTCGCTGCCGATCATGCCAGTTCAGCCGATGCGGCGCAGGCGACGGCGCGCCAGCAGCAATGCGGCCACGGTTACCCCCAGCAGCACCAGCAGGTGGCCGGCGATGCTGCCCACCGCCGGCTGCCCCACCACCGGCAGCGCCAGCTGCGCCAGGTGCCAGGTGGGCCACAGCGGTGCCATCGTCGAAAACAGCGTCGGCAGCGCCGACAGCGGCAGCCATAGCCCCGACAGCAGCGCCAACGGCAGGTACACCAGGTTGACCATCGCCGGTGCCGCGCTGGCGCTGGCATGGCTGCCGATCAGCAGGCCGATGGCTCCCAGCGGCAGGGCGGCCAGCGCCGCGACGGCCAGCAGCTGCAGGATCTGCTGCGCCTGCAGGTGCACACCGCCGAGGGTGCAGGCCACGGTGACCAGCAACCCCGCCACCAGCAGCGCGAACAGCACCGCCATCGCCAGCCGCGCCAGCAACGGTGCCGCCGACGGCATCGGCAGCGCGCGCTTGAGGGTCAGCAGGCCGCCTTCGCGATCCAGCGCCAGCTGTACACCGAAACCGAACAGCGCGGGTGCCATCGCGCCGAACACGCAGTAGGTGGCCAGCAGGTACAGCGGCGCATGACCGCGCCCCAGCAGCACGCCGAACAACAGGTAGAACAGCACCGGGAACAGCAGCGACGGCACCGCGAAGGCCGGTGTCCGCCAGGCACGGCGCAGTTCGGCCTGCAGTTCGGCGATGTAGGGACGCAGGGCGGCACGCACGGAAGCGCGCGGCGCAGCGAGGGTACGGGTCACGGTGTTCATGCGGCCTCCCGGGTCATGTCGAGGAAGGCGTCGGCCAGTGCCGCGCCCTGTACTTCCAATTCCTGCAGCTGCGCATCGGCGGCCAGCAGGCGCGCCACCACCGGTTCGGCGGGGCTGGCCAACACCTGCAGGTGCGCGCCGTCGCGCTGCACCTGCTGCACACCCGGCCACTGCTGCACCGCTTCAATGGCCAGCGTGCTGCGGCAGCGGATGCGGCGCGGCCGGTCGGCCAGGCGCAGCGCGGCCAGCGGCGCATCGGCCAGCACGCGGCCCTGTTCCAGCACCACCACCTGCTGCGCCAGGGCTTCGGCTTCTTCCAGGTAGTGGGTGGTCAGCAGCACGCCGCAGCCTTCGGCCACCAACTGCCGGATCGCCTGCCACATCACCTGCCGTGCCTGGATGTCCAGGCCGGTGGTGGGCTCATCCAGGAACAGCACGCGCGGGCGGCCGCACACGGCGATGGCGAACTGCACCGTGCGCTGCTGGCCACCGGAAAGCTGCCCGTAGCGCCGGCGGGCCAGGTCCTGCAGGCCGGTGCGCTGCAGCACTTCGGCCAGCGGCATCGGTTCGGCATAGCAGGCACTGGCCTGCGCCACCAGTTCATCCACCTGCAGCATCGGCGGCAGGCTGGTGCTCTGCAGCATCACGCCCAGCCGCGCCCGGCTGGCGCGCTGCTGCGGGTCGCCACCCAGCAACTCGACCTGGCCCGCATCGGCGCGGCGCAGGCCCAGCAGCACGCTGATCGCGGTACTCTTGCCAGCACCGTTGCGGCCCAGCAGGGCCAGGACCTGGCCGGCGCGGACCTGCAGGTCGACACCCTGCAGTGCAGCATGGCCAGCGTAGTGCACCTGCACCTGGTGCAGGCGGGCCAGCGGGGCCGTTGTGGGGGCAGCGGTCGGATCCATGGGTGCGGTACCGGTAGCGGGGACGTTGCCATCCTGTACCGCCCCGGTCACGTTTCGCAGTGGCCGCCGTCATCAGCATCGGATGACAGCTGTCACTGCCCTCCTGCCCCGTGCCACCTGCATGCTGTGCCGCACGCTCTGCCACCGGAACCGCTGCTGTCGCCCTTCCGGCCCTACCCGCCCGAACGCCTGTGATGGAACGCAATGAACGCTTCTGCCGAGTTGTTGAAGGAACTCCGTATCGACCGCAAGAGCCCGCCGCCGTCCTCCGGGGATGGTCCGGGCGGACGTCGCTGGCTGTGGATCGCGTTGGTGGTGATCGTGCTGCTGTTGGCCGGCGGTGCCTTCCTGCTGTTCGGCCGCGAGCCGGCGCCTGAAGTCGACACCGCACCGGCCGTGGCGATCCAGCAGGGCAACGCCAGCAGCTCAGTGCTGGATGCCAGCGGCTACGTGGTGGCGCGGCGCATGGCCACGGTCTCGGCCAAGATCACCGGCAAGGTGCGCGAAGTGATGATCGAAGAAGGCATGCGGGTGGAGGCCGGGCAGATCATGGCCACGCTGGACCCGATCGATGCCGATGCACAGCGCAGCCTGTCCGCCTCGCAGGTGCAGGCCGCGCGTGCACAGGTGGCCGGCCTGCAGGCGCAGCAGCGCCAGGCCGCCGCCGAAGCCAGCCGCCTGCAGGCGCTGGTCGGCCAGCAGCTGGTGTCGCGTTCGCAGTACGACCAGGCCGTGGCCCAGCGGGACAGCATCCGCGCGCAGCTGGATACCGCCCAGCGCAACGTCAAGGTGGCCAGCGACCAGCTCGCCATCGCCGATCTGGGCGTGGACAACAACATCGTGCGCGCGCCGTTCTCTGGCGTGGTCACCGCCAAGGCCGCGCAGCCGGGCGAGATCGTGTCGCCGCTGTCGGCCGGCGGCGGCTTCACCCGCACCGGCATCGGCACCATCGTCGACATGGATTCGCTGGAAATCGAAGTGGAAGTGGGCGAAGCCTTCATCGGCCGCGTGCAGCCGAAGATGCCGGTGGAAGCCACGCTCAATGCCTACCCGGAATGGAAGATCCCCGGCGAGGTGATCGCCATCATTCCCACCGCCGACCGCGGCAAGGCCACGGTGAAGGTGCGCGTGGCGCTGAAGGTGAAGGACCCGCGCATCGTTCCGGAAATGGGTGTACGGGTCAGCTTCCTGGAACAGGCACCGCCGCAGGCAGCCGCCAGCACGCCGCAGGGTGTGCGCGTACCGGCCACCGCCGTGGTCGAACGCGATGGCGCCACCGTCGCCTTCGTGCTGGGCGATGCCGACCGCGTACAGCAGCGTGCCGTGCAGGCCGGCCAGGCGATGGGCAAGGACCGTCAGCTGCTGAAGGGTGTCAGTGCGGGCGAGAGCGTGGTGGTCAGCCCGCCGGACACTCTGCGCGATGGCGCCAGGGTTCGGCTGAAACAAGCGCAGTAACGGTCTGGCGCTGTCATGGCGCCGCCGGCAGCACCGTTCCATGCATGCCCTCCGGCCCGTGGCCGGCGCGCGTCCCCGTGTCCCGCCTTTCGTGGAGAACCCCGATGTCGACCCTGGTTTCACTGCGCAACATCACCAAGACCTACCAACGCGGCCCGGAAAAGGTGCAGGTGCTGCACGGCATCGACCTGGACATCGCGCGCGGCGATTTCGTCGCCCTGATGGGCCCATCCGGTTCGGGCAAGACCACCCTGCTCAACCTGATCGGCGGCCTGGACAACCCCAGTGGCGGCGAGATCAGCATTGAAGGCGAGCGCATCGACCAGATGAGCGGCGGCCAGCTCTCCACCTGGCGCAGCCACCACGTCGGCTTCGTGTTCCAGTTCTACAACCTGATGCCGATGCTGACCGCGCAGAAGAACGTGGAACTGCCACTGCTGCTGACTCATCTCAGCGCCGCGCAGCGCAAGCGCAATGCCGAGATCGCGCTGACCCTGGTCGGCCTGGCCGACCGCCGCAGCCACCGCCCCAATGAACTGTCCGGCGGCCAGCAGCAGCGCGTGGCCATTGCCCGCGCCATCGTGTCCGACCCGACCTTCCTGATCTGCGACGAACCGACCGGTGATCTGGACCGGCAGTCGGCCGAAGAAATCCTCGGCCTGCTGCAGCAGCTCAACCGAGAACACGGCAAGACCATCATCATGGTCACCCATGACCCGAAGGCTGCCGAGTACGCCACCCATACGGTGCACCTGGACAAGGGCGAGCTGGCCGACGCCCCACTGGCCCACTGACGGAGGCTGCGGCGATGAAATACTTTTCCCTGGTCTGGGCGCAGCTGTTCCGCAGCCGCACCCGGACCCTGTTGACCCTGCTTTCGGTGGTCGCGGCCTTCCTGCTGTTCGGCATGCTCGATTCGGTGCGCGTGGCATTCAATTCCGGCGGCAGCGTGGAAGGTGCCAACCGCCTAGTCACCGCCTCGCGGCTGTCGATCACCCAGTCGCTGCCGATCCGCCTGGAAACGCAGATCCGCCAGGTCGATGGCGTGCGCGACGTGGCCTACGGCATGTGGTTCGGCGGCATCTACCAGGACCCGAAGAACTTCTTCCCGAATTTCTCGGTGTCGCCCAACTACTTCGATGTCTACCGCGAACTGCAGATCGACCCGGCGCAGCTGGAAGACTGGAAGCAGACCCGCACCGGCGCCATCGTCGGCGAAAGCCTGGCCAACCAGTTCGGTTGGAAGATCGGCGACACCATCCCGCTGCAGGCAACCATCTTCCCGCGTGGCGGCAGCAATGACTGGCCGCTGGAACTGAAGGGCATCTTCCGTTCCAAGGACCGCGCGCAGGCGGGCAACGAAGAGCGCCAGCTGATGATGAACTGGAAGTACTTCGACGAATCCAACGACTACATCAAGAACCAGGTGAGCTGGTACACGATCACCCTGGACAACCCCGACCATGCGTCGCGGGTGGCCCAGGCCATCGATGCGATCTCGGCCAACTCCGACCACGAGACCAAGACCCAGACCGAATCGGCGTTCCAGCAGGCGTTCGTCAAGCAGTTCGCGGATATCGGCATGATCGTCACCTCGATCATGGGCGCGGTGTTCTTCACCCTGCTGCTGTTGACCGGCAACACCATGGCCCAGGCCGTGCGCGAACGCATTCCCGAACTGGCCACGCTGAAGACGCTGGGCTTCAAGGACAGCACCGTGCTGACCCTGGTGATGGTCGAGTCGGTGCTGCTGATCGGCCTCGGTGGCCTGATCGGCATGGGCCTGGCCGCGCTGGTGCTGCCGGCCATCGCGCCGAAGAGCATGGGCATGCTGCCACCGCATGTCCCCACGCCTACCTGGCTGGTGGGCGTGGGCCTGATCGTGGTGATCGGCATCGTGGTCGGGCTGCTGCCCGCGCTGCGCGCCAAGCGCCTGAAGATCGTCGATGCGCTGGCCGGCCGCTGAGGAGAACATCCAATGAACAAGCTCAGGAAGTGGATGGGGAACGCACTGACCGTGCTGCTGCTGGCAGTGGGGCTGGTGGTGTGGATCAGCCTGCCGGCATTGGGCGTGCTGGCCGTGGCTGTGCTGGTGGCGCTGTGGCTGCTGCTGACCCGCAGCGGGCGCCTGGCCCTGGCGGCCACCCGCATCGGCATCGCCAGCCTGCCGCAGCGCTGGGGCGCATCTTCGGTGATCGTGGTCGGCATTGCCGGCGTGGTCGGCGTGCTGGTGGCCATGCTCGCCATGGGCGAAGGCTTCCAGGCCACGCTCAGCAACACCGGCGATGACACCACCGCCATCGTGCTGCGTGGCGGTTCGCAGGCCGAAACCAATTCGGTCATCACCCGTGAACAGGTACCCATGCTCTCCACCCTGCCCGGCATCAGCCGCGATGGCGAAGGCCGGTCGCTGCTGTCACCGGAGCTTTCGCAGGTGGTGAACCTGGTCTCCAAGGCCGATGGCACCGACGTCAACGCGCAGTTCCGCGGCGTCGGCCCGCAGGCGTGGGCGGTGCATGACAAGGTGAAGATCGTGCAGGGCCGCAAATTCGGCACCGGCCTGCGCGAGATCGTGGTGGGCCAGGGCGCGCAGGGACAGTTCCGCAACCTTGAGGTTGGCAGGACGCTGACCCTGGGCAACCAGACCTGGACCGTGGTGGGCGTGTTTGCCAGTGGGGATGCGCATGATTCGGAGATGTGGACCGATGCCGATACGCTGGCCACCACCTACCAGCGCAGTGCCTGGCAGTCGATCAGCGTGCGCACCGATGGCAAGCCCGGTTTCGAGCAGTTCAAGGCCGCCGTGGCCGCCGATCCGCGCCTGAAGCTGGATGTGGAAACCACCCGTGCGTACTACAGCAAGCAGGGCGGCGGCCTGACCAAGCTGATCGACATCCTTGGCAAGGTCATCGGCACGATCATGGCGGTGGGCGCGGTGTTCGGCGCGCTCAACACCATGTATGCCGCGGTCGCGACGCGAGCACGCGAGATCGCCACCATGCGGGCCATCGGCTTCCGCGGCCTGCCCGTGGTGACAGCGGTGATGCTGGAAACCATGCTGCTGGCACTGCTGGGCGGGTTGCTGGGCTGCGCGGTCGCCTGGCTGCTGTTCAACGGCTACAGCGTGTCCACCATCGGCAGCAATTTCAGCGCGGTGGTGTTCAAGTTCCACGTCTCGCCGGAGCTGCTGTGGAATGGCTTGAAGTGGGCGCTGGGCATCGGCCTGGTCGGCGGGTTGTTCCCGGCACTGCGCGCGGCGCGCCTGCCGATCACCACCGCGCTGCGCGAAACCTGATGTGTGAGGCGGGGTCGGATCCCTGCGTAACGCGAAGGGCTCCGACCCCTTTCTCTGCTCAGCCCGGGGGTCAGAGCCCTCCGCGTTGCGGAGGGATCCGCCCCCTCCTCGCCGCTCGCATCACGCGCAGGTTGTCACCCACGAACAGCACCAACCCCGCCCAGATCACCGCAAAGCCGATCGCCTTGCCGGTATCGAATGCTTCATGGAAGAAGAACACGCCCAGCAGCAGCTGCAGGCTCGGTGCGATGTACTGCAGGATGCCGACCAGCGACAGCGGGATGCGCTTCACGCCGTAGGCGAAGCCGATGAGCGGCACGGCCGTGACCACGCCGCCAAAGACCAGCAGCAGATCGTTGCGCCAGCCCCAGCCGTGGAAGAACGCGCCACCATGGCCGTTCTCGGCCCACACCGCAAACGCCAGCGCCGGCAGGAACAGGTACAGGCTTTCCACGCCCAGCCCGGCCACCGGATCGACCGACACCAGCTTGCGCAGCAGCCCGTACAGGCCGAACGAACACGCCAGGCCCAGCGCGATCCACGGCGGCGTGCCAGCATCGATGGTCAGCCAGGCCACGCCCACCGCGGCCATCGCCACTGCGATCCACTGCACGCGGCGCAGGCGCTCCTTCAGCACCAGCACGCCCAGCAGCACGTTCACCAGCGGGTTGATGAAGTAGCCCAGGCTGGTTTCGATCACATGCCCGGCATTGACCGCCCAGATGTACAGGCCCCAGTTGAAGGCAATGGTCAGGCTGGATACCGCCAGGATCGGCAGCGCGCGTGGCTGCGCGGCGATCTTCCGCCACCAGCCCAGGCGCGCGCTCAGCAGCAGCCACGCCACCACCAGCACCGTGGACCAGATGATGCGGTGGGCAATGATCTGGAACGACGGCACCTCGTTGAGCAGATGCCAGTAGACCGGCACCAGCCCCCACAGCACGAAGGTGGAAGCAGTGACCCATAGGCCGCGGCGTTGTTCCTTCTCGTCCATGCTCACTTGGTCATGCTCACTTTTTCCGGGTCCGGGCCATGGTCAGCACCACCACGCCCAGCAGGATGACCGCCATGGCCAGGAAATCGCGCCAGCCGAACTGCTCGCCATTCAAGGCCGCGCCCAGCAGCACCGCGATGACCGGGTTGACGTAGGCATAGCTGCCGGCCAGCGCCGGGCGCACGTTGTGCAGCAGCCAGACATAGGCGGTGAAGGCCACGATGGACCCGAACACACACAGGTAGGCCATCGCCAGCAGGCCGCCGGTATCGGGCAGCGTGGTCGGGCGCTCGCCCACCGCCAGGCCGATCAACACCAGCAGCACGCCACCGCAGATCATCTGCCCGGCAGCGGTCATGAACGGACCAGGCAGATCCAGGCCGCGCGCCCACACCGAACCGAATGCCCAGCCGACCGGTGCGATCAACAGCAGCACCAGCCCGGTGGGCGACGCCGTGAGGCTGCTGCCCGCATTGAGCCAGACCACGCCGATGAAACCGACCGCGATGCCCAGCCATTCGCCGCGGCTGGCGTGCTGGCCGCGAAACGCGGAGAACAGCGCCATCCACAACGGCACCGAGGCCACTGCCGTGGCGGCCAGGCCGGAGGACACTTCACGCTCGGCCAGCACCACCATGCCGTTGCCCAGCACCAGCATGGTCACGCCCATGATGATCAGGTTGCGCCACTGCCGCAGGCTCGGCCGCGGCATCTTCCAGAACAGGCGCAGGGCCAGGTACATCAGGCCGCCGGCGATGATGAAGCGGCTGCCGGAGACCATGGTGAGCGGCAGCGCGCCGCCGTGCAGGGCCTTGGCGATGCCCAAGTAGGTCGAGCCCCAGACCACGTAGACCAGCAGCAGGGCCAGCGCGACAAGGCCACCCCGGGGGGCAGCCGCAGAAGGAACAGGGGAAGCCGACATGACGCACCAGCAGGCAGGGGAAAAGGGATTCTAGAAGGTTCGGGTGACGGAAATAACCCCGGTTCCCGAACTGGATCTGCGACCCCACGGCCCAGTCAGAGTTTCTGGCACCACCAGTGGGCTGAAGCCCTAGCGGCCTCTTCCCTTGGGAGCGGAATTCACAGGCAAAGCATGACGCTTTCTACCGAAGCTCCAGTAACTGGGATCCACGTCATGAATCCCTGCTTCGTGATCATTGAGAACGGATCTGCCCAGCATGAGTTGGGCCACCGATCTGAAAAGGAGAAACCAATGGATGGCATTCCGCTTCCCCTCACCCCAGCCGTGGGATTGGCTGGCACTTCAATGCTCTGCTCACCGATTGAACCAGTCACGATTGCCGTCGCAATCGTCATCGCCGTTCTCCCCGTATAAGGAACACAGACATGAAACCCACCGCACTGCCGCGGCAGAAACTCCCGGTTGGTATGCATGGTTCATGCATCCTGATCGAGACGACGGGAGCTGGTTGCGCCGCAGTTGGCGTCGTTGTCGGCATCCTGATCAATCGTGGCATTCATCCGGTCTGACGTGAATCGGCGGTGGGCTGGATACCCGGCCCACCGCATTGGAGGCGGTATGGAACGTCCGAGGCAAATGCTTGACCTGGCTGATGATCCTTCCCAGCTTCAGAAACTGAAGACTGCTCATGGAAGGAACACCTCACTCCTCAGCGCGCTTGAAGCAACAGGACAAGCGAATCGAATTCGCGGCTGGAGCAAACGCATCCGCGGTGACGGCAGCGCCGAGATGAATCGTGAATTGATGCTTTCCATCTGCCGGGAGTTCGATCTGGCGACGCTGAAGCAGCACTTCGGCAGGGAATGCCGGAACCATCTTGAAAGCGCGCTCTACACGACGCCTGGACGATTCTTCGTCAAGCACCCTCTGGCTGGGATGGTCATCTACAAGGACGAGTTCGTGCAGGTTCACTACATGCACAGGCCGCCGTGCCAGCTCACGGCAGCTTCAGAGGGTAACATCGAGACAGGGATCACGATCACCGGGACGGACTCGCTGGTGCTCTTCGCGCAGACAGAGCACGTCAACCACCAGACGTTCTCCGTTGTGCACGACGCAGCAGCGGCGCCGGTGCTGGGCCCTCCCTCCAATGGGGATTCCCGATCAGGAGACTTCGTGTTTCTTGAGGGCGGTAGACAGGGCATGCGACTGCTCCAAGGGGATGCGCCGACGTCGATGGTCGTTTGCCTTGCCGCGCTGCCGAGATGTGAATCAACCAGGCACTTCTCCCTCAGGACCAGCCGGCTGGCCGGCTGCACAGCAGCCAGCGTCACTGACTCCCGTCTCCAGCTCATCGCTGCGGCACTCGCGCATCTATGCGGCAACGGAGCTGTGAGTTCGCTTCTTGATCTATCTCACCATCCGACGACGTTCGTGCGCTGGAGTGCCCTCAGGGCGCTCTATCAGGTCGATGCGGAATCGGCCTCTACGCGGCTGTCGGAAATGAGAGAAGACGATCCGAATGATGAGATCAGAAACCTCGCGGCCCGTTCATTGGAACAAGGATGAAATTCCATGCCCGTCCAGATAGTAGACCCGTCGATTGATTCGATCACACTGACGGATCTTGTCGATCACCTCCAGCAATCGTCATTCGATCCACGTGACCAACACTCGATGTTGGCGATGGCTCCCATGCTCAAGAGGCTGGGAAACAACCGTACATTTCTCAGCGATGTCATTTGCGCCGAGCTCAAGGATTCGAAGGAAATCCAGGTCGACAATGACTACACACCACAAGTCATCATGCTTCACGCCCCCCAGTCTTCAGGTCAGAGCTACTTCATTCGCGCATGCTTCTGGCCCGGAAAGAATGACGAGATTCTTGGCGCAAGTGGCCCCGGAGCATTCTTCTACGGTGTTCCGCATGACCACAATTTCAACTTTCTGACGATTGGCTACCAGGGACCTGGATACGAAAGCGACTACTTTGAGTACGACTACGCCTCCGTAGCCGGAATCCCTGGCGAGAAAGTGGATCTTCGCTTCACCGAGCGCTCTCAGTTGAAGAAGGGAAACATCCTTCTGTACAGGGCGTTCAGGGACGTACACCAGCAAATGGCGCCCGATGAGTTCTCCGTGAGCATCAACATCATGGAGCACTCCCTGAGAAGCGTAACCATGGATCAGTATGAGTTTGAACCTGGTACAGGGACGATCTCACAGATCATCAATCGGTCCAGTGCATCCGCCCTGTTCATGATTGCCGCCGGAGATACGGATGGAGAGGCGCAGCAGCTGCTGAGAGACATTTTCCGATGCCATCCAATGGAGCGTGTACGGATGGCTGCATTGGAGGCGCTGGTCGCAAATTCTCGCAGCCGTGAGGCGTCGCTGCAGTTGATCGCAATGGTTGAGAGCCGGCACAGCCGTTTCATGCAATCCAGAGCTCGACAGATTGCCGAAAGGATTGAGAAGGGAGCCTCAGATGCTGCACGCTGAACGCCTTTGCAAAACTTACGGATCACGCGTAATCCTGCATGATCTGGAAGTGCAGGTCGATGCTGGAGAGATTGTCGGAATCATAGGGGCCAATGGTGCCGGCAAAACGACGCTGTTCCGTATCCTCTGCAACCTCATCGCGGCCGATTCCGGCGTCGTCTCCGTTGCCGGGAGTGAGAGCGGAGCGCGGGCTCCATGGTCTGACATCGGCTATCTGCCGGAAGCCCGGAGCCTGTTCCCCGAGGTTACCGTAGGCCGGTCACTGGAGTTCTGGTCTGCCATGAGAGGCATGACGAGATCGGATGCGGTCCGCGCACGTGACCTTTGGCTGGGCAAGATCGGGCTTCTTGATCGCGCGTCACACCGGGTTTCCAGCCTGTCAAAGGGCAACCTGCAGAAGCTCCAGATTGCAGCGTGCATGCTTCATTCACCGAAGGTGCTTGTACTGGACGAGCCCTTTTCAGGACTGGATCCGGTCAATCAGGTTGCGGTCGTCGAGCTGATCTCGGCCGCAGCGCGTCAAGGTGCAGCGGTGCTCCTGTCGGCGCATCACATTGAACTTCTGCAGCGGTTCTGCGGGAGGATCCTGGTGCTCAAGAACGCGCAACTCCAGCCTGCCAAGGCTGAGGACCTTCATCTGCCCGCGGGCGCTCATGACCAGGATGACTTGGGCGATTCCCCATCGCAGGCATCGACGTCACGGGAGGAGAGAGCATGCGCATGAGCCACTATGCCAGGGTCATCGGCTTTGAGTTCAGGCGGCACCTGGATATTCGCGGCGAGCTGGTTGGTCTTCTCCTGCTGGCAGTGATTGCCTTGGTGAAACTGGGAGGCGATGCCATTCTGGCGAGGGAAGCCGCGACCACGATCCAGATTCCAGCCGGAGGAACTCCCGTGGCTGGAATGAGTGAGGGACGCTTCCATTTCACCAATACCCAGGGCGGCGTCGTCGCCGACGGACAGCCAACGCTATCGATGGATTCAAGTGACTATGTACTCCGCGTCACACAGTCACCCGGCTGGATAGCCGAGTTGCAACGCGCGCTCGATTCGCTTCAGCGTCAACGCTTGCTTGAGACGCTCGGAGTGTCCGCCGACCAGCTGCAGCATGCTGATTCACCGGCGTCACTGAAGGTAATGGATCGCTCCGGGGTACCGGTTCTCCCGAACTCATCACTCACCGCTCTTTCGATCAGCATGGTCGTACTGACCACACTTGCCATTCTCGGCTGCCTGGGCATGTTGTTTCAGGGCTTGCTCGGCGAGCGCTTTGCTCATGTGACAGAGATGATCCTCAGTGCCTCTCCGCCGGGCTTCTGGCTCGACTGCAAAGTTGCAGCATCCATCTGTCATGGAATGAAAACGATCACGATCTATGGCGTTTACGCGGCTTTCGCTTGGATGCTCATGTCGGGATCGACCAGCGTGTTCGCAGACATTTCTGGCCGGAGCCTGGTCCTCGTAGTTGGCCTGTTTGCATTCTGTTTCCTGGGTCTCATGCTGTGGAACTGGTTCTTTGCCGCGTGCGCTACCGCAATACGGTCACCCCATTCAGCATTCCGCAACACCCTCGCGGCCTTTCCTCTGACCATGATCATGATCGGTTTTGGGGGTCTACGGGCACCGGAGGGACTATTCATGCAGGCCATGTCGCTCTTTCCGTTCACTTCAATGGCGGCAATGCCGATCCGCCTGCTCTACGTGGACGTGCCGATGTGGCAGCTTCTGGTGTCAATAGCGCTTCTGGCAGCTAGCGCAGCCATTTTGAGGACCTGGGCCAGGAGAAACTTCAGGGACGCCATCGTTTCCCCGCTCGACGGGACGGCTTCAGCGCTTCATTGAGTCGATCATGTGACAAATGGGGACCATCGCGTACGACGATCTAGCTATGGTCCCTCCCCCCTCACGCTGTCACCCTGTGCGGTCCCCATGCCCTGCCCGCCCCTCCGGCACCCGGCGTTGACGTGGGATGCAGTACCTAGGAGGCTGGCTGGCAGCGCCCCACGCGCGCCCCTGGCACCGATCTTTCCCGCATGGAAGCACCGCATCGAGGATCCTCACCCAGATGAGCACCACGTCCCAACCTGCTGTTCCCAGCAACGACGGCGCCGCATTGCGCCGCTCGATCTCCAATACCCTCAAAGGTTCCGCCGGCAACCTGGTGGAGTGGTATGACGTCTACGTGTACTCGGTCTTTGCCGTGTATTTCGAGTCGCAGTTCTTCTCGCCCGAAGACAAGAACTCCACCATGTACGTGTGGGCGATCTTCGCCGCCACGTTCCTGATGCGCCCGATCGGTGCCTGGTTCTTCGGCCGCTTCGCCGACCGCCACGGCCGTCGCCTGGCGCTCACCGTGTCGGTCACCCTGATGGCCGTCTGCTCCTTCCTCATCGCCATCACGCCCACCGCGGCCAGCATCGGCATCTGGGCGGCGATCATCCTGCTGTTCGCGCGCCTGCTGCAGGGCTTCGCCACCGGTGGTGAATACGGCGCAAGCGCCACCTACATGTCCGAGGCCGCCATTCCCGGCCGCCGCGGCTTCCTGTCCTCTTTCCACTACGTCACCCTGGTGGGTGGCCACGTGCTGGCACAGCTCACGCTGTTCCTGATGCTGAACGTCTGGGGCAAGCCGGAAATCTCCGAATTCGGCTGGCGCATCGCCTTCGGCATCGGTGGCATTGCGGCCGTGGTGGTGTTCTGGCTGCGCCGCGGCATGGATGAGACGATGGAAGAATCGTCCATCGAAGCCGTGCGCGAGGGCAAGGCCAAGAAGTCCGGCTCGATGTACGAACTGTTCGTGCACCAGTGGCGCCCGCTGCTGCTGTGCTTCCTGATCACCGCCGGCGGCACGATTGCCTTCTACACCTACTCGGTGAACGGCCCGAAGATGATCCAGAGCGCCTTCGCCGCGGAAGATCCGATGACGGCCACCCTGGTCAACCTCGGCGTGCTGACCTTCCTGATGGTGCTGCAGCCGGTCGGCGGCTGGCTGTCGGACATCATCGGCCGCAAGAGCCTGCTGGTGTTCTTCGGCGTGGGCGGCGTGCTGTACAGCTGGTACCTCATCACCCAGCTGCCGCACCAGCATGATGCCACCCTCGCCTTCCTCACCCTGGCGCTGGGCTTTGTCATCCTTACCGGCTACACCTCCATCAACGCGGTGGTGAAGGCCGAACTGTTCCCCACCCACATCCGTGCACTGGGCGTGGGCCTGGGCTACGCGCTGGCCAACTCGCTGTTCGGCGGTACCGCCCCGCTGCTGTACCAGGGCGCGCTGAAGACCGGCCACGTCGACTGGTTCGCCATCTACGTCACCGCCACGATCGCGGTATCGTTGGTGGTCTATGTGTTCTTCCTCACCAACAAGGGCCCGAACTGGCTCGACGGCACCCGCAAGTAAGGGGGCTGTGTTGATGGCAGCCACCGGTGCAATGCCGGTGGCTGCTGCCTCTCCCGCGTCGCCGCTGATGTGGATCGCGGTGGTGCTGGCCACCGCCACGGCGCTGGCCTGGCTGCTGCGCCGCCCTGACGCGCAGGCCTCGTGGCCGCGTCTTGGTTTCGGGGTGGCGCTGCTGGTGTTCTGTGCCGCGCTGGCGCTGCAGCTGGCGTTGGATCTGGGCAGCGGCCACAGCTCGATGCGACTGCGCCTGCATCGCGGCATCCATCCCGGATCGCCTGTTGGCCTGCGCACGATGGTGGTGTTCTATCTGGCCGCGTTCGCTGCCAGCGCCTGGGGCGCGTGGACGCTGCTGCGCCGGTCTCGGCGTAGGTGATGCCGGCTGGGTAGAGCCGACCGTTGGTCGACTGCTCTCCCCTCAAGGGGCATGAAACCGGCGCTTCGCGCATAGTCGACCAACGGTCGACTCTACCCCCGTCGTCATCCGCGCGACATCATGCCGCGTTGCCGGCCAGCGGCCGGCACTACCTCCGCTGCCCGCGCCGGGAGCGCGTGGACGCTGCTGCGCCGGCGCAGGCGCCGATGATGGCGGCTGGGTAGAGTCGACCGTTGGTCGACTGCTCTCCCCTCAAGGGGCATGAAACCGGCGCTTCGCGCATAGTCGACCAACGGTCGACTCTACCCCCGTCGTCATCCGCGCGTCGTCATGCCGCGTTGCCGGCCAGCGGCCGGCACTACCTCCGCTGCCCGCGCTGGGAGCGCGTGGACGCTGCTGCGCCGGCGCAGGCGCCGATGATGGCGGCTGGGTAGAGTCGACCGTTGGTCGACTGCTCTCCCCTCAAGGGGCATGAAACCGGCGCTTCGCGCATAGTCGACCAACGGTCGACTCTACCCCCGTCGTCATCCGCGCGACATCATGCCGCGTTGCCGGCCAGCGGCCGGCACTACCTCCGCTGCCCGCGCCGGGAGCGCGTGGACGCTGCTGCGCCGGCGCAGGCGCCGATGATGGCGGCTGGGTAGAGTCGACCGTTGGTCGACTGCTCTCCCCTCAAGGGGCATGAAACCGGCGCTTCGCGCATAGTCGACCAACGGTCGACTCTACCCCCGTCGTCATCCGCGCGTCGTCATGCCGCGTTGCCGGCCAGCGGCCGGCACTACCTCCGCTGCCCGCGCTGGGAGCGCGTGGACGCTGCTGCGCCGGCGCAGGCGCCGATGATTGCGGCTGGGTAGAGTCGACCGTTGGTCGACTGCTCTCCCCTCAAGGGGCATGAAACCGGCGCTTCGCGCATAGTCGACCAACGGTCGACTCTACCCCCGTCGTCATCCGCGCGACATCATGCCGCGTTGCCGGCCAGCGGCCGGCATTGCCTCAACGGCGGGCGGCGTCGCTCTTCTCACGCGCGCCGTGGAACTCCGAATCCTTGTCCCACTGCGGCCAGCGGCGGCTGTTGGCCAGCTCGGCGCCCAGGTCGTAGACCAGCAGGGTGTCGGCAGCATGGCCCGCCGGGTCCCAGCTCGGGGTCCAGGCATCACATGCCTGGTGGTAGCACTCGGCAAAGTACTTCTCGCGGAGCGCGCGGCCAGCGTCGACGCCGCCGTCCAGCTTGTCCAGGCCCGGGCCGATGGTGATCGCGGGCACGCCCAGGCGTGCGAAGGCGAAGTGGTCAGCGCGGTAGAAGAAGCCCGCTTCCAGGTTCGGGTCCGGGCTGTAGCTGCGGCCACGCGCCTTGGCTACGCGTTCCAGGTCGCCTTCCAGCGATACCCGGCCCTTGCCCCACGAGGCGATGTCACGGGTCGCACCATCCGGGCTGAACATTTCGATGTTCAGCACGGCGGCGGTCTTTTCCAGCGGCGCCAGCGGGTGTGCCGCGTAGTAGCTGGCCCCCAGCAGACCCTTTTCCTCGGCGGTGAGTGCCACGAAATACAGGCTGCGCTGCGGCTGCGGGCCGGCGGCGAAGACCCGGCCCAGTTCCAGCACGGTGGCCACACCGGTGGCATTGTCGATGGCGCCGTGGCGGATGCGGTCACCCTTGGCATCGGGCTGGCCGATACCGAAAGCATCCCAGTGCGCGGAGAAGATCACCGCCTCATCGCCGTGCTCGCCACCGGGCAGCTTGGCCACCACGTTGCGGGTCACCACCTGTTCGCGCTTCAGTGCGAAATCCACGCTCAGCTTCGCGTTGTCCAGCGCAACCGGACGGAAGTCGGCCTGCATGGCCTTGCGCTTCTCGGCGTCGAAATCCAGGCCCGCGTCGGCAAAGATCGCCTCGGCCAGTTCGCGCTGCATCCAGCCACGCAGCGGCGTGTGCTGGGCCATCGCCTCGGCCTGGTCACGTTCGATATCGAACAGCGGCGAGGTGCCCGAGCTTTTCACCGTCGCCCAGCCGTAGGCGGCCGGCGCCGTCTCGTGCACGATCAGCACGCCTTCGGCGCCGCGGCGTGCGGCTTCTTCGAATTTGTAGGTCCAGCGGCCGTAGTAGGTCACCGCCTTGCCATCGAACGCGCCCGGCGCATCGGCCTCGAAGTCAGCGTCATTGATGAGCATGACGGCGATCTTGCCGTGCAGGTCCACGTCCTTGTAATCGTTCCAGTGGCGTTCCGGTGCATCGATGCCGTAGCCCACGAACACCAGCGGCGCGTTGCTGATCTGCACGCGCTTGCGCGGCTGCAGGCTCTGCAGGGTCACGTCCACGCCATTGGCCAGCGCACGCTTGCCGTGCTTCAGCTGCAGGCTGGCCTTGGCCGGGCCGTCCAGCTGCGCGCGCACCAGCGGCACCGCCTGCACCCAGCTGCCGTCCGGGCCACCGGGCTGCAGGCCGTAGCTGCGGAACTGCTCGATCAGATACTGCACGGTGCGCTCTTCGCCTTCGCTGGCCGGCGCGCGGCCTTCAAACTCGTCCGACGCCAGCACACGCACGTGGCGCGACAATGCCTGCGGATCGATGCCGCCACCGGGCAGGTCGTTGGCCGCATGGGCCAGGCCCCCGACGAAGAGGCAGGACGACAGCAGCAACACGCGCATCGGGTTCACGGCAATACCACGGCAGGAAGAGGAGTCACCAGAGTGTAACGTGGTCGTGACACTGCCGCGCAGGCCTCCCGGTCAGCGTCGTGCGCGGTCCAGCCAGCAGGCCAGGCCCTGCGCGTTGAGCTCGATGTCCATCGCCAGCACCCCGGTCACCGCCGCCTGGTCCAGCACGCAACCGTGTTGCTGCGCACGTTCCAGATACAGCGCCTGCAGCGCGGCCAGCAGGCAGCGGTGGCGGTCCGGGCGCCCGTCACACTGGCGGCCGATCGCCGCCATCGCGTCGATCTGCTCGAACAGATCATCGGCCAGTTTTTCCACCTGCTGCACGCGACCGTAGTGGGTCAGGTACATCGCCTGCGGGCCGTAGCCCAGCATGCGCTGGATCGAGGCCTTCATCGCGTCCGGGTCGAACTGTACCGGCGAGGAGGTGGGGAAGATGAAGGCGCCCTGCGCGCTGTCCAGCTCGCGGTAGGAAATGCCGAACGTATCGCCGGTGAACCAGCTGCGGCTGCGCGCGTCCCACACGCAGTAGTGATGCTGCGCGTGGCCGGGCGTGTGCAGCAGCAGCAGTTCGCGGCCAGCCAGGTCGATGCGGTGGCCGTCTTCGGCCACGACCACGCGGGCCTCGGGAATGGCTTCAATGCGGCCGTAGCTGCGGGCGATTTCCTCTGCGCCGTAGACGGCCGTGGCACCGGCAATCAGCCGGGTCGGGTCGATCATGTGCGGCGCACCGCGCGGGTGCAGCACGGCCTTGGCGTTGGGCAGCTGCTGCATCAGCAGGCCGGCACCACCGGCATGGTCCAGATGCACGTGGGTCAGCAGCAGCCAATCCACAGCCTCCACGCCCAGCCCGGCGTTGGCCAGTGCCTGCAGCATGGCCGGCACCGACAGGCCGGTACCGCAGTCGACAAACGCCGCACGGCCGTTCTCGACGATGAGGTAGGCAGCATCGAAATCGGGACGCTGGAAACCGGTATCGATGGTGTGGATGCTGGGATCGGCGGTCATCGGCACGCACCTGGCAGGAACAGACCCCCATGTTAGGCGCCTGTGCAGGCCCGGTTCGATGCGGCTTTGGTCGGAGGACACGGGGTGGCCGGGGGTAGAGTCGACTGTCAGTCGACTCCGCGCGAAGCGTGCAGAAGAGCAGTCGACCAACGGTCGACTCTACCGTTCCAGGTATTTCGGCCGCAGCAGCAACGCCAGCACCAGCACCGCCAGGAATGCGCCATAGGCGTACAGCACCGCCAGCACCTGCGGCCAGATCGGGCCCGCGCCGGGCTGTGCAAGGCCGATGTGGTGCCCCCACAGCATCGACACGATGCTCAACGCGAAGGCCAGTGCGAGGGTGGCGGTGTCGAACCAGCGCCGCCGCGTGGTGCGCGGCTGGCGCGGAAACAACCAGTACAGGCTGCCCAGCAGCAGGAACCAGGGCAGGAACAGCAGCAGCGACAACCAGGCCATTGCAGACTCCATGTCATCGCGCCGGAGGCGCGTGGGCATCATGCCATGGGCGCTGAGACGTGGTAGTGCCGGCCGCTGGCCGGCATGTCCCGTGCTGCAGCCGGCCAGCGGCCGGCACTACCGATCACTCGGTACGCAGCATCGCCAAGGCGGCCAGCACGACCTCCACTTCAGCTTCCAGCTTGAACAGTTCGCTCTGCAGCTGGTCGCCCTGCTCGGCCTGCTTGATCACCGCGATCAACTGGCCTGCATCGCGCGGCGAATCAAAGCCTTCACTCTGGATCAGCAGCGTGCCGTCGCCTGCCGTCAGCTTGAAGTAGAAGCGGCCATCCTTTTCGCGGTACTGCTTGAACAGCGGCGGTGCCACGCGGGCCACGCCGGCATCCTCGCTGGCGATGTCACCGGCCGTGGACAGGTCACGCAGGCCCACCGCATGGCGCAGTTCTTCCAGCAAGGGTGCCGCCAGCTTTTCGCGCAGCTGCTGGCCGCGACGCTTGAGCAGCGCTTCAATCTTTTCCGGCTCGGCCATCAGCGCGTTGTAGCGTTCGCGCAGCGGCGACAGCTCGCCATCGATGCGCTCGAACAGCTGCTGCTTGGCATCGCCCCAGCTGATGCCCTCGGCGAACGCCTTGGCAAATGCTGCCGTCTGTTCCGGCGTGGCGAACGCCTGGTACATCTGGAACAGCGCCGAACCTTCGGTGTCCTTCGGTTCGCCCGGTGCGCGCGAATCGGTGAGGATCGAGAACACCAGCTTCTTCAGCTCTTCGCGCGGGGCGAACAGCGGAATGGTGTTGTGGTAGCTCTTGCTCATCTTGCGGCCGTCCAGGCCGGCCAGGGTGGCCACCTGTTCGTCGATCACCACGTCCGGCAGCGGGAAGTATTCCTTGCCGTACACGTGGTTGAAGCGCTGGGCGAAATCGCGTGCCATCTCGATGTGCTGGATCTGGTCGCGGCCCACCGGCACCTGGTTGGCCTTGAAGATGAGGATGTCAGCGGCCATCAGCACCGGGTACATGAACAGACCGGCGCTGATGCCCGCGTCCTCATCCACGCCCTCTTCGCGGTTCTTGTCCACCGCCGCCTTGTAGGCATGGGCGCGGTTGAGGATACCCTTGCTGGCGATGGCGGTCAGGAACCACATCAACTCGGTGGTTTCGCGGATATCACTCTGGCGGTAGAACCACACGTGTTCCGCATCCAGGCCACAGGCCAGCCAGCTGGCGGCAATCTCCAGGGTCGCGCGCTGGGTGCGCTGCGGGTCCTGCGCCTTGATCAGGCTGTGCAGGTCGGCCAGGAAGAAGAAACTCTCGATGCCCGGGGCGCGGCTGGCAGCGATCGCCGGACGGATGGCGCCAACGTAATTGCCCAGGTGGGGCGTGCCAGAGGGGGTGATGCCGGTAAGGACTCGGGTCGTCATGACTGCGTGGGGTAACCTTCGATGAACGGGGCCAGTTTACCGTGCCCACGACCAACCCCGTCAGGGCCTGCGGCGCGTTTGTTCACCCAACCCCGCTGGAGACGCCCGATGAAACGCCTGCTGCCCCTGCTGCTGATCCTGCCCCTGGCCGGCTTCCGCCCAGCCCCGCTGCCACCGCCGGTCGCCCAGGACGGCCCGGTACGCATGACCCTGGTGGACCGTGACCGCGGCACCGAACTACGCAGCTACCCGGCCGACGGCCAGCGCTGGGTGGCCGGCGAACGCGGCCATCGCTATGCCGTGCGCCTATACAACGACAGCCCGCGGCGGGTGCTGGTGGTGCTGTCGGTGGACGGCATCAATGCCATTTCCGGCGAAGATGCCACCCCGTCGCAGACCGGCTACGTGCTCAACCCCGGCCAGCGCGCGGACATCACCGGCTGGCGCAAGAGCCAGGACGAGGTGGCCCAGTTCGTGTTCAGCAGCCCCAGCGGCAGCTACGCCAGCCGCACCGGGCGGCCGGACAACGTGGGCGTGATCGGCATCGCCGTATTCAACGAACGCACGCTGTGGCGGCCGCAGCCGCGCCCCATTCTGCGCCGGGCAGAGTCACCCGCACCGATGGCCGAAGCGTCCGCGGCGGCCGACAGCAGTGCGCGTGCCGAAGGCTACGCCGCCCGATCGCAGGCGCCCGCCTTGGGCACCGGCCACGGCGACCGCGAGACCTCGCAAGTACGTGATACCACCTTCGACCGCGCCAGCCGGGACCCGGCCTTTGTGACCGAACTGCGCTACGACAGCGCACGCAACCTGCGCGCGCGCGGCATCGTGCCCGATGCGCCCTCGCGCCTGCCGCGCGAACCGCAGGCCTTTCCCAACCGCTACGTGCCCGATCCCCCCTCGCGCTGAAGTGAAAAGCCCGACGCCCGCACCATCACGGTACGGGCGTCGGGCGGCGGGGAATACGCTGTGGGGATGCGCAAAGGACTTACTTGAAGTCCGGGTAATCCTTGCGGACGCTGTCGGAGAACTCGTGCACTTCCTTCTCCGCGCGGTCCTTGGCCCAACCGTAGCGTTCCTGAAGACGGCCAGCCAGATATTCGGCGTTGCCTTCAGCCACATCGAAATCGTCGTTGGTCAGATCGCCCCACTTGGCCTGTGCCTTGCCCTTGAGCTGCGACCACTTGCCGGAAATGATGTCTTTGTTCATTGCTGGAACCCTTGGTTGCAACGGCGTTCTTACCGTGGCTACAGCGTCGCGCATCGGCTGTTGAACAACGGTCAACCCGCAATGAAAAGCGTGCTCACCTGCTTGAATGGTTCACTAGCGAAGGCCTGCGATTGCGCACAAAAAAGGCCGGGCGCACGGCCCGGCCTTTCTCGTTCGGTACCACCCCGGGCTCAGTTGCCCTTGGCGGCATCCTCGACCTTCTCACCAGCCTTCTGCACATCCTTGCCGGCACCGGCAACGGTGTTGCAGCCAGCCAGCATGGCCACCGAGAACATCGACAACAGCATCAGGGCAACGACACGCTTCATGGGTTTTCTCCTGGGGTTCGCCACTACATGGTTTTCCATCGCGCTGGGCCATCCCGCGTGGGGAAGGCCTTGCGTGAAGTGCAATCTGGCGTCTGCCGCGTGCAGCGAGTGTGAACAGGGGTAAAAACCATTCAGGCGCGGGGCGCCAGCCTCAGTCGCGCATCAGCGTGGACTTGCCGAACAGGCTTTCCACCAGGTCCACGGCCAGCTCGGCGGTGGCGTTCTGCTTGTCCAGCAGCGGGTTCAGTTCAACGATGTCCAACGAGCCCATGCGGCCGCTGTCGGCAATCATCTCCATCACCAGCTGCGCCTCGCGGTAGTTCACCCCGCCCGGCACCGTGGTGCCCACGCCGGGGGCAATGCTGGGGTCGAGGAAGTCCACATCGAAGCTCACATGCACGTGCGTGTTTTCGTCGATGCCCGCCAGCGCGGCTTCCACCGTGCGCTTCATACCGTTCTCGTCGATGTAGCGCATGTCGTACACATCGACCTTGTGGGTCTTGATGAGGCGCTTCTCGTCCGGGTCCACCGAACGGATGCCGATCTGGTGCATCTGCGCCGGGGTGATGGCCGGCGCACTGCCCCCGAGCTGGGTCAGCGCGTCCGGGCCGAGGCCACACAGGCAGGCCACCGGCATGCCGTGGATGTTGCCCGACGGGGTGACATCGCTGGTGTTGAAATCCGAATGCGCATCCAGCCACAGCACGCGCAGGGTCTTGCCCTGTTCGCGGCACCAGCGCGCCACAGCGGTGATCGAACCGATGCCCAGGCAGTGGTCGCCACCCAGCATGATGGGCATGCGCCCGGCCTGCAGTTCGGCGTAGCTGGCCTCCATCAGCGCGCGGTTCCAGGCCACCACCTCGTCCAGGTGGCGGTAACCCTGTACCGGCGCGGTCCACGGGTTGCGCGGGCCATCCAGGTTGCCCAGGTCACGCACGTCCACGCCGCGCGCCGCCAGCGCCTCCGGCAGGCCGGCCACCCGCAGGGCTTCCGGGCCCAGGCGCGCCCCGCGATGGCCCGCGCCCACATCGGTGGGAACGCCGATGAGGGTGACGGAAATGGGATGGGCCATGGGTGCCTCCTGCAGACGAAAAAGAAGCCCAGTCTAGCCATCGGGATGTGACACCACTCGCGGCGGTGCAGCAGGAAAAGACGCTCAGCGGTGGCGCAGCGGCGTCAGGCTCTGCACCTCACCCGTGTTGCGCAGCATGCACAGGAAGCGGCCATCGGGGTAATCGACAATGAGTTCCTGATAATCGCTGCCCACCGGCACCTGGGTGACCAGCGTGCCCTGCGCACCCTTGCGCGTGTTGCAGGCACCCAGCTTGTCACCGCTGGGCGCGGTATACGCCGCGCGCGAGGTATTGCGGAACACCGCGCGGCAGCCACCGTTCACCCACACCGAATGCCGCGACAGGCCCCAGTTCTGGCCCTGTTCGCAGCGGGTGCGGCTTATCTGCCGGGCCACTTCCACCGTGCCGCGCGTATCCATGTCACACGAGACCTGGCGCTGGTCGGTCGATTCGCAGGTCACCTCGCTGGGAAGCGTTGCCCCATCCAGGTCATCCCCGCGGTGGCGGTCATGCCGCTCCGGTGCGGCCGGGCCACCGTTGCTGCTGATCTGGCAGATGCCGTTGGCGCCGCCACGGCCGGTGTAACTGATCTGCGGCGTGCCGTCGTCAACGGTGGTGATCGACAGGGTCACCCCGCTCTGCGCGTCGCGTGCCTCGAAGTAACGGTCGTTGAAGCGTTTCAGCGATGCTTCGCGCCCCTGCACGTACACCGGACCGCCCGCGTCGGCGTGGACATCCAGGCCACCGGGGCAGCTTGCATTGAAGAAAGGCACGGCGGCCATGGCCGGGGCCGCGAAGGCAGCGCACAACAGTGCAGCGGTAAGGGAAACAGCATGGTGGCGCATGATCGGTTCCCGAGGCGGCCCGTAGGGGCGGATGGCCGCAGTATGCGTCGGGAGGCGCATGGGAGGGCGTGAGGACCATCAGCCTGCCGGTCGTGGCCCCGCTGAGCAGCGGCTCCCGTGCGTGCAGCCGCGCGCGCGACGAGGCGGCGGGTGACGCTTCTGCCCTTGCCGGCGGGCCTGCAGTGCGTCGCACACGCGCCCGGCATGCGCGGCGGCGTCCTCCATTTTGAGAATAGTGTGATTTTTCAGCGACCTCGGGCATCCGAAACGCGGGCTGCAGCGGGCTCGTTGCTTGGCGTGGGGCGGGTTGTGTGCAAGACGCGGCGCAGCAGGCAAGGCAACTTAACAACGCATGTGCGGGCTGGCGCTCGGCGGTGCGGTGCGCGGTTCTTCGTCAGGGGTTGAGCAACGCATTTGCGCGCATTGTCGTTTTTGCCTTTGTGCCGAGCAAAACGGGCCAATCGCGATCATTCATTTTTCCACTGATGACCCGTGGATTCATCCAAACAATTGATTGGTGCGTCACGACTCTGCGTGTTCAAGATGAATTGCCATCGACAAAGGATGGCCGGGGCTTCCAACCCCGCTGCTTGATGTGAGTACGCTTGTCAGTCGACGCCGTCCCTCCATGGGCGGCGTCGGCTGGCAATCCGTTTGCGGCTGTATGGCGGGCGGTGCGTGGGGGCCTCGTGCCCGCCGGTTTCATCAAGCACCGGATTGGAAACCACGCATCGCCCGCCACCTTTGCTGGTGGCGTCTCCGTTCCTGCCGAGGATGCCCGCATGTCCAGATCCCGCCACCCGTTCCTGACTGCCACGCTGGGCGACGCCGCCACGCAGTTGCCGCCCGAACTGGCGCAGCCGCTGGAAGCCGCGTTTGCGGCGGCAAATGAACCCGCGTCACCCATCACCCTGCGCAACTGCCTGTACAACATCGCCTGTGGTGATGCCGCCGACGGCCAGCCCTGGTCCGGCCCGGTCAACACGCCCGCGCAGGCCACCGCAGCCGCGCGCCGCGACCGCACCGCCGCAGGCCTGGTCGCCCTGTTGGAGGTGTACCACGCCACCGAACGCGTACGCGTGGATGGCGAGGAAAAAGAGGATATCGGCGATCGCGCGCGCGAAGGGTTGATACTCGCCTGCCGGGGGCTGGCCGAGTACGTGGCGCTGCAGGCGCGGGCGGGGTAAGGCGTGGGTGGAGGTCAATCGCCCGGCTGCATGGTGGGCGCGCAGTCCGCCTTGTCCGTCCTGATCACGGCCCTTCCAGCCACATCCATCCTGCAGAAGCGAAGAGTGAACCAGCGCGACTGCGCTTCGCCCTTGTGGCCCGGCGTACCCGGTGTGCGCCCCCACATTTCCACCTGGTAGTGCTTGCCGCTCTGCAGGGCCGGCGCGGTTGTCCCACCTTCACCGTAGGTGAGGCACTGCCCCGGCGGCAGTGGCGTTTCGGCGGACCCGGCCTGCAGGAAATCGAACTGCTGGCCATCATCGGCAGCAGCAGACCCAGCAGCGCGACCGGCACTCGCGGATGCGTCATCGTGTTGTCCTCGGCAGGTTGTCCTTGCGGGTGCGGTCGGCAAGGAAAAACCGGGCCCCATGACCCTGCCAAGGCTCATCGTCAGGCGTTACGCATGCACGGTGCTACCGCTGCTCCGTGAACAGCGCATTGAGCGTGGCGTAGTCCGCTGACGGGTCGGCGGCGGAAAGCGTGCCGGCCAGCAGCGCACGGGTCGCTGCTGATGCGCTTGCCCAGGCATGCTGGAAGATCGCCGGCCCGGCACTCAGTCGGCGTACGCCGGCCGTGTGCAGCGCCGCGTTGGACGGCATGCCCGGCAGCCACATCACATTGAGCGGCAGCGGAATCTGCCCAGCAAGCGCGCTGAGGGCGTGTGGATCCTGCATGCCGGGCACAAACGCCCCGTGCGCACCGGCCCGGGCGTAGGACTGCAGGCGTTCCGCGCTCATCCGTATTGCCGCCTCACCTTCGGCCAAGCCGCGCAGATACACGTCTGTGCGTGCATTGATGAACATCGGTCGCGACACGAGGGTGTGCCGCACTTCAGCGATCTTGGCAATCAGCAGATCCGGCTCGCCGTCACCATCCTCGATGTTGATGCCGACCACGCCCAGCCCAGCCAGATCCTGCACAAGCGCAGCTACCGCACGCGGGTCGGCGCTGTAGCCAGCTTCAATATCGACGGTCACCGGCAGCATCGTGGCCTGCACGATCCCGGCCACACGGTGCAGCAGGGTCTGCACTGGCAACACCCCGCCGTCGGCAAGGCCACATGACCACGCCAGCGCTGCACTGGAGGTGCCCACTGCATCGGCACCACACGCCTGCGCCATGCGCGCCGATGCTGCGTCCCATACGGTGGGCAGGACCAGTAGTTCTTTCTGATGGTGCAGATGGAAGAACCGTTGATGGCGGTTGGACATGTGAACTCCAGAGGGATCGGGCGCTGGAGTCTGCCGCTGAAGGTCGTGGAACGCTCGCCGTTTCCAGACGGCAATGCTCTGGCCGCTGGCGCGGAGGCAGGGCGCCGTTCTAAGATCGGCCGGCGCTGAATGCAAAGCATCGCGGCGGACCCTTTCCTGTTGTTCTTCGTGTTGACGGACCGGAACGGGAGATTCCTGTCCGCTGACACACGCAGGTGCGCGCAAGGCACCGGTTCGTGTGTTGCTCATGCCGTTATGGAGTCCGTTGCCAGCAGTGCCACTATAGCGGTGGGGTAGCAACGCGTCAGCCCACCAAGCAGTGCGCTGTGGATGTGTCGTATGGCCGGGCACAGATGCTCGGCCTCCAGATGGCGAGTGCTCCATGAAACCTGACGTTGTGCCAGACAAAGTTGTTGTTCTCTCCGGGTCCGGTCTGAGCGCGGAAAGCGGCTTGCCTACATTCCGCGATTCGCACGGTCTTTGGAACAATTACTCGTGGCAGGACGTGGCCAGCCCCGAGGGTTGGAGGCTTCGTCCGGAAGCCGTCCTGGCCTTCTACAACGAGCGTCGCCTGAAGGCATGGAACGCGTTGCCAAATGCCGCACACTCGGCGATCGCTTCCCTGGAATCGGCCTTTGAGGTGGTCGTAATCACCCAGAACGTCGATGAGCTTCACGAGCGCGCCGGTTCCAGCAACGTGATTCATCTGCATGGCCAACTTGCCTATGCGCGTGGCACGTCGGACAGCCCGAAGCGCTACCGTATCGAGGACTCTGCGATTTCGCTTGGCCAGCTGTGCGAGGACGGCACTCAGCTCAGGCCTGACATTGTCTGGTTCGGCGAAGAAACGCAGCACATGGATGAGGCGCGATGGCACGTGTCCACTGCAGCAAAGGTTCTTGTCATAGGCACATCACTTGCCGTGCAGCCGGCGGCCTCGCTGGTCAAGGCTGCGCGCGGCAGGGCCGAGAAAGTGCTGGTCTCGCTCGAGATGGACAGGATTCCCTATGGGTTTACCTACCTGCAGGGTTTGGCAACCACTGTCGCTCCTCGCTTGGCCGAAAAGTGGCTCACCGGTGCGAGTGAAGGCTGAACAACGCCTCGTGAGGCGTGAAGGTGTTGGTGCCGCTTATCCGAATCGAACGGATGACCTACTGTTTACAAGACAGTTGCTCTACCAACTGAGCTAAAGCGGCATGGGTGCTTCACCGGCGGCAGTGCCGCGGTGGGGCGATTCTAGCGCAGTCGCGTGCATTCCAGCGACCGTTGCTGCGCGGCACCGCTGCGCTGCTGCGCCTGTGCCGGTGTGCTGCCAGCGGCCAGCTGCCCTTCCAGCCACCACTGGCCGGCATCGCCGCTGGCCACCAGGCGCGGGGTGAAGCCGGCCGCCTGCACGGCGGCAATGCGGCGCTCGGCGCCCTCGCGGTTGCGGTACTGGCCCAGGGCGATGGCGTTGCTCTCTTCGCCCTGGCTGATGATGTAGTAATCGCTGAGGCCGGCAGCAACGATGCGCTTCACCGTGGCCTGGGCCTCCTCGCGGCTGGCGGCGGCCGGCAGCAGTACGCGGTAACGGGTGCTGCCGCTGGCAGCCGGCTGTTCGCGCAGGTGCGCCGGGGCCAGCACGCTGGCGGCCCGGCCCTGTGCGGCCACGGCGGTAGCACGGTCGGCAAACGGCCCCAGGGCGACGCAGCGCGGCGGTGCAGCGGGCTTCTCTGCGGCAGGCGGCTCGGCCACCGGCCCGGCCGGGGTGGTGGCGGCCACTGCGGCTGCGGCGCCGGCCGGGGCGGTGGCCTCGGCCGGGGGGGCTGCTGCAGGCGTGGGCGCCTCGGTGGCCGCCACGGCGGCACTGGGCGCAGCCTCACGATCCTGCAGTGCGTCGGTCGGGGTGGCCGCCGCCGTCTGCGCTACGGCAGCGGCGTCGGTGCCGCCCGGCAGCCAGCGCAGTTCGGCCACGCCCGTGGCCGGCGGCGGTGGCACGGCCGGTGCGGGGTCACTGCGCAGCAGCCACCAGCTGGCGACGCCTACGTTGAGGATGGCCAGGACGACAATCAGGGCTCGGGTCAGCATGCTGCCGATACTAGCCTGCGGGCTGGTGCACCGCCCAGCGGGCGAGGCCGTCCAGCACCAGCGACGGGTGGTAGTCGGCCCCATCCAGCAGCGGCATCAGCGCGGGTGCGCCGCCCCCGTGCACCAGCAGCGCCGGGGCCACGCCCAGCAGCGCCTGTGCGTGGCGGGCACTGCGCTCCACCAGGGCCACGGCGGCACCGTCACAGCCGGACGCCAGCGCATCGGCGGTGTCGTTGGCGAATTCGCTGTAATCGCCGCCACTGGCCGGCAGCTGCACCGCACGCACGTGCAGCGCTTCGCGCATGGTGGTGGGCGAGGCGGAAATGCGGCCGCCGTGGTGCTGCCCGTCGGCATCCAGCAGATCGATGGTCAGCGCGGTACCCACGCCTACCACCAGCACCGGGCGGCGCGCGGTGGCGGCGGCCAGCAGGGCCAGGAAACGATCAACCCCGAACTTTTCCGGCCGGGCATAGGCAATGCGCACGCCCGCGCATTCGGCACTGGTGCGCACCACGCGCACCTCGCCGAAGCGGGCCTGCAGCTGCTGCAGCATGGCCGTGGTCAGCGATGGTGCGGCCACGCTGGCAACAAAGGCGGTGCCGCCGCTGGGCAGGCTGTGCGGTGGCTGCGCGGCCATGCCTTCAGCGCCATGCGCCCAGGCCTGCACATCACCGGCACGGTCACCCTGCAACGGCGCGAACTTGAAGCGCGAATTGCCCAGGTCGAACAACCAATCGCTCATGCCTTCCTCACGCTCACTTCGCCGGCATGCAGCAGGCGCTCATGGCCATCAATGCGCACGCGCAGGGCGCCATCATCGGCCAGGCCCAGGGCCGTGCCGTGCTGCCACTGGCCGTCCAGTTCCACGCGCACCTCGCGCCCGGCCAGCATGTCGAAGGCCGCGTAGCGAGGCAGGAACGGGGCCAGACCTTCGCGGTCGAACACTTCCAGCGCCGGCAGCAGCCGCGCCAGCACGGCGGCCACCACCACGTTGCGGTCCACGTGGGTACCGGCCAGGGTGTCCAGGTCCACCCACGGCTGGGTGATCTGCTCGGCGAAGGCCGGCGGCATGTGCACATTGATGCCGATGCCGATGACCGCGCGGGCCGGGCCGGCATATTCGCCGCCGCCCTCGGCCAGCAGGCCGACCAGCTTGCGGCCGTCCACCAGCACGTCATTGGGCCATTTCAGCTGCGCCTGGGTATAACCCAAGTCGTGCAGGGCCTCGGCCACGGCAATGCCGGCCACCAGGCTGAGGCCCGCCAGGCGGCCCAGGCCGCCGGAGAACAGGCGCAGCACCGACAGGTAGACATGGGCCGCCAGCGGCGAGGCCCAGCTGCGGCCGCGACGGCCACGGCCGCCGGTCTGGCGCTCGGCCAGCAGGACGCAGACACCGCGCTGCGGCGCGCTGCACCGCAACAATTCGGCATTGGTCGAATCCACGGTCCAGGCCACCTGCAGGTCATGCAGCAGGCCCTCGGCAGCGTCGGGCAGGTGCGCGCGGATGGCGGCCGGGTCCAGCAGTTCCAGCGGGTGGCTCAGGCCGTAGCCCTCGCCAGCACGGCCCTGGATATCCACACCGGCAGCCCTAAGCCCTTGAATACGCTTCCAAATGGCGGCGCGGGTCTGGCCCAGCTCACGGGCCAGGGCGTCGCCGGACAGGCGACCGGCAGCGAGTTTGGCCAGCAGTTGGCGATCGTCCACGGCAGCTTCCACAGGGTCAGACAGGAATTATGCGGGAAAGCCGCCAGCGACGCCTGCGGGGTGCCCGCGGGCGGGGCTTCCAATCCGGGGCCGGGTTCGGGCTAGAATCGGGAACTCACCCTCCCTTAACGTGGATGTCGTCAATGCGCCGTTATGCCCATTGCCTGGTCCTGCTGACGATGCCCTTCGCGGCGTCGGCGACGGCGTCGTTGGATGACAGCCGTGGGGGCTGCGTGTATTCCACCCCGGATGCCGCTTCGCAGCGTGCCGCCACCAGCACCGCTTCGGCCACCACCGCCAAGCCGGCGCCGGTACGTCCGGCCGCCAGCAGTGCGACCAGCAGCGGCGGCGGTGGCAGCGATGACGATGTGCTGCAGCGCATCCGCGCGCCGAAGTGGCACAGCTACCTGCCGGGTATGTTCCGCTGATCAAATCGCTGCTGCAGTGGCTGCGGCCTGCGCCGCGGCCGATCGAAGATGCGGTGTGGAACGAAGCCTGCGGCCGCGCCGCCTGGCTGCAGGGCCTTGGCGACGAGCGCCGCGGGCGGCTGCGTGTGCTGGCCACCCGCTTCCTGCATGAAAAGACCATCACCCCGATTGGCGAACTGCAGCTGCAGCCCGCCGATGGTGTGCTGCTGGCCGCGCTGTGCTGCCTGCCCTTGCTGGAATTCGGCGAGGTCGGGCTGGAAGGCTGGTCGCAGCTGATCGTCTATCCCGATGCGTTCCGCGTGCACCGCAGCCATGTGGATGCGGCCGGCGTGCTGCACGAGTGGGATGACGAGTTGATTGGCGAATCGTGGGACAGCGGTCCGTTGATCCTGTCCTGGGCCGACGTGCAGGCGGATCTGGCCGCACCGCACGAGGGCTACTGCGTGGCCGTGCATGAAATGGTGCACAAGCTGGATGCGCTGGATGGCGCGATGGACGGTACCCCGCCGTTGCCGCGTGCATGGCAGCGTGAGTGGGCGGCCGCCTTCCAGCAGGCCTACGATGCGTTCTGCGCGCAGGTGGATGCCGGTGTTGAAACGCTGATCGACCCGTATGCGGCCGAGGCGCCGGAAGAGTTCTTCGCGGTGGCCAGCGAATACCACTTCTCCGCGCCGGATCTGCTGGCGCAGGCGCTGCCGGACGTGGCCGCGCACCTGCGGCGGTTCTATGGCGAGCCGCCGGCGTTCGCAGAACGGTAGTGCCGGCCGCTGGCCGGCAGCGAGATGAAATTGCCGGCCGGCGGCCGGCACTACCGATCAACGGGGGATCACGGTCCCGGCGGCAGGCGCACTTCAAAGCGGGCGCCGCCCAGTTCGCTGGAACGGGCTACCAGCAGTTCGCCGCGGTAATCCTTGATGAGATCCTGCACGATCGACAGACCGATGCCGTGGCCCTGCACGCGCTCATCGCCACGCACGCCACGCTGCAGCACCTTGCCGATGTCTTCCGGGGCAATGCCCGGGCCATCGTCATCCACCGCCAGCAGCAGGCCGGCACGGCGTGCGTTGGGCGCCGGCAGCGGCTGCGCGGTCAGCAGCACGCGGCGCTTGGCCCACTTGAAGGCGTTTTCCAGCAGGTTGCCCAGCAGTTCCTGCAGATCGCCCGGTTCGCCGTGGAAACGCGCGGCCGGGTCGATGTCGAATTCGCACAGCACGCCCTTGGCGGCGTAGACCTTTTCCAGGCCACGTACGATTTCCTCGGCGTTGGATTCCACCGGCAGCGGTGCGGAGAACAGCTTGTGGCCCGACGACGCCGCGCGCGCCAACTGGTAGGACACCAGGTTGTTCATGCGCTGCAGCTGCACGTCCAGTTCTTCGCGCAGTGCGCCATCGCCGGCACCGCTGTCCATCTGCGTGCGCAGCACCGCGATGGGCGTCTTCAGGCTGTGCGCCAGGTCGGCCAGGGTGTTGCGCTGGCGTTCGAGGTTCTCGCGTTCGCTTTCGATGAAGGCGTTGATGCTGTCGGTCAGCGGTTCCAGCTCGCGCGGGTGGCGCTCGCTCATGCGTTCGGTCTCACCGCGCTGCACCTTGGTCAGTTCGGTGATGACCCTGCGCAACGGGCGCAGGCTCCACTGCAGGATGACCGTCTGCAGCAGCAGCAGGATCAGGCCGATGCCACCCAGGTAGAACCAGACCCGGCTGCGGAACACGCGCAGCTGCGCACCCAGCGCGCGCGAGTCTTCCATCACGTAGATGGTGTAGGGGAATTCGGTGGCCGGATCGGCGTCGGCATCCCACACCAGGCCCAGGCCATAGCGGTACACCGAGCCCTGGCTGCCGTCGATCTGGATCATCGGCAGCGGGCCCTCGAATACTTCCTGGCGCGGGGCCAGGAGGCCGCCGCCCACGGTGGGCAGCATCGGGCCTTCGGCGGACATCGAGTTGCCCTTGCCGTCGGGCATCACGACCTGCAGGTACAGGCCGCTCCCGGGCACGTCGAAGCGCGGATCCGGCGGCTGCTCGCGGATGTACAGCGAGCGGTCGCGGGTGAAATCGATGCCGGCCGCGTAGGCCGTGGCGTAGTTCTTCAGGCGCTCACGCAGGTTGGCCTTCGCCGTATCGGCGAAGGCAGCATCGAGCGCGTAACCGGCCAGCGCCAGGAACGCAACCAGACCCACGGACGCGGCGAACAGCTGGCGCGCCTGCAGTGAGCGCGGCCGCCAGCGTCGGAAGAACCACAGACGGCCGGACATCGTTTATCGCCTTGTGGAAGGCTCAGCCCTCGTTGCGCGGGATCGCGAAACGGTAGCCGCGGCCACGCACGGTCTCGATCGGCTTCAGTTCGCCGTCCGGGTCCAGCTTCTTGCGCAGGCGGCCGATGAACACTTCCAGCACGTTCGAGTCGCGGTCGAAATCCTGCTGGTAGATGTGCTCGGTGAGGTCGGCCTTGGAGACCAGTTCACCGGCATGCATCATCAGGTATTCCAGCACCTTGTACTCGTAGCTGGTCAGGTCGACATTGCTGCCGGTGACGCTGACCGTCTGTGCTGCCAGATCCAGTGCAACCGGGCCGCATTCCAGGGTCGGCTTGCTCCAGCCAGCGGCGCGGCGCAGCAGCGCGTTGACGCGGGCCAGCAGCTCTTCCACATGGAACGGCTTGACCAGGTAATCGTCGGCGCCCTGCTTGAGGCCCTCGACCTTGTCCTGCCAGCTCGAACGCGCGGTCAGGATCAGCACCGGGAACTTCTTGCCTTCATCGCGCAGGGCCTTGATCAGCTCCATGCCCGACATCTTGGGCAGGCCCAGGTCGATGATGCCGACGTCGAACGGCACTTCGCGGCCCATATAGAGGCCTTCCTCGCCGTCCTGTGCGGCATCGACGGCAAAACCTTCGCGCTTGAGCCGGGCTGCCAGGGTCTCACGCAGCGGGGCTTCGTCTTCGACCAGAAGGATACGCATGAACTCTCCCTAGTGTCCTGGGTGTGGCCCGGAGGCCTGTGGGTACGGTGTATTACAGCAACTATCCCTGTTCAGGGGTTATCGCCGCGTAGTGATGACATATCCGACCGCGGCGTGCGCGGCTGTGAACGTGCCGGGGCGGGGTCGTCCATGTAGCGGACCCGGCCCCGGTCGTCCATGTATTTGACCCGGTTGATGTCGCGGCCATCGAACGGCACGCGCTCGGCACCGAGGATGTGGCCGCCGGTGGAGCGCTGCACCCGACGCACGGCATCGGACAGCGAACGGTCATCGCCACGGCTGCCGCGATCCATCATTTCCGCCCGCATGGCTGCACGCGGCTCGCCGCCGCCGCCGCGCGGTGGCTGCTGCGCCATCGCCGCAGAAAGCGGGGCAGCCGCCAGGACCACGCAGGTGGCCAGGGCAATGCGGCGGTGGAAGGAAGCGGAAGACATCGATGCGATCCTAGCCGAGCACGGCGATTCGTTCAAAAGTCGTAAATCCGGGGCGCCGGATTCGGGTCCCGGCCTTTACATTTCCTTTGCAAATGATTGGATTGACGCGGTGAATCCGATCTGAACTTTTCCGGCTGTCCGCTGTCGTCGTTCATATAAGTGAACATTCGGGACGAATCCCGGGGACTTGTCAAGTCAGAAATGTGGCTGACGTCACGCTGCGGCGCGGTCCGATGCGCGCTCGGTCACGGCCAGCGCCTGCTCGATCAGCGCCCAGTCGGCGCCGGGGCGGTGCGCGCCCTCGCTCAGCACCTGGCGGAAGGCGCGGCCCCCCGGCTGGCCGTGGAACAGGCCCAGCAGGTGGCGGGTGATGTGCTTCAGCGCCAGGCCTTCGGCCAGGCGGGCTTCGATGTAGGGGCGCAGCGCGCGCAGCAGTTCGCCACGCGGGCGCAGTGCGGCGCCGGTGTGCAGCGCCTCCAGCTGATGCAGCAGGTAGGGGTCGTGGTAGGCCGCGCGGCCCAGCATCACGCCATCCACGTGCACGGACTGCGCCTGCACCGCCTCCACCGTGGCCAGGCCACCATTGATGACCACCGGCAGCGAGGGCCGTTCCTGCTTGAGGCGATAAGCCCAGTCGTACTTCAGCGGCGGAACCTCGCGGTTCTCCTTGGGCGACAGGCCCTTCAGCCACGCATTGCGCGCATGCACCACCACCATGCCGGCACCTGCGGCGACCTGCTGGTCGACGAAAGCGGCGAACACCTCGTAATCGTTGTCTTCGTCCACGCCCAGGCGGCATTTCACCGTCACCGGGATGTCCACTGCCGCCACCATGGCCGCCACGCACTCGGCCACCAGCACCGGTTCGCGCATCAGACAGGCGCCGAAGCGCCCGGCCTGCACGCGGTCGGACGGGCAGCCGCAGTTGAGGTTGACCTCGTCGTAGCCCCAGTCGGCGGCGATGCGCGCGGCCTGTGCCAGCAGGGCCGGATCGCTGCCGCCCAGCTGCAGGGCCAGCGGCTGTTCGCTGGCGTCGAAGCCAAGCAGGCGCTCGCGGTCGCCGTGGATGACCGCGTTGGCGTGCACCATCTCGGTGTACAGCCGCGCACCCGGCGCCAGCACGCGATGGAACACGCGGCAGTGGCGGTCCGTCCAGTCCATCATGGGGGCAACGGACAGGCGCAGGGAATCGGCGTAACGGGCGGCGGCGGACGTCATCGGGGCATTGATCGTGGGGACTGGCATTGCCAGTGAGATCAATAGTTTACCTGCTTGCCATGAACGCTGCCCGGAGCACCCGTTGACAGGCCGCGCGGCATGGGAAATTTTGGTGAACGCGAAATGAATCCGCCTGGGAGGCCGGCATGCTGTCAGCACGATCCATTGCACTTGCACTCGCAGGCCTTGCGATCACGGCCGTTGTGGCCTGGACAGCAAACCGGCAAACGCAGAACGGTGCGACAGGCCGGCCAACGCCCGCTTCCATCGCCTCGCCGGGGCCAGGCGCGTCCGCGCGCGGACCGGCGCCCATCGCGGCTGGCCAGCGCCCTGTGGCACGGACGGTCTTTTCGGCGTCCCCGCGTGTGGGTGACACCCTGTCCGGCGCCCGCACCGATGCCGATGTGGCGTGGTTGGCACGCAACGGGTATCCATCCACCGAGGCGGCACGGGATGCACTGCTCCGCGGAGGGACCAGAGGCGGGTTCACCGCACAGGAACGGCTGGACCCGGCCGCCATCCTCGACGCCGAACAACTGGCGCTGCGAGAGACCTCCCGGCGCGGAGAAGCGATGGAGTTCCTGGCGGCGTCTGCGCAGGCCGGGTCCATCTATGCGCTGGAGACATTTGCCCGCATCCATGATCACGGCGTCGATGGCATCGCCGATCCGCTGCGGGCATCGGCGTATCGCAAGGCGGCGGAGCTGCGCGGCAGTTGGCCGGTGGCACTGGCGGGCGACCGCACAACACTGACGCGCCAGCAGCAGATGCAGGCCACGCTGATGGCGCACCAGATCATTGCCACCCTCGACCGCGAACGGCAGGCAAACGGCCTTCCCCCGCTTGGCATCGATACACGCCCCGGCTTGGACGAGCTCATCACCGGGATCGGTACGGGGGGCGGTGGCGGCGCTTTTTGAGGACGATGGGTGAATCGCCGCCTATCTGAGCGAAGCGCAGGCAGCGGGTGATGCAGACCATTACCAGGAAGCGCTTGGAACGGTTGCCCGAGCGCGTTCCGTCGCCGCTACATCCGCCGGGCATGGCCCGGCGCTACCGCCCTGACCTGCTCAGTGCCCGCCGCGCGCGCCGCCCACCTGTTCGATCAGCGTCTGGCTGGCCGCATTGAGGCCCACCACCTCCACCTGCGCACCATGCGCGGCCAGCTTTTCCTGCGCCCGCTCCAGTGCAGCCACGGCGGTCAGATCCCATAGATGCGCATCGCGCAGGTCGATCTGCACCTTCGGCGCCACATGCTGGTAATCGAAGGCGGCACCGAGCTGGCCGGCCGAGGCGAAGAACACCTGCCCGCGCACGCGGTACACCTGGGTATCGCCCGTGCCTTCGCGCTGCACATCCAGCATGCGGCCGACCTTGCGGGCGAAGAACAGCGCCGACAGCAGCACACCGCTGAGCACGCCCTTGGCCAGATCGTGGGTGGCCACGGTGACCACCACGGTCAGCAGCATCACCGCAGAGGAACTGCGCGGATGGGTGCGCAGGTCACGCAGCGAGCGCCAGCTGAAGGTACCGATGCTGACCATGATCATCACCGCCACCAGTGCGGCCATCGGGATCTGCCGCACCAGGTCGCTGCCGTACACCACCAGCACCAGCAGCAGCACGCCGGCCACCAGGCAGGACAGGCGGCCGCGGCCACCGGAGGTCACGTTGATGACCGACTGGCCGATCATCGCGCAGCCGGCCATGCCGCCCAGGAAGCCGGTGACCGTGTTGGCCACGCCCTGGCCGACGCATTCGCGGTTGCGCTCGCTGGGCGTCTCGGTGATGTCCTCGACGATCTGCAGCGTCATCATTGATTCGAGCAGGCCGACCACGGCCAGCGTGGCCGAGACCGGCAGCAGGATGCGCAGGGTGTCCCAGGTGAAGGGCACATCGGGAATGAGGAAGTGTGGCAGGCTGTCGGGCAGCTGGCCCATGTCACCCACGCTGCGCACATCCACGTCGAAGCCGATGACCACGGCGGTGAGCACGACGATGGCGACCAGCGGCGATGGCACGGCGCGGGTGATGCGCGGCAGCAGGTAGATGATGGCCAGCGCGGCGGCGCACAGCACGTAGACGGTGGGGCCACGGCCGATCAGTTCCGGCATCTGCGCCAGGAAGATGAGGATGGCCAGTGCGTTGACGAAGCCGGTGATGACCGAGCGCGAGACGAAGCGCATCAGCGAACCGAGCTTGAACACGCCGGCCAGCACCTGCAGCAGGCCGGCCAGGATGCTGGCGGCGAACAGGTACTGCAGGCCGTGGTCCTTGACCAGATCGACCATTACCAGCGCCATGGCGCCGGTCGCGGCGGAAATCATGCCGGGGCGGCCGCCGGCGATGGCGGTGACCACGGCGATGGAGAACGCGGCGTACAGGCCGACCTTGGGATCGACGCCGGCGATGAGCGAGAAAGCGATGGCCTCGGGAATCAGGGCCAGGGCGACGACCATGCCGGACAGCAGATCACCACGGATGTTGCCGAGCCATTGCTGACGCAGGGGGTAGGACGTTTGCATGGGAAAACTCCGCGCGCACGGGCGTGGGGCCACGTGGCGCTGCAGTGGAAAGACGCGGGTTCCTGAGCCGGGCGTGCCGGCTGCCGAGGTGCGGCAAGGGTCAGGGTGGCGTGATCACTGCAGTCGGGAGCCGGTACGTGGGAGGCGCGCAGTCTACGGGATGCGGCGCGATGGGGGTAGCGCATGGGCCGGGCGGTAACGCAGCGGAGCATGGCTCCGCTCTACAATCGGGCCATGGCCCTGCCCGCTTCCCGGTTCTTCGACCCCGCCACCGAACAGGGCGTGCTGCGCCTGTCCATCGCGTTCTCACTGGCGGTGGCGCTGGCCGGGGTGGTGTTCGGCCTGCTGGCCAACTCCTCGTTGATCATCTTCGACGGCATCTACGGGCTCATCGACGTGGTGATGACCTGGCTGTCGCTGCTGGTGGCGCGCCTGATTGCGCTGTCAACGCAGACCGATGCGCTGCAGTCGCGGCTCAACCAGCGCTTCACCATGGGCTTCTGGCACCTGGAACCCATCGTGCTGGGGGTGAGCGGTCTGCTGATGATCGGCGCGGCGTTGTATGCCCTGATCAATGCAGTGGATGCGCTGATGTCCGGCGGGCGCCACATCGCGCTGGGCCCGGCCATCGTGTTCGGCGTGGTTTCGCTGCTGGCGGAAAGCGCGCTCGGCGCTTTCGTGTGGCGCGCCAACCGCCGCATCGGTTCCGACTTCATCGCACTGGATGCGAAGAACTGGATGATCGCCGCCAGCATGTCAGCCTGCTACGTGGTCGCCTTCGTGGGTGGCGTGCTCGTGCAGGGCACGCCGCTGGCCTGGGTCGGGCCCTATATCGATCCGGCCATCCTGGCGGTGGTCTGCCTGTTCGTGATGGTGGCGCCGCTGGGCACGGTGCGCCGGGCGCTGGCCGGCATCCTGCTGGTGACGCCACCGGAACTGCAGGCACATGTGGACGCCGTGGCGCGCGACATCGTGGCGCGCTACGGGTTCGTGGAACACCGCAGCTACGTGGCGCAGGTGGGCCGGGGCGAGCAGATCGAGCTGTTCTTCGTGGTGCGCGAGGACGACCCGCCGCGGGCACTGGTGGAATGGGACCAGCTGCGAGATGAGATTGGCGATGCGCTGGGTGAGGCCTCGCCGGACCGCTGGCTGACGATCATGTTCACCACTGACCGCGAATGGACGATCTAGGCCGCCAGGACGATGGGTCAAATATTCGAGACTTTCTATCACCCATCGTGCAACGGGAACGGGCAAAGTAGACCCATCGAAACACCCACCCACTGACCAGGAGCATCCCATGTCCATCGAAAAGGTTCTGTACACCGCCCAGGCCACCTCCACCGGCGGCCGTGAAGGCCGTTCGGTCTCCTCCGACAACGTGCTGGACATCCAGCTGTCGACCCCGCGCGAGCTGGGCGGCGCCGGCGGCCCGGGCACCAACCCGGAACAGCTGTTCGCCGCTGGCTACTCGGCCTGCTTCCTCGGCGCGCTGAAGTTCGTGGCCGGCCAGGCCAAGGTCGCGCTGCCGGCCGACACCACCGTCACCGGCAAGGTCGGCATCGGCCAGATCCCCACCGGTTTCGGCATTGAAGCCGAGCTGACCATCAACGCCCCGGGCGTGCCGCGCGAACAGCTGGAAGAACTGGTGCAGAAGGCCCACATCGTCTGCCCGTACTCCAACGCCACCCGCGGCAACATCGACGTGACGCTGATCGTTGCCTGATGCGGTTGGGCCGGCGGGGTCGGATCCCTTTCGCAACGCGAAAGGGCTCTGACCCCAAAAGACCAGGTTGCCGGCCAGCGGCCGGCACTACCAGGTCATTTCTGATGCGGCCAAAAAAATGGGCGGATGCCGGCCGAAACCGGGCATCCGCCCATCCCACCTTCGTTGTCCCGCACGGGGCATGAGGTTGCCGGCCAGCGGCCGGCGCTACCAGGTCACTTCTCGCTGGTGATCAGCTGCACGACGCTGGAGAAATCCAGCTTGCCGCGGCCGGCCTGGTGGTTCATCGAGTACAGGTTGCGGGCCACTTCGCCCAGCGGAATCGAGGCGCCGACGCTCATCGCCGCTTCCACCGCCAGGCCCATGTCCTTCAGCATCAGGTCGCTGCCGAAACCGCCGCTGTAGCCGCGCGAGGCCGGGGCGTTTTCCAGCACACCCGGCCACGGGTTGCAGACCTCAGTGGCCCAGCTGCGGCCGGTGCTGACCGCCATCATCTGCGACAGCACCTTCGGGTCCAGCCCGTGTGCCACGCCCAGCGCGATGGCTTCGCCGGTCACCGCCATGATCACGCCCAGCGCCATGTTGTTGCACAGCTTGGCAACCTGGCCGGCGCCGCTGGCACCGACGTGGAAGATGTTTTTGCCCATCGCCTGCAGCACCGGGCGCGCACGTTCCAGCGCGTCCTCTTCACCACCGACGATGAAGGTGAGGGTGCCGGCCTGTGCACCGGCCGTACCGCCGGACACGGGTGCGTCAAGCATCTGCAGGCCACGCGCGGCGGCGGCTTCAGAAACCTTGCGGGCGCTGGCCGGTGCAATGGTGCTGCAGTCGATGACCAGTGCGCCGGCCGGAATGGCGGCCAGGATGCCCTCGTCCCCCAGGTATACGCCTTCGACGTGGCGGCTGGCCGGCAGCATCGAGATCACCACTTCGGCATCGGCCAGGGTGTCGCGTGCCGACGGCGCGGCGCTGGCACCGGCATCGACGGCGGCCTGCACCGCGGCCGGCACCAGGTCGAACACGCGCACGGTGTGGCCGTTCTTGACCAGGTTGGCGGCCATCGGGCCACCCATGTTGCCCAACCCGATGAATGCAATGCGGCTCATGCAAGGCTCCTTTCAGCCATGGGGGTACCCAGGTCGGCCAGCGGATGCGCGGCGTCGGCCCAGGGGGAAACAAAGAAAGTGTCCGCCCACGCGGGCGTGGCTTCGGCCAGGGTGGCCGGGTGCCACTGCGGGTTGCGGTCCTTGTCGATCAGCAGCGCGCGGATGCCTTCGGCGAAATCGCCATGGGCCGCGCAGTGCAGGGCGACGATGTATTCGAGGCGGTAGACGCTGGCCAGATCCTGGCCGGCGCTGCGACGCTGCAACGCGAAGGCCAGCCGCGCCGAACCCGGTGCACCGGCCGCCAGGGTTTTCTGCGCGGCCTGCAGCCAGGTGTCCTCGGTCTGCAGGGCGGCAATGCGCGCGACAATGGCATCCAGGTCGTCGCCTTCGCACAACGCGTCCACCTGTGCGGCGTTGGCCAGCAGCGGGCCGGTGGCCGCATCGCTGGCATGCGACTGCAGCAGCTGGCTCAGGCGTTCATGGTTGTGGGCGGCATCGCCCGACCACGCCACCTGCAGCAGCGCATCCAACACCGCATTGCGGCGCTCTTCGGCTACATGCACATCGGCCAGGCCGGCATAGATGGCATCACCCGGATTCAGCAGCGCGCCGGTCAGTGCCAGGAACAGGCCACCCATTCCCGGTACGCGCGGCAGCAGCCAGCTGCCACCCACATCCGGGAACAGGCCGACGGTGATTTCCGGGAAGGCCAGCTTGGAACGCTCGCTGACCACGCGGTGGCTGGCGCCGGACATCAGGCCGATGCCACCGCCCATCACGATGCCGTGGCCCCAGCACAGGATCGGCTTGGGGTAGGTGTGGATGAGGTAATCGACGCGGTACTCGACGTCGAAGAACTCGGCGGCGTAGTCATTCCTGCGGATATCGGTCTGGCCCGCCTCGCGGAAGGCGACCATGGCCTTGTGCAGGCTGTGCAGATCGCCGCCGGCACAGAAGGCCTTCTCACCCGCCCCCTGCAGCACCACCATCGCGATGCCATCATCCTCGGCCCAGGCGTTCAGCTGCTTCAACAGCAGGTGCGCCATCGGCAGCGAAAAGCCATTGAGCGTGCGCGGTGCGTTGAGCGTGGCGAGGCCGATGCGCGTGCCATTGCCCGCCACGCGCTCCTCGAACAGCACCGGTGCTTCATCGGCAACGGTGTCGGTACTCATGCGTTCTTCCACTGCGCGGCGCGCTTTTCCAGGAAGGCGGTCACGCCCTCGACCTGGTCGGCGGTGTCGAACAGATCGACGAAGGCTTCGCGCTCGGCCACCAGCGCCGAGGCGTGGGTGCCGGTGCGGGTGGACTGCACCAGCGTCTTGCAGGCGGCGATGCTGGTCGGGCTCTGCTTGCCGGCCTTGGCGGCCCATTCCAGCGCCAGCGCCTTGGCTTCGCCCTTGCCGACTTTTTCTTCGGCCAGGCCGATGCGCAGCGCGGTTTCAGCGTTGATGCGCTCGCCCAGCAGGATCATGCGCTTGGCCCAGCCTTCGCCGACGAGGCGCGGCAGGTTCTGGGTACCGCCCGCGCACGGCAGCAGGCCTACGGTCGCCTCGGGCAATGCCACCTGGGCATGCTCTTCGATGATGCGCAGGTCGCAGGCCAGCGCGCATTCCAGGCCACCGCCCATGGCGTAGCCGTTGATGGCGGCAATGGACACGCCCCTGAAGGCGGACAGCGCCTCGAAGGCTTCGCCAAAGCGGCGAGCCGCTTCGCGCGCGGCGGCCTTGTCGCCCGATGCGAACTGGTTCAGATCAGCGCCAGCGGAGAAGAACTTCTCGCCGTCGCCAGTGATCACCAGCGCGTAGATGTCGCGGTCGGCGTTGAGCGCGCCCACCAGGTCGCGCAGTGCGGCCAGGCTGTGCACGGTCCAGGTGTGCGCCGGCGGGTTGTGCAGGGTGACCACGGCGGTGTGGCCATCGGCCTCGACCTTCAGGCCCACGTGCTCCTGGGTACGCCAATCCTTCATCGCAGTTCCTCTTCGGTGTTGAGCAGGTGGCGGGCAACGATCACCCGCATGATCTCGTTGGTGCCTTCCAGGATCTGGTGCACGCGGCTGTCGCGCAGCAGTCGCTCGATCGGGTATTCGCGGATGTAGCCGTAGCCACCGTGGATCTGCAGCGCTTCGTTGCAGATCCTGAAGCCGGCATCGGTGGCGAAGCGCTTGGCCATCGCGCACCACACGTTGGCATCGCTGGCACCGGCATCGAGCTTGCGCGCGGCCGAATGCACCATCTGCCGGGCGGCCACCAGTTCGATGGCCATGTCGGCCAGCTTGAACTGCAGCGCCTGGAAATCGGCCAGCGCCTTGCCGAACTGGCGGCGCTCGCCCATGTAGCGGCGTGCGGCATCCAGCGCGCCCTGCGCGGCACCCAGCGAGCAGGCGGCGATGTTGATGCGGCCGCCGTCCAGCCCCTTCATCGCCAGCTTGAAGCCGCCGCCTTCCTCTCCCAGAAGGTGGCTGACCGGCACGCGGACGTTTTCAAAGGTGATGCCACGGGTGGGCTGGCTGTTCCAGCCCATCTTCTCTTCCTTGCGGCCATAGCTGATGCCCGGCAGGTCGGCCGGCACGGCAATGGCGCTGACACCGCCCGCGCCGGCACCGCCGGTACGCGCCATCACCACCAGCAGTTCGGTGGCACCGGCACCGGAGATGAAGGCCTTGGACCCGTTCAGCACATAGTCGTCGCCGTCGCGCACGGCGGTGGTCTTCAGCGAGGCCGCATCGGAACCGGCACCCGGCTCGGTCAGGCAGTACGAGGCCAGCTTGCTGCCCGAGGACAGATCGGTGCCCCACGCATCGCGCAGCGCGGCCTGGCCCCACTTGGAGACCATCCACGAGGCCATGTTGTGGATGCTGATGTACGCCGCGGTCGACGGATCGACGTTGGCGAGCTCCTCGATGACGACGGCGGCGTCCAGACGGCTGAGGCCGCTGCCGCCGACTTCCGGGTCCATGTACAGACCACAGAAGCCCAGTTCACCGGCCTTGGCGATCGCCTCGCGCGGAAAGATGCCCTCCGCATCCCATCGCGCGGCGTGCGGCGCCAGTTCGGCCTGTGCGAAGTCACGCGCTGCTTCGCGATACGCCTGCTGCGCTTCTTCCTGATCCGTCGTCATCGAGTGGCTCATGGCTGCTCCTGCCCTTACTTCAGGCTGATGGTGGTGTTGACGCCGTGGCTCAGCGTCTCGTCATCGAACCAGCGTGCGGTGACGGTCTTGGTCTGGGTGTAGAACAGCACCACCTGCTTGCCGTACGGGCCCAGGTCGCCCAGCTTGGACGCGCGCGAACCGGTGAACGAGAACAGCGGCACCGGCACCGGAATCGGCACGTTGATGCCGACCTGGCCGACGTCGATGTCTTCCTGGAACCTGCGTGCAGCCGCACCGGACTGGGTGAACAGCGCGGTGCCGTTGCCGTTCGGGTTGCTGTTGACCATCGCGATGGCGTCTTCCAGCGTCTCTGCTTCGAGGATGACCAGCACCGGCCCGAAGATTTCTTCCTGATAGATGCGCATGTCGGTGGTGACACCGGCAAAGATGGTCGGGCCGACGAAGTTGCCCTTCTCGAAACCATCGACCTGCGGGTTGCGGCCGTCGAGCACCAGCTTCGCGCCCTGCTCCACGCCCGAGGCGATCAGGCCTTCCACGCGCTCACGGGCGCTGCAGGAAATGACCGGGCCGACGTCGGTGCCGGACACGGTGCCGCCGCTGACCTTCAGGGTCTGCGCCTTGGTCACCAGGTCCTGCACCCAGCCGCGGGCCTCGCCCACCAGCACCAGGGTGGAGGCGGCCATGCAGCGCTGGCCCGCCGCACCGAAGGCGGCGCCGACCATGGCGTTGAGGGTCTGTTCCTTGTTGGCGTCCGGCAGCACCACGGCGTGGTTCTTGGCGCCCATCATGCACTGCACGCGCTTGCCGGCCAGCGAGGCACGGTTGTAGACGTGGGTGCCGACGCGGGTGGAACCGACGAACGACACGGCCTTGATGTCCGGGTGGTCGCAGATCGCGTTGACCACTTCCTCGCCGCCGTGGACGACGTTCAGCACGCCCTTCGGGATGCCGGCTTCCAGCGCCAGTTCGACCAGGCGCATGGTCACCATCGGGTCCTGTTCGGACGGCTTGAGGATGAAGGTGTTGCCGGTGGCAATGGCCATCGGGAACATCCACAGCGGAATCATCGCCGGGAAGTTGAACGGGGTGATGCCCGCGCATACGCCCAACGGCTGCATGATCGTGTAGGTATCCACGCCGTTGGCCACGTTGTTGGCCAGCTCGCCCAGCTGCAGGTTGCCGATGGCGGCGGCGTGCTCGACCACTTCCAGGCCACGGAACACATCGCCTTCGGCGTCGGGCAGGGTCTTGCCCTGTTCGGCGGTGAGGATGTGGGCCAGCTCGCTCATGTTTTCGCGGATCAGCTGCTGGTACTTCAGGAAGATGCGCGCGCGGGTGCCGATGGGGGTCTTGCGCCAGGTCTTGAAGGCTTCCTTGGCGGCGGCGACGGCGGCATCCACTTCGCTGGTGGTGGCGAACGGCACCTGGGCCAGCACGTCCTGGGTGGCCGGATTGATCACGTCCTGCCAGTGGGAGGTGGCCGATTCGATGAACTGGCCATCGATCAGCATTCGGATACGGGGCGCTGCAACAGTCATGACGACAATCCCACGGGCTCGAAAGATGCTTGGCATTATTCACAGCAAGCACCTCGATTTCCGGCCTGAATCCGCTTAATCTGGCCAACACGCCAGACGATTCATGTTAATTCTGTGAATTTCCAGCCATCACAACGCCAATTGGGGCTGCGCCTGCTGCGTCTGCGCGAGCAACGCGGCTACAGCCAGGTGGACCTGGCCCGCGCCTTGGGCCTGTCGGCCAGTTACCTGAACCAGATCGAGCGCAACAAGCGCCCGCTGACCCCGGCGGTGCAGAAGAAGCTGGGCGAGGTGTTGGGCGATGTTTCGGCCCTGTTCGACGACGATGAGCCCGCCGCGCTGCAGGAGGCACTGGGCGAGACCCTGCGTGACCTGGGCCTGGCGGAGGTGAGCGCGACCGAGCTGCGGGCGCTGGCTGGCAACCTGCCGCAGGTCAGCCGCGCCCTGCTGGACCTGCACCGCCGCCACCTGGCCCTGCGCGAGCATGCCGCCGCGCTGGAGTTCCAGCTGGGCGAGCCCGACGCCGGCAGCACCCTGCCTGCGGGCGACCAGGTGCGCGAATTCTTCAACCGCATGCACAACCACATCCCCGAACTGGACGAGCTGGCCGAGCGCCTGTTCGCCGAGTGGGGACTGTCACCTGGGCACGTCGCGCCGCGCCTGCGCCAGCTGCTGGCCGACCGCCACGGCGTGCTGGTGGAAGTGACCGCGCTGCAGGCCGGGCGCGAGAAGCGCCAGTTCGATGCTGGTGCGCGGCGGCTGTGGCTGCCCGATTACCTGGAGCCGGGCCAGCAGGCCTTCCAGATGGCCGCCGAACTGGCCCTGCACGGCTACCTGCCGCAGATCGATGCGGTGATCGCGCGCGCGGGCTTCCACGATGAGGCGCGCATCGCGCAGGCGCGGATCGGCTTGTCGAACTACTTCGCTGGCGCACTTGTGATGCCGTACATGCGGTTCCTGCGTGCGGCCGAGGCCAGCAGTTATGACATCGAGCTGCTGGCGCACCAGTTCGGTGTGGGCTTCGAGGCAGTGTGCCATCGGCTGAGTACGCTGGCGCGGCGCAGTGCGCCGGGGCTGCCGTTCTTCTTCATCCGCGTGGACCGCGCGGGCAATGTGTCCAAGCGCCACTCGGCCACCGATTTCCATTTCTCGCAGGTGGGCGGTTCGTGCCCGCTGTGGATCGTCTATGAGGCGTTCAACCAGCCGGGCCGCATCCTGACGCAGACCGCGCGCATGCCTGATGGACGACGCCACTTCTGGCTGGCGCGACAGGTCAGCAGCGGGCCGGTGGGCCATGGCCAGCCGCGCAAGACGTTTGCGGTGGCGCTGGGCTGCGACCTGCAGCATGCCGAGCGGCTGGTGTATTCGCTGGGGCTGGATGTGCAGAGCCCGGGGAATTCGGTGTCGATCGGCCCGGGGTGCCGGGTGTGCCCGCGCGAGGACTGCATGCAGCGCGCGTTCGCGCAGTTGCCGGGGCGGTAAGGGGCATCTACGGTAGTGCCGGCCGCTGGCCGGCATGCTCTTGCTCTGCGCAAAGTGCATCCACGCATGGCGTGGATCTACTGCCCACGTTCTTGCTCTGCGCGAAATGCATCCACGCATGGCGTGGATCTACTGCCCACGTTCTTGCTCCTGCGCGAAATGCATCCACGCATGGCGTGGATCTACTGCCCACGTTCTTGCTCCTGCGCGAAATGCATCCACGCATGGCGTGGATCTACTGCCCACGTTCTTGCTCTGCGCAAAGTGCATCCACGCATGGCGTGGATCTACTGCCCACGTTCTTGCTCTGCGCGAAATGCATCCACGCATGGCGTGGATCTACTGCCCACGTTCTTGCTCCTGCGCGAAATGCATCCACGCATGGCGTGGATCTACCGCTCTGGTAGGTGCCGACCGTTGGTCGGCACGCTCTTGCCCTGCGCGAAATGCATCCACGCATGGAGGGTCAGTAGATCGGCGTGACCTTCATCTGCGGCAGCGGGCGCGGTGCGCCGTCGGTCAGGTCCGGGCCCAGGTCTTCCCACGTGCGGCCCTGCTCGACCATCTGCGCCCACAGCTGCTGCGAACCACGACGCTTGTCTTCCGAACCCAGCTTGTACGACGGCGGCGCGGGTTCGCCGTGGGCAACGAGGGAATACGACGCGCGGTACGCCAGTACCTGTTGCGCCGGGTCATCCGTACGCGCCACTTCAATGGTGTAGCGCTGGTAGGCCGAGGCCAGGTTGCGCCAGCGGATCCAGTAGTGGTTCTCGAACGAGAACGCGCAGAAGCGTGCGCCGGCCAGGCTGCCCTTGTCGGCGATGCGGCTCAGCACGTCCTGCGGCATGTCCAGGTTCATGCCGCCTTCGTCGCCCTGCAGGCTGACGTGCACGATGCGATCGCGGTAGCCCGGAGCGCGCGCCTGCAGCAGATCGCGCCAGTTCTGCATGGTCGCCACCACCGCGAACAGGAAGCGGCCCAGCTCGGCCGCTGCCAAGGGCGTGGCGATGGACTGGTAATGCCGCTGCCAACCGTGGCGGTTTTCGGTGGGCAGCACCACCGCGCGTTCCAGTGCCTGCTGGCCAGTGGCGCCGTGGCTGACATCGTCGGCGTGCTGCGGGTACACCAGGTTGATGGCGAAGGTCGGCCAGCGCGGCATGGCCGCGTCGAACAGGTGGATGGGGAAGTTGCTGCTGATGCCACCATCAGAGAACCAGCAGATGCGGAACGCGGTGATGACCGGCCCGCAGGACTGACCGCCACTGGTCAGTCCTTCCATGCTGTCAGCCACGTTGTGCGCGGCATCGGCGGTGGCCGGCAACGGCTCGCAGCGGCGTTCGCGGCGTGCCGGTTCGTGCAGCGGCACCGCGCTGATCAGCAGCGGGAAGCTGAGGCTCATGCGCGTGGCCACCAGCACCGGCAACTGCGGGCCCTGCGGCAGGTGGTAGTACTGCCGCCCCTCCACCTGCACGGGTGCGCCGGCATGGTCGACCAGCCACTGCACCACGCTGGCCGGAAACAGCTGCTCGAACTCCTCGCGCAGGAACCAGAACTGCGCGCCGCCGAAGGGCAGCGTGCGCGGTTCGTTGTGCGATACGCAGGTGGTGATCATCTGCAGGCTGATGGCGTGCGGGCTTTCCGGTTCACCGGCATAGCGCGGGGCGTCGTGCAGATCGGCAAAGGTGAGCGGTGCATCCAGCGGCTTGCCAGCCAGTTGCTGCAGGCTCTGGTGCAGCCATTCGGTCAGCGCCGGCGTGCGTGCGTCGCGACCCAGGCCGCTGCACAGGCCCAGCAGGTTGCGCCGCGCCACCCGCGCCACCCGCAGCGCGGCGCCGGCCACGCCGGCCCCGTACGCACACAGCAGTGACGGCAGCAGCGTGGCGGCCACACCGCTCCAGCCACCGCCCCACCAGCCCAGGCCGAGCAGCAGCGCCAGCGACACCAGCACTTCCAGCGGGGCGATCTCAAACACCGCCACCGCCAGGCACAGCAGCTTGCGCGGCCAGCGGTAACTGCCGGTCAGCGCCACCAGCAGCCGGTACGCCGCGCGCGCGCCGCGTGCCGGCTGGAACAGGCTGTAAATGAAGCCGCGCCGCGACAGCTGCGCCGATACGACAGCCAGGCCGCCATAACCGGCATCGTCGGCCAGATGTTCACCCGCCTGCTGGCGGCGGTCGCCACAGGCCGCCGCTGCAGCCACTGCCGCCGCAATGGCGCCAGCCGAGGTGCCGCCGATGCTCTTGAACCGATAGTCACGGGCCAGTGCCAGTACCGCATTGGGGTACACGATGCCGCTGGTGATGCCGCCCTTCATGACCAGATCGCAGTACTTGTCTGCCACTACCCTGCCCCCGCTGACTGTGCCTGAGATGCCATCCGACGCTACGGATGCAGTATGACGCGAGGGCTTCTCACAGCTTGAGAACCCGGCCACGCATCCACGCATGGCGTGGATCAACCGGTGCACTTGACCCCTACAACCATCGGCGTAGCATCAGCACCAAGCCAAGGGACAGACCCGCGGCTGCCACAACGACATGAGGGATTCTCATGGAATTCGACTATCTCGTCTTCATCGGGCGTTTCGAGCCCTTCCACAACGGCCACGCCGCCGTTGCCCGCCTGGCCCTCAGCCGGGCCCGCAAGCTGATCTTCCTGGTCGGCTCTGCTGATACCCCCCGCAGCCTGCGCAACCCCTGGACCGTGGCCGAACGCGCCGTGATGATCCAGGCCGCCCTTGATGGTCACACCGACCGCCTGCTGATCCGCCCGCTGCGCGACCACCTGTACAACGAAGCGCAGTGGATCGCCAATGTGCAGCGCCAGGTGGCCGAAGCCCTGCGCAACGATGGCGCCGCCGCCGATGCCAAGGTCGGCCTGATCGGCATGGACAAGGATGCCTCCAGCTACTACCTGCGCGAATTCCCGCAGTGGCCGCTGGTGGACGTGCAGCACACTGCCACCCTGTCGGCCACCGAACTGCGCCGCTACCTGTTTGAAGCCGGCGATGTCGACTTCCACGGTGCGCTGCTGATGCTGCGTGGCAATGTGCCGGCCCCGGTGTACGACATGCTTGAGGCGTTCCGGAAGAGTGCACCGGCCTACGGCCAGCTGGTGGCCGAGTACCGCTTCATCGAACAGTACAAGGCTGCCTGGAAGGACGCGCCCTACGCGCCCACGTTCGTCACTACCGATGCGGTGGTGGTGCACTCGGGCCACGTGCTGCTGGTGCGCCGCCGTTCGGAACCCGGCAAGGGCCTGTGGGCGCTGCCCGGTGGTTTCGTCGGTCAGGACCAGAGCCTGCTCGACAGCTGCCTGCGCGAACTGCGCGAAGAGACCCGGCTGAAGATTCCGCTGCCGGTGCTGAAGGGCTCGCTGAAGAGCCAGCAGGTGTTCGACCACCCCGACCGCAGCCAGCGCGGCCGCACCATCACCCATGGTTTCCACTTTGAATTCCCGGCCGGCGATCTGCCCCCGGTGCGTGGCGGCGATGACGCCGACAAGGCGCGCTGGATTCCAGTCAGCGAAGCCCTGGAGATGGGCCCGCAGCTGTACGAAGACCACCTGCACATCCTGGAGTATTTCCTCGGCCGCGGCTGACCTGCCCGGCTTCCCCACTGGCGGATAGACCGCTGGTGTCACCCGACGCGAAGGAGCTTCCGTCATGCACTACCTCGATTACCTTCTCCTCAACACCGACAGCTACAAGGCCAGCCACTGGCTGCAGTACCCGCCCGGCACCGATGCCACGTTCTTCTACGTGGAATCGCGCGGCGGCCTGCACGACCGCACGGTGTTCTTCGGCCTGCAGGCCATCCTCAAGGACGCCCTGGCACGGCCCGTCACCCACGCTGACATCGACGACGCCGCTGCGGTGTTCGCCGCGCATGGCGAGCCGTTCAACGAAGCCGGTTGGCGCGATATCGTCGACCGCCTCGGTGGCCACCTGCCGGTACGCATCCGCGCCGTGCCGGAAGGCAGCGTGGTGCCTACACACCAGGCGCTGATGACCATCGAGTCGACCGACCCGGCCGCGTTCTGGGTGCCGTCGTACCTGGAAACCCTGCTGCTGCGCGTGTGGTACCCGGTCACGGTGGCCACCATCAGCTGGCATGCGCGGCAGACCATCGCCGGTTTCCTGCAGCAGACCAGCGATGACCCGCAGGGGCAGCTGCCGTTCAAGCTGCACGACTTCGGCGCACGTGGTGTATCGAGCCTGGAATCGGCCGCACTGGGCGGTGCCGCGCATCTGGTCAACTTCCTCGGCACCGATACCGTCTCGGCGCTGTGCCTGGCACGTGCGCACTACCACGCGCCGATGGCCGGCTATTCGATACCCGCTGCCGAGCACAGCACCATCACCAGCTGGGGCCGCGATCGCGAAGTGGATGCGTACCGCAACATGCTGCGCCAGTTCGGCAGGCCCGGCACGATCGTCGCCGTGGTGTCGGACAGCTATGACATCTACCGCGCCATCAGCGAGCACTGGGGCACCACCCTGCGCGATGAAGTGATCGCCTCGGGCGCCACCCTGGTCATCCGCCCCGACTCGGGCGACCCGGTGGAGGTGGTGGCCGAAAGCATGCGCCGGCTGGATGAGGCCTTCGGCCACACGATCAACGGCAAGGGCTACCGCGTGCTCAACCACGTGCGGGTGATCCAGGGCGATGGCATCAACCCGGACACGATCCGCACCATCCTGCAGCGCATTACCTCGGAGGGTTACGCCGCGGACAACGTGGCCTTCGGCATGGGCGGCGCGCTGTTGCAGCGGCTGGACCGCGATACGCAGAAGTTCGCGCTGAAGTGCTCGGCCGCGCGCGTGGACGGTGCATGGATCGACGTCTACAAGGACCCCATCACTGATGCCGGCAAAGCCAGCAAGCGCGGCCGCATGCGTCTGCTGCGGCGCGTGGATGATGGCAGCCTGCATACGGTGGCACTGCCGGCCAGCGGTGACGACACGCTGCCGGTCGGCTTCGAGGATGCGATGGTGACCGTGTGGGAGAACGGACGGCTGCTGTGCGACCAGCGGTTGGATGAGATCCGTGCGCGGGCGGCTGCCCAGCGGTAAGGGCGCATCCACGCATGGCGTGGATCTACTGCGGCGTGTCCGGGGTCGGATCCCGTTGCCGCGCAACGGGCTCCGACCCCGGCCCCCTTGACCCGCGCCAGCAACCCGTCCACCGTGGGCACGCCGAAGGTATCCCTGCAGTCGTTGCGACAACGGCAGGGATTTGAACGGGAATCCGGTGAAGGCGCCTCGCGCGCCCATTCCGGAGCTGCCCCGCAGCGGTGAATGGAAACGAATCCTGCCAACAGCACTGGGCTCGCGCCTGGGAAGCGGCAGGTAGTAGGTGGGCTGCGGCCCGTGTCCATCAGCCCGAATACCGGCCCCGGCCGGGGGACACGACCGTCCCCTGATTCGACCTGGAATCTCCGCGGGGAGGTTGCCGGGGCCACTGTCGTCCTGCGCGTGCAGGCGGCGTGGTCGCGCGCGTCCTGTTCACGGTTTCCGGCCAGACCCGTTGCCAACGCCCAGATGCACCCGACGATGACCGAGTTCCAACGCCCCGCCCTGTCCCTCCCCGCCGATGGCAAGCGCCTGCTGCTGCATTCGTGCTGCGCGCCCTGCTCGGGCGAAGTGATGGAGGCGATCACCGCCTCCGGGATCGACTACGCGATCTTCTTCTACAACCCCAACATCCACCCGGTGAAGGAATACGAGCTGCGCAAGCAGGAGAACATCCGCTTCGCCGAGCAGCACGATATTCCCTTCATCGACTGCGACTACGACACCGACAACTGGTTCAGCCGTGCACGCGGCATGGAAAATGAGCCCGAGCGCGGTATCCGCTGCACGATGTGCTTCGACATGCGTTTCGAGCGCACCGCGCTGTACGCGCATGAGCATGGCTACGACACCATCAGTTCCTCGCTGGGCATTTCGCGCTGGAAGAACATGGCGCAGATCAACGACTGCGGCATCCGCGCAGCGTCACGCTACGAGGGCCTGCAGTATTGGGATTACAACTGGCGCAAGGGCGGTGGTGCCAGCCGCATGGTGGAAATCAGCAAGCGCGAGCAGTTCTACCAGCAGGAGTACTGCGGCTGCGTGTACTCGCTGCGCGATGCCAACCGCCACCGCCGCGAAACCGGCCGCGAGCGCATCAAGATCGGCCTGCTGTATTACGGCCAGGACAATGAAACGCCGCAGGGCGATTGACGTGCGCGCAGGGGGCGGCCACGCTGGTCGCCCCTTCCGTGCCGCTGGACCCTGCCATGACCGCCCTGCCCGCCGATGTCGCCCTGCTGGTGATCGACCTGCAGCCGGACTTCATGCCCGGTGGCGCGCTGGCCTGTGACCAGGGCGATACGCTGGTGGCGCCGATTGCCGAACTGCTGGCGCAGCGCCACTACCGTACGGTGGTGGCCACGCAGGACTGGCACCCGGCCGGCCACGCCTCCTTTGCCAGCCAGCACGCTGGCAAGCGCCCCTTCGAGACCATCCTGCTGCACGCGCAGCCGCAGACCCTGTGGCCGGACCACTGCGTGCAGGGCAGCGACGGTGCTGCGCTGCACCCGGGCGTGGGCTGGACCGTGGCCGACCTGATCCTGCGCAAGGGCACGCGCCCGCAGGTAGATTCGTACAGCGCGTTCCGCGAGAACCATGGCCCGGAGGGCGAGCGCCCGCCGACCGGCCTGGCCGGCTGGCTGCATGAGCGCCGCATCCGCGAAGTGCATGTGTGCGGCCTGGCGCGCGATTACTGCGTGCTGTGGAGCGCGCAGGACGCGGTGAAATCCGGCTTCCGGGTGAAATTCCTGTGGGAGCTGACCCGGCCGGTGACTGAAGCGAACGACGCGATGGTGCGCGAGGCACTGGGCAAGGCGGGGATCGCGATCGCCTGACCCGTGGCCGCCGGACATGGCCCGGCGCTACCTCATCCCCGCGATTGGTAGTGCCGGCCGCTGGCCGGCAACCGGCAACTGTCGCGTCTGCCGCTTGCACCCCCCTGCCCACAGCAAGACAATGAACCCATCCAGCCCCTCAAGTACGCCCCCCTACAGATCGCGGGACGGCCGAACCAGGGGCTTTTCATTGGATGGAACCGGAAGGCAACGGCATGCCAACAGCGATCCTCATCGATGGCGGCTATTTTGTTAAGCGATTCCGTCGCATCGAGCCGCACAACGCGCATAACGCCGAGCGTGCTGCAGAAGTGGCACACCGATGGGCTCTCGCGCACCTGACTTCGTCGGGCTGCGACAGGCGCGAGCTCTACCGCATCTTCTTCTACGACTGCCCGCCGCTGCAGAAGCGGATGCACAACCCGATATCTGGTGTCTGCATCAACTATGCGCAATCGCCCGAAGCACTATTCAGGGTCGGCCTGCATGACGCTTTGAAGCAGAAACGGAAAGTGGCCTTGAGGCTTGGTCATCTCGCGGACTCCAACGCATGGACGACTGGTTCCCGAACGCTTGATGCGCTCATGAAAGGCAAACGCGAATTTTCCGCGCTCCTGCCGAGCGACCTGCACCCGGAGGTGAGGCAGAAGGGCGTCGATATGCGTATTGGCTTGGACATCTCCTCATTATCACTGAAACGACAGGTTCGTCAGATCATTCTGGTAGCGGGAGATGCGGATTTCATTCCAGCCGCCAAACTCGCGCGGCGCGAGGGCGTTGACTTCATTCTGGATCCGATGTGGTCTTCGATTCCGCCCGGCCTTCTGGAGCACATTGATGGCGTTCGTTCAACTTGCCCCAAGCCCATCAACAGGAAAGATGCGTGGAGCAGCTCCGCCGGGCATGGCCCGGCGGGCGCGGATCAGGTGGAACGTTAACGGAACACGACGGTGCGGTGCCCGTTGAGCAGAATGCGGTGCTCCACATGCCGGCGCACGGCACGCGCCAGCACCTGCGATTCGGTATCGCTGCCCAGCCGCACCAGTTCGCGTGGTGCCATGGCGTGGTCCACGCGGGCCACGTCCTGTTCGATGATCGGGCCTTCGTCCAGATCTTCGGTGACGTAGTGCGCGGTGGCGCCGATGATCTTGACCCCGCGCGCGTGCGCCTGGTGGTACGGCTGCGCGCCCTTGAAGCTGGGCAGGAAGCTGTGGTGGATATTGATCGCGCGGCCCGCAAGTGCGCGGCACAGCGTGGGCGAAAGAATCTGCATGTAGCGCGCCAGCACGACCAGATCGATGCGTTCGCGCTCGACCAGATCGATGATCTGCTGTTCCTGCACCGCACGCGTTTCCGCGTTCACCGGCAGGTGGTGGAACGGCACCTGGTAGGACGCGGCCAGCGGCGCGAAGTCAGCGTGGTTGGAGGCCACTGCGGCGATATCCACCTTCAGCTGGCCGCTGTGCGCACGGAACAGCAGATCGTTCAGGCAATGGCCCTGCTTGCTGACCAGCACCAGCAGGCGCGCGCGGCGGCGCCCATCGTGCAGCTGCCAATCCATGCCGTAGTCGGTAGCCAGCGCGGCCGTGGCCGCATGCACGGTGTCCAGCGGCAGGCTGGCATCGCGGTCGAAATGCACGCGCAGGAAGAAGCGGCCGCTCTCCTCATCGCCGAACTGCTGGGCGTCGAGGATGTTGCAGCCGTGGTCGAACAACAGCCCGGACACGCGGTAGACGATGCCGGTGCGGTCGGGGCAGGACAGGGTGAGAATGGAATCGGGGCGCATCGCCCGAGTGTAGGGCAGCATCCTGCCGCGATGCACAATGCTGTCAGATGCAACCGATCTTCAGTGCGGATGCACCGTCAACGCCACCAGCCGCACCACCAGCGGGCGCACCAGCAGCACACCGCAGAACGCAACCGGCATGGCCATCTGGTAGGCAGCCAGCACCCGCGCCAGATAGCCGCTGCCCAGCCCAGCGTTGGCGGCGGTGATGACCAGGCACATCAGCAGCGCCATCAGGCTGGCCATGAAGAAGGCGAAGACAAACGGCGTGCTGCGGGCGTGCAGCTTCCAGCGGGGCGTTCGGGGGTGGGCCATGGCGCATCGCATCGAGTGAAGTGGGCCGGCAGGCTAGCGGTGCGGCGGCCCGCGCACAGCCCTCTCGCGCTTGGTGCAGACCCAAGCCACGCTTGCCGGCTTCCGTGGCAAGCTGGCCGATCATGAACCTGTTGCAGCTCATCCGCAGCTTCACCCGCACCGCAGAGACCGGCAGCATTGCCGCCGCGGCCCGCCACCTTGGCATCAGCGCCACCGCCGTGGGCCAGAACATCCACCGGCTGGAAGCCCACCTGGGCGTGCGCCTGCTCAACCGCAGCACGCGGCAGCTGGCACTCAGCGAGGCCGGTGCGGTGTACCTGGCGCAGGTGCGGCACATCGAGGCCGACCTGGCGCGCGCGCAGGCGATGGTCACCGCCGGCGATATCGAGCCGTCCGGGCCGCTGCGCATCGCCAGCAGCAGCGCGTTCGGCCGCCACGTGCTGGCACCACTGCTGCCCAGCCTGCAGCAGCGCTACCCGCAGCTGCAGCTGGAACTGTGCTTGAGCGATCGCGCCGTGCAGCACGGGCCGGAAGCGGTGGATGCCAGCATCCGCATCGGCGCGCAGCTGGAAGACGGGCTGGTGGCGCGGCCGCTGGCGCGCATCCCGTTCGTGTTCTGTGCCTCGCCGGGCTACCTGGAGGCGCACGGCACACCGGCCGATCCGGCCGCACTGAACGGCCATCGCGGCCTGCTGCACCGCTTCCCCACCGATGGCCGGCCGCTGCGCTGGGGCCTGCTGAAGGACGGCCAGCGGGTGGATGCGGCGCTGCCGCCGAGCATGGTCTGCGATGACATCGACGCGCTGGCCGAACTGGCCGCTGCAGGCGCGGGCATCACCCGGCTGGCCGCGTTCGTGGCCGAGCCCTATCTGCGCGATGGCCGCCTGCAGGCGGTGTTCGGCCCGGCCAGCGACTGGCAGCCGGAGCCGATGGAGGTGTTCTTCTGCGTGAGCGACCGTCGCGATTTCACCGCGAAGATCCGCGCGCTGTTCGAGCACCTGCAGGCCGGCATCGCGCCGGCCTGGCAGGTCTGAGGCTCAGCGCGCGCGGAACACGTTGCGCGCTTCGCGCGGCTCGCAGCGCAGGTACTGCGGCGACGGCACCACGCTGTCGCCCAGTGCGGCAGCGGCGTGCCACGGCCAGCGCGGGTCGTAGAGGATGCCGCGGGCCAGGGCGATGGCATCGGCCTGGTTGTGGCGCAGGATCGATTCGGCCTGTTCCGGCTCGGTGATCAGGCCGACCGCGATGACCGGCATGCGCAGCTTCTTGGCCTTGATGGCCGCCGCGAACGGCACCTGGTAGCCCGGGCCGACGCTGATCTTCTGGCGCTCGTCGAGGCCGCCGCTGGACACGTGCAGGAAGTTGCAGCCGCGCGCGTCCAGCACCTGGGCCAGTGCTTCGCTCTGCACCAGGTCCCAGCCGCCATCAACCCAGTCGGTGGCTGAAATGCGCACGCCCACCGATACCTTGTCCGACACTGCGGCGCGCACCGCATCGAACACTTCCACCAGCAGGCGCAGACGGTTCGGCAGCGAGCCGCCGTAGCCATCGGTGCGGCGGTTGCTGAGCGGGGACAGGAACTGGTGCAGCAGGTAACCGTGCGCGGCGTGGATCTCGATCAGCTCCAGGCCCAGGCGCTCGGCACGCACCGCGCTGGCCGCGAAGGCGGCGATGATCTCGGCGATGCCGGCTTCATCCAGCGCCTCGGGCACCGGGTCGGCGGCGTGGAACGGTACCGGCGACGGTGCGACGGTGGCCCAGCCGTTGGCATCGTCGGCCGGCAGCTGGCGTCCACCGTCCCACGGGCGGGCGGTAGATGCCTTGCGGCCGGCATGGGCCAGCTGGATGCCCAGCGGCATCGACGACCAGCGGCGGACGCTGGCCAGCACCTGCGCCAGCGCGGCCTCGGTCTCGTCATCCCACAGGCCCAGGTCGGCCCAGCTGATGCGCCCGCGCGGCTCGACCGCGGTGGCTTCCAGGATCAGCAGGCCGGCGCCGGACTGCGCCAGGTTGCCCAGGTGCATGGCGTGCCAGTCGCTGGCGCGGCCGTCTTCGGCGGAGTACTGGCACATCGGCGCGATCACGATGCGGTTGGGCAGGGTCAGGGGGCCGAGGGACATCGGCGAGAACAGCTGGCTCAAGACGGTAAGGACATGCGGAGGGGGTGCGTATTGCACCGCTGCACAGCCTGCGGATCAACCATCTGGATGGATCGCTGTTTCGCGGGGGCGCATTGCACGCTCGCCGGGCATGGCCCGGCGCTACCGGCTGCACGGGGCGATGAACGGTAGAGTCGACTGTCAGTCGACTGCTTTCTGCGATACGGCTGAACACCCCGCGCTGCGCGCGTTAGTCGACTCTACCCGGCCGGATGCTGCCGGGTCGCAAAGGCGGCCAGGGCCTCGGCGCAATCGCGGGGGCGCGTGAACGGTAGAGTCGACCTTTGGTCGACTGCCGTTGGCGATACGGCTGAACACCCCGCGCTGCGCGCGGTAGTCGACTGACAGTCGACTCTACCCGGCCGGATGCTGCCAGGTCGCAATGCGGCCAGGGCCTCGGCGCATTCGCGGGGGCGCGTGAACGGTAGAGTCGACCGTTGGTCGACTGCCGTTGGCGATACGACTGAACATCCCGCGCTGCGCGCGATAGTCGACTGACAGTCGACTCTACCCGGCCGGATGCTGCCGGGTCGCAAAGGCGGCCAGGGCCTCGGCGCAATCGCGTTCATCCCTTCAACGGCTTCGCGGGGGCGGGATGGCTGAACACCCCGCGCTGCGCGCGGTAGTCGACTGACAGTCGACTCTACCGGCTGACGAGGCCAGCCAATGCCTCGGCGCAATCGCGTTCATCCTTGAACTGCAGCAGGTCGTCGGCGCGGGTACGCCCGCGATTCAATGCCGCCACCGGCAGCCCGGCCTTGGCGGCCGCCTGCACGAAACGGAAGCCGGAATAGACCATCAGCGAGGAACCCACCACCAGCACCGCATCGGCCTGGCGCAGATGTTCATGCACGGCCTCAACGCGATCTCGCGGCACGCTTTCACCGAAGAACACCACATCCGGCTTCAACAGGCCACCGCAGTACGGGCAATCGGGCACCACGAAGGTGGAGAAATCGGTCTCCAGATCGGCGTCGCCATCCGGGGCGATGCCCGCTTCCAGCGCCTCCCAGCCCGGATTGGCATCAAGCAGGCGCTGCTGGAAGTCTTCGCGCCCACTGCGGCGCTCGCAGCCCATGCAGCGCACCAGATCGAGGCGCCCGTGCAGGTCGATCACATTCCGGCTGCCGGCACGCTGGTGCAGGCCGTCCACGTTCTGGGTCAGCAGCACCTGCAGGGTGCCGCGGGCTTCCAGCGCGGCCAGTGCCTGGTGGGTACCGTTGGGCAGGGCCAGACCGAAGCGCGGCCAGCCCAGCAGGCTGCGCGCCCAGTAGCGCTGGCGGGTGGCCGCCTCGCCCATGAAGGCCTGGTAAGTCACCGGCGGCGTGCGTTTCCACTGGCCGTCGGTATCGCGGTAATCGGGGATGCCCGAGGCGGTACTGCAGCCGGCGCCGGTCAGCACGAACAGGCGTTGGGCGCGGTCGATGAAGTCGGTCAGCGGCGGGGTCATGGCAGCGAAATGGGGGCGCACGGGCGTCCCCGCAAGCGCGTGGTCAGCTGGCCGGGTCGGCCGCCGGGGCGCCCGGCAGGGCCGGCACCGCGGTCGGATGGCCGTCGTCGCCCAGCGCGATCATCACGAAGTGGCCGCGGGTGCACAGCTTGCGCTCGCCGCTGTGCAGGTCCTCGGCAATCAGCTCCACCTCGACCTTCATCGAGCTGCGGCCCACTTCGACGATGCGGCCCACGGTTTCCACCATCTGGCCGATGCGGATGGGCAGCTTGAAATCGACCTGGTCGCTGCGCGCGGTCACCACGGTGCGGCGCGAATAGCGGGCGGCGGCCAGGAAGGCGGCCTTGTCCATCCACGCCAGCGCCTGGCCACCGAACAGCGTGCCCATGTGGTTGGTGTGGTTGGGGAAGACGATTTCGGCCATGCGCACTTCGATGGGCGGCACGGTTTCGGGGATGGGGGTCATGGCGGGGCCATCGGTGTGGGGTGCGGCGATTTTAAGCCAGGCCCGGTGCAGGCGGCGCTACACTGCGCCACGCCCACTGCACGGACTGCCCATGCCTGCCGCTTCCGACCTGTTGGCCTTTGCCCTGTTGTCGCTGGGCATGGTGCTCACGCCTGGGCCGAACATGGTCTACCTGGTCTCGCGCTCGATCTGCCAGGGCCGCCGTGCTGGGCTGGTGTCGCTGGGCGGCGTGGCGCTGGGCTTCGTGTTCTACATGCTGTGCGCGGCGCTGGGCATCACCGCCCTGCTGATGACCGTGCCCTTCGCCTACGACACGCTGCGCATCGGCGGCGCGCTGTACCTGCTGTACCTGGCCTGGCAGGCGGTGAAGCCGGGCGGTCGCTCGCCGTTCGCGGTGCATGCGCTGCCCGTGGACAGCCCGCGCCGGTTGTTCGCGATGGGTTTCCTGACCAACCTGCTGAACCCGAAGATCGCGGTGATGTACCTGTCCCTGCTGCCGCAGTTCCTGCACCCGGACGGCCACGGCAGCGTGCTGGCCCAGTCGGTGGTGCTGGGCTTCACCCAGATCGGGGTCAGCCTGGCGGTGAACACGGTGATCGTGCTGATGGCCGGCAGCATTGCGGCGTTCCTGGCCGCGAGGCCGAGCTGGCAGGCCGCGCAGCGCTGGCTGATGGGCACGGTGCTGGCCGGGCTGGCCGTGCGGATGGCGGTGGAAGGGCGGCGGTAACCGCTCTCTGTAGCGTCGAGCTTGCTCGACTGCCGTTCGCGGAAAGCAGTCGAGCAAGCTCGACTCTACGAAAGCACGCACGCCGCGCAGCGCTGGTTGATGGGCACGGTGATGGCCGGGCTGGCCGTGCGGATGGCGGTGGAAGGGCGACGGTAACCGCTCTTTGTGGAGTCGAGCTTGCTCGACTGCCGTTCGCGCAGAGCAGTCGAGCAAGCTCGACTCTACAAAGGCGCAAGAGCAGTCGAGCAAGCTCGGCTCTACAGAGGGCCCACGTTCGGCCACAAAAAACCCCGGCATTCGCCGGGGTTTTCTGTTGCGACAGGCCTGACCGGTTCGATCAGAAATTCATGTCGAAGGCGACTTCGCCCTGCACGCCCACCTGGTAGGCCGAGACGCGGCGCTCGAAGAAGTTGGTCAGTTCCTGCACGTCCTGCAGTTCCATGAACGGCAGCGGGTTGCGCACGTTGTACTTCTTTTCCATGCCCAGCTTGGCGAAGTGCTGGTCGGCGCAGTGCTGCAGGTACTGGCGCATGTCGCGGGTCGAGATACCCGCCACGCCACCGGACAGCACGTCCTCGGCAAACTGCACTTCGCACTCGATGGCTTCGGCCAGCATGTCATAGACCTGCTGCTTCATTTCGTCGTCGAACAGGTCCGGCTCTTCCTCACGAACGACGCGCACCGATTCAAACGCGAACTCCATGTGCGCGCTTTCGTCGCGGAACACCCAGTTGGTGCCCGAGGCCAGACCCGGCAGCAGGCCGCGCGAACGGAAGTAGTACACGTAGGCGAAGGCGGCGAAGAAGAACAGGCCTTCGATGCACGCGGCGAAGCAGATCTGGTTCAGCAGGAACTGGCGGCGCTCGGCACGGGTTTCGATGCGCTTGAGGTCCTGGATCGAGTCGATCCACTTGAAGCAGAAGTCGGCCTTCTTCTTGATCGAGTCGATGTTTTCCACCGCGGCGAAGGCTTTGACGCGCTCCTCCGGATCCGGCAGGTAGTTGTCGAGCAGGGTCAGGTAGAACTGCACGTGCAGCGCTTCTTCGTACAGCTGGCGCGACAGGTACATGCGCGCTTCGGGCGCGTTCAAGTGCTGGTACAGGTTCAGCACCAGGTTGTTGGACACGATCGAATCGCCGGTGGCGAAGAACGCGACCAGGCGGTGGATCAGGTGACGCTCACCCGGCGACATCTTGCTGTGCAGGTCGGTGATGTCGATCTGGAAGTTGATCTCTTCCACCGTCCAGGTGTTCTTGATCGCGTTCCGGTACATGTCATAGAACTGCGGGTAGCGCATCGGGCGCAGGGTCAGTTCAAAACCGGGATCGAGCAGCATCTGCTTGGGCGTGTCGGCCATGGGTGTTTCCTTGTCTTCTCGGGTCAAAACGCCGGGCGTGGCCCGGCGCTACCTTGGTGTTTCCGTATTCGAGCAGCAGTGCCGACCAACGGTCGGCACCTACCGCGGGGTTGCCGGCCAGCGGCCGGCACTACCGCACGGCGTTACTGGCAGGCCTCGCAGGCTTCCGGGTTTTCCAGCGAGCAGGCGATGGCTTCGTCCGGGGTGAACACCTTGGCCGGGGCTGCGCTGCTCACCGTGGTCTTGGCGATCTTGGTGGCCGGGCGCGAACGCAGGTAGTAGGTGGTCTTGATGCCCTGCTTCCAGGCGTACATGTACATGGAGGACATCGCGCCGATGTTCGGGCTTTCCATGAACAGGTTGAGCGAGGCCGACTGGTCGATGAAGGCGCCACGCTCGGCGGCCATGTCGATCAGCGAACGCATCGGCAGTTCCCACGCGGTGCGGTAGACCTCGCGCAGGGCTTCCGGAATCTGCGCCACGCCGGCGATGGAACCTTCGGCCAGCTTGATGGCATCGCGCATATCGGCGGTCCACAGGCCCAGCTTCTTCAGCTCGTTCACCAGGTAGCGGTTGACCTGCAGGAAGTCACCGGACAGGGTTTCGCGCTTGAACAGGTTGGACACCTGCGGTTCGACGCACTCGTAGCAACCGGCGATCGAAGCGATGGTGGCGGTCGGAGCAATCGCGATCATCAGCGAGTTGCGCAGGCCGTGTTCCTTGATGCGTGCGCGCAGGGCATCCCAGCGTGCGGTGTCTTCGGGCACCACGTTCCAGGCGTCGAACTGCAGTTCGCCGCTGGCGGCACGGGTGTCGTTGAACGACGGGTGCTTGCCGCGTTCCTGGGCCAGCTCCGAGGAGGTTTCCAGGGCGTGGAAGTAGATGGTTTCGGCAATCTTCTTCGACAGGGCGCGGGCTTCGGCGCTGTCGAACGGCAGGCGCTTGCGGAAGAACACGTCCTGCAGGCCCATGCAGCCCAGGCCGACCGGACGCCAGCGCAGGTTGGCGCGGCGGGCGGTTTCGATCGGGTAGAAGTTCAGGTCGATGACGCGGTCGAGCTGGCGCACGGCCAGGCGCACGGTCTCGGCCAGCTTCTCGAAGTCGAACTCGTTGTGCTCGTCGAAGTGGTTGCCCAGGTTGATCGAACCCAGGTTGCACACGGCGGTTTCATCGTTGGAGGTGACTTCCAGGATTTCCGTGCACAGGTTGGACAGGTGGATCACGTTGCCCGGACGCAGGGTCTGGTTGCTGGCGCGGTTGCACTTGTCCTTGAAGGTCATCCAGCCGTTACCGGTCTCGGCCAGGGTACGCATCATGCGGGCGTACAGCTTGCGGGCGGAGATGGTGCGGTTGGCCTTGCCCTGGGCTTCGGCCTGCAGGTAGGCAGCCTCGAAGGCTTCGCCGAACAGGTCGGTGAATTCCGGCACGACGCGCGGATCGAACAGCGACCATTCCTGGTCGGCCTCGACGCGCTTCATGAACAGGTCCGGCACCCAGTTGGCCAGGTTCAGGTTGTGGGTACGGCGGGCTTCGTCACCGGTGTTGTCACGCAGTTCGAGGAAATCCTCGATGTCGGCGTGCCAGGTTTCCAGGTAGACGCAGGCCGCGCCCTTGCGCTTGCCGCCCTGGTTTACCGCCGCCACGGACGAATCCATGGTCTTCAGCCACGGCACGATGCCGTTGGAATGGCCGTTGGTGGACTTGATGAGCGAACCACGCGAACGCACGCGGGTGTAGCTGACGCCGATGCCGCCGGAGAACTTGGACAGCTGGGCGATGTCGCCGTACTTGGAGTAGATCGATTCCAGCGAATCCTGCGGCGAATCCAGCAGGAAGCACGAGGACAGCTGCTCGTGGGTGGTGCCGGAATTGAACAGGGTCGGGCTGGACGGCAGGTAGTCCAGGTTGCCCATGCGCTTGTACAGCGCCAGGGTCTCGGACACGTCTTCGCTCAGCGCGCTGGCGATGCGCAGGAAGAACTGCTGCGGGGTCTCGATGACCTTGCGGGTGTGCGGATGGCGCAGCAGGTAGCGGTCGTACAGGGTACGCAGGCCGAAGTAATCGAAGTTCAGGTCCAGCGAGATGTCGATGGCATCGTTGAGCTTGCGTGCGTTGGTCTGCACGAAGTTCAGCAGGCGGTCGTTGATCAGGCCCACTTCGTGGCCACGGCTGACCGACTGCGAGAAGGCGTAGATTTCCTGGCCCGACACTTCCTTGGCGATGTAGTTGGCCAGCAGGCGCGCGGCCAGGCGGCCGTACTCGGGCTCTTCACCGATCAGCAGGGCGGCGGTGCGGATGGACAGTTCGTCCAGTTCGCGGGTGGTGGCGCCGTTGTACAGGCCGGAGATGGTACGGGTGGCCACGCGCATCGGATCGACGGCGTGCAGGCCTTCGGAGGAACGCTGCACTGCGCGCACGATCTTGTTCAGGTCCACCAGCTCGGTCGTGCCGTTGCGCTTGGTCACGCTCATCGCGTTGGCCGTCGGCGGCGACGTCAGCAGGAACTCGCTTTCCTTCTCGATGGTGGCGCTGGATTCGGTGGTCACGGCGTGTGTCCTCTTGGCGTGATGTAGGGGTGCTCGATGCATCGGGGGTGACGCAGCCCGGGACATGACAGCCCAGGGTGGCAGGACGGCGTCGCAGGAGGTGAGACCCTGCGCCTTCCGCTGCCGGTTGGCGATCGCTGGCGGGTACCGTGGTGGACCCGCTGCGGACCCGGGAGTTGGGGTAGCTGCGACCGACGGCCACAAGATAGTGGGGGTGATGGGGGCCGTCAACGCCAAATGTAGTGAAATTTGGTAATCCCTTGCGGCGCAAGGATCATGCCATCGACGCCGTGTCCGGACGCTTTGGACCTGCCGGAACGGGCTGCGCAGTCAAGCCCGGAAGGCGTCACATCGGCGGTACAACGTGCTGCGGAAACGGAACAATGACAGCTTCACATGACAGTGATGAAGCTGGCTAGGGACAACCCTGTGGATAGAGGGTGGGCAGCCGGTGGGAAAGCCGGTATGGCCGATGGATGCACACCCGGACAGTGACTTCCGGCCAGTGACGGCACCGCCCTGGCGCGCGATGCTGGGGACCTGCACTGATCGGAAAGGATTCCACCATGCGTCTGCCCCTCCCCGCCCTGGCCCTGCTGGCCGGCCTGGCCACCGCCCCGGTGATGGCCGCCGACGCCCCGACGCTGCGCGCGGACCAATGCGGCATGCGCACCGACTACGACGTGCTGGTGGACAGCGGCGGCATCTGGTTGCGGCATGGCCCACAGGCGCCGCATGAGGTGGTGTTCCACGATGGCGTACTGAGCCTGGACAACACGGTGGTGCCGGTCAGCGAGGCCGATGCAGCCCGCCTGCGGCAGATGGAAGCCGGGGCGCGGCAGCTGATGCCGGCGGCCACGGCGCTGGCGCATGAAGTGAGCGGGCTGAGCTTCGACGTGCTTGATGGAGTCTATGAAAGCCTCACCGGCACTGCCAACAGCCGCAAGGTGCGGCGCCTGCGGCGGCAGGCCGATGACTGGATCGGCAGCACCCTGGGCAAGGGCTACTGGGAACAGGCGGTGTTCGGGCCGGGGTTCGAGGCCAGGGTGCAGGACATGGCCGAGTCGCTGTCGGCGTCCATCGCGCGCAGCATGCTGTGGCAGATGGTCACCGGCCGCAGCGATGCGATGGAAGAGCGCGCCGATCGCCTGGATGCGCAGATGGAGCAGCAGCTGGAAGGCCGCGCCGAGCGCATCGAAGCCCGCGCGCAGGCCCTGTGCCCGCTGGTGGCGGCCGTGGCCGAGGCCCACGATGCGCTGGAAGTGCGCTACCAGGGGCAGCCGCTGCGGTTGATCGAACGTGGCGACACCCTGCAGGCGGCAGCCAGCGCGCGCGAGCAGCCGCAGAGCGATGCGGTGGCGCCGAGCCGATAGCCGAGGGTCTGATGCCGGCCAGCGGCCGGCACTACCGGGACCGCGGCATGGTAGTGCCGGCCGCTGGCCGGCAACGCATCCATCCGCGACGCACCGCGCTTACGCCCGGTGCGGGGTGCCCAGGTACTCGGCGCTCTGCATTTCAATCAGGCGCGAGGCGGTGCGCTCGAAGGCGCCCTGCAGGCGCTCGCCGGCATACAGTTCCACCGGCGAGGTGCTGGCGGTGCAGACCAGGTTGACGTGGCGGTCGTACAGCTCGTCGATCAGGTTGACGAAGCGACGCGCGGCATCTTCATTCAGGCGGTCGAAGGCGGGAATGTCGCCCAGCAGCACCGTGTTGAACTCGTGCGCGATCTCGATGTAATCCGACGGGCCGCGCGGGCCTTCGCACAGGGCGGCGAAATCAAACCAGGCAATGCTCTTGCCGCGGCCGCGCACCGGAATCTTGCGGCCTTCGATCTCGATGTTGCCGGCCTTGGCCGGCTGCCCGCCACTCAGTTCACCCCAGCGGCTGGCCAGCCAGCCATCGCTGTCGGCGGCCAGCGGCGCGCGGTAGACCGGCGAACGGGTCAGCGCGCGCATGCGGTAATCCTCGGTGCCCTCGGCGTACAGCTCCACGCAGTAGCGCTGCAGCAGGCCGATGGCCGGCATGAAGCTCTCGCGCTGCAGGCCGTTGAGGTACAGGTTCTCCACTGCCGTATTGGAGGTGGTCACCAGGGTCACGCCTTCGGCGAACAGGCGTTCGAGCAGCCGCGCCAGCAGCATGGCATCGCCGATGTCGGTGACGAAGAACTCGTCCAGCACCAGCACGCGCAGGTTGCTGCGCCATTCCTGGGCGATCTTCGCCAGCGGGTCGCTCTGCCCCTGGTGTTCGCGCAGGCGCTCGTGGACGCTGCGCATGAAGCGGTGGAAGTGCGTGCGGTACTTCTGCTTGATCGGCAGGCCGTCGTAGAACAGGTCCACCAGGAAGGTCTTGCCTCGGCCGACACCGCCCCAGAAGTACAGGCCCTTCACCGGTTCGGGCTTCTTCCAGAACGAGGACAGGCGGTCCAGCCAGCCGTCCTCGGCGCTGTCGACCAGGCCCAGGTGGATGCGGTCCAGTTCGGCCAGGGCCGCGTGCTGGGCCGGGTCGTCCTGCCAGTCGCCGCTGGCAACCCCGGCCGCGTACCGCTGCGACGGGGTCAACGCCTGCTCGCTCATGCCGCCGCGCCCAGCCAGTGCTTGACGCCGTGGGTGAGCGCACCGCGCAGGTCGATCAGCTTGCGGTGGAAGAAGTGGCTGGTTTCGGGCATGCGCACCAGCTCGTGCGGCGCGCCCAGCGTGTCCAGCCACTGATAGACGGCCTGCGGGTCGACGATCTCGTCCTGCTCGCCCTGGATGACCAGCCAGCGGGCCGGCGGCTGCACGCCGCTGAAATCCCAGCGGCCGGCCGGCGGCGCGATCGAGATCAGCGCTTCGGGCTGCAGCTCGCCCGCGGCCTTCAGCGAAACGAAGGAACCGAAGCTGAAACCGGCCAGCCACAGGCGGTCGTCCGGACGCTGGCTGCGCACCCAGGCGGTGACAGCCTTGAGGTCATCCTGTTCGCCCACGCCATGGTCGAAGCTGCCTGCGGAGCTGCCGACACTGCGGAAGTTGAAGCGCACCGTGGCAATGCCCAGCTCGCGCAGGGTGGTGGCGGCCATGGTGACCACCTTGTTGTGCAGGGTGCCGCCTTCGGTGGACAGCGGGTGGCAGATGATGGCCACGATCGGCTGCACCGGCACATCGGCCTTGGGCAGGTCGACGACCACTTCCAGCGGGCCGACCGGGCCATCCAGTACGAGGCAGGCGGTTTCGCCGGGGGCGACGGGGAACGAGGGCTTGTGCATGGCACCATGATAGCGTCCCCCGCCCCTGCCCTGTGCCCGCCCCATGCTCTACCTGTCCCTGGCCGTGATCTGCAGTGTGCTGGTTTCGGTGTTGTTGAAGCTGGCCAACCGCCGCGCGCTGGACGTGCCGCAGATGGTGACCTGGAATTATCTGGTAGCCGCCACCCTCACTGCCGTGGTGCTGCAGCCGCCGCTGGACGCGCTGCGTGCGCCGCATGCGCCGTGGGTTTCGCTGCTGGCGCTGGCGGTGGTGCTGCCGTCGATCTTCCTGGTGCTGGGCCGCGCAGTGGCCGTGGCCGGCATCGTGCGCAGCGATGTGGCCCAGCGCCTGTCGCTGCTGCTGTCACTGGCCGCCGCCTTCCTGTTCTTCGGCCAGACCGCCACGGCGTGGAAGCTGGCCGGCCTGGGGCTTGGCCTGGTGGCGATGGTGGCCATCAGCCTGCGCCCGCGCGGGCCGACGGTGACTGCATCGGCCGGTGGCTGGGGCTGGTTGCTGGGCGTGTGGGGGGGCTTTGCGGCGGTGGACGTGCTGCTCAAGCAGGTGGCGCTGTCGGGCACGCCGTCGATGGCGGCGGTGCTGGCCAGCTTCAGCGTGGCCTTCGTGCTGATGCTGGCGCTGCAGCTGTGGCGGCATGCCAGCGGCCGCAGCCGGCTGGCGTGGCGCAACCTGGGGGCCGGTGCGCTGCTGGGCCTGCTCAACGGCGGCAACATCCTCTTCTATGTACACGCGCACCAGGCGATGCCGGACAGCCCGGCCACCGTGTTCGCCGGCATGAACATCGGCGTGGTGGTGCTGGGTGCGCTGGTGGGCGTGTTCGCCTTCGGCGAGGCCACCACGAAGTGGAACCGCGCCGGCCTGGCGCTGGCGGTGGTGGCGATCGGATTGATCGCCTGGGGGTGAGCGGGTGTATCGGGGTCAGAGCCCATTCCGTTGGAATGGGCTCTGACCCCGCGCTTGAACGTTATTTCCCGAAGCCCAGCAGCAGTGGGTCGTGGTCGGAGCTGCGCCACGGGCCCGGCACGTTGCGGCCCTGGTAGCCGCTGGCGTCCTGTTCGTCGGCGTTGCTGTGCCATTCGGCGGCACCGCGCAGGCGCTTGGCCATGCCCGGGCTCAGCAGCGCGTGATCGAGGCGGCCGGTGTAGCCGTTGTAGACGTAGCTGTAGGGATGTTCGACCTTGGCCACCTTGAAGGCGTCCTGCCAGCCCAGGTCATGCAGGGTGCGGATCGGGTCTTCCTGCGCATACGCATTGAAGTCGCCCAGCAGCACGATGTCCTTGACCTTCAGGCGCGCCGCTTCGGCATTCACCCACTGGTTGAGCTGGTGCGCCGACTCCACGCGGGTGGCATTCCAGCAGCCCTGCCCATCGTTCTGGTCGGCGTCGGCACCGCTGGCATCGCGGCAACCCTTGGACTTGAAATGGTTGGCCACCACCAGGAACGGGGCGCCATTGCCCTGGAAGGCCTGCGCCAGCGGCGCGCGGCTGTGTTCGGCGAACGGACCATCCAGTTTGGTCAGCGGACCGCCCAACGGCTTGAACTGGCTCCTGCGGTAGATGATGCCAACGCGGATGGGATTGGTGCCCGGGCCTTCGCCGGCATCGACCATGGCCCATTGCTGGGCTGGTTCGAGGTTGGCGTTGAGCGCCGCAAGCAGTTCGGCGATGGCGGACTGCAGGCCGTAACCATCGTTTTCCAGTTCCATCAGTGCGGCGATATCAGCGTCGAGCGCGCTGATGGTTGCCACCAGCTTGGCCACCTGGGCCTTGTGTTCGTCCAGCGTGCGCGCGCCGCGCAGGGTCGGGAAGCCACCGCCCTGACCGTCACCGTTGAAGAAGTTCTCCAGGTTGAAGGCGGCGATATGCAGGTCGCCGGCCACCTTGGGCACCGCCGGGCGCTGCAGGTCCGGCAGCTTCAGCGTGCCCTGCACCTGCAGGCTGGGACGGCCCTGTGCATCCACCCGCACGATGCCTTCCACGTTGCGCAGCTGCATGCCGGTGCGCAGCACCGGGTTGCCGGCCAGGTACGGCACGCTGCCCGGGTCGCGTGCATCGCTGCCGTCATCCAGCACCAGGCGGCGGCGCTGGTTGTCGGCCATCACCTGTTCGATGCCGGCCGTGCCCGGCGCGGCCACTTCGGTGGGCTGCCAGAGGCGGCCATCGAAGGCCACGGTGAGCTGGCCGAAGCGTTCCAGGCCATCGGTGCCGGCCAGGGTGAGCGGGGCGGCGATGCGCACGTGCTGGCCGTCCAGCGCGCGCCAGTCGGCCGGCGCGGTGGTCAGTACGACCGGCGCCTTGCTGCGTGCGGCGGACGGGGTCGAGGTCGGCGCGGCCTGCGACTGGGCCTGGGCAAAAGTGGTGGCCGGCAGCAGCAGGGACAGGGCAAGGGCGAGGGAACGGCGGCGCATCGACGGGCGACTCCACGAAATGGGCGCACAGACTAACCCCGAAATGTGCAGGCCCGCTTGCAGCGCGGGGCACTCTGGGCGATCAGGCCTTGGTGGGCAAAGCGCGGGGGCGCAACGGCGGCGACCGGCGACCGGCGGGGGGCGCGGGGAAACCGGAACCGGAACCGGGGGTAGAGTCGACTGTTAGTCGACTGCTCTTGCCAACGTGGCCGAAAAGCCCGCGCTGCGCGCGATAGTCGACTGACAGTCGACTCTACCCCCCGACCCCACGATTCCCGACCCACGATCCCACGACCGACGATCTGCGATCCCACGATCCCACGATCCCCATTCCGCCGTTCCGGGTGTTGACGCCTATTTCAGGTTACCCAGCATCCAATCCACGGTGGCGTGGATCTGTTCTTCGGTGAGCGCCGGGTTGCCGCCCTTGGGCGGCATGATGCCGCCGTCGGGGCCGGTGTAGCCTTCGATGGCGTGCTTGTAGAGGGTGTCCTTGCCTTGGGCCAGGCGCTGGTCCCAATGCGCATGGTCAAGCGTGGGCGCCTGGCCGACGCCGGTGGTGTGGCAGGCGGTGCACAGGTTGTCGAAGATGACCTTGCCATCCTTGGTGCCGCCGTAGGCCACCTGTGAAGCGGCCTTGGCCAGTGCGGCGGCCTTGGCTGCAGCCTGTGCGGCGGCGCCGGTACTGCCGGCATACACCGCGCCGGTGGGCGAAATGCGCTGCTCGGTGCGCTTGGCCGCGGTGGGCGACACCTCGGGCGGAATGCGGGTGTGGATGTAGGCCGCCAGAAGGATGAGGCCGAGCGTGATGGCTGCCAGCAGCGCGATCACCATGGAGAAGCGTTTCAGGAACTCCAGATCGTAATTCCGCACTCTTCGTTACCCCTGGCTGATAGTCGTTGGACCACGGCTGAGCGACTGCGTGATGAGGCGAGTATAGAACGCGCTCTGCGTGCGACAACAGGCGTCGATGCTGGTGCGGCGCAGCATGCGCGCGGGATGGGGTCAGATCCCTTTTGCATCGCAGAAGGGATCTGACCCCGCCAACAATCGCCGTCGGCCAGCGGCCGGCGCTACCGGGTGACGGGGGCGCCAATCGCGCGCAGGCAGAAGCTGCAGATGGCGTCCACCAGCGCGCCCTCATCGCGGTGCGCTTCGCGGCTGGGTGCGGTCGGGCCGACCATCGCTTCGGTGAACGCCCCCACCAGGCAGGCGGCGGTGGCATGTGCGTCCTGCGCGGGCAGCTCGCCGGCGGCCACGCCCTCTTCCACCAGGCGCAGGAATACATCACCAAAGGCGCGGCGCCCGCGCATGCGCTCGGCTTCCACGTCCGGGTCCACCGGTTCGACGATGAAGGCGTGGGCCAGCCCCGGCCCGGCCAGGGCGCGGCGGACGAAGGCGGTGATGGCCAGGCGCAGGCGCTCGCTGGCCACTTCGGGGCCGCTGGCGATGCGTTCCATGATCTCCACCTCGTGGGCCACGGCGGCGTTCAGTACCTCCACGAACAGCTCGGCCTTGGACGGGAAGTGCCGGTAGATCAGCCCGGTGGACACGCCTGCCTGGGTCGCCACGGCGGTCACCGGGGCATTGCGCCAGCCGCCGGCCGCGACCAGCTCGCGGGTCGCCAGCAGGATCCGTTCACGGGCCCCGGCCAAGCGTTCTTCCATCAATGCAGAGCGTTTGTAGGCCATATCCTGATTCTAGTTTCAATTTTTGAATTTGTGTTCACTTCTTTCCCGAACCCCGCTACGCTGGGGCCATCGCCCGTGCTGGCCGCTGCCTTCAACAGCCACCAGCCTCCCCCTGACGGGTGCGTCCATTCCCCCACCTTCCTCGTGGAGCCGCCGCAATGCACGTGCCATCCCTGAACTTCGATCTTGGCGAAGAGATCGACCTGCTGCGCCAGAGCGTGGCCCATTTTGCCGCTGCCGAGGTCGCTCCGCTGGCCGCCGAGGCCGATGCCAGCAACCAGTTCCCGCTGGCGCTGTGGCCGAAGCTGGGCGAACAGGGCCTGCTGGGCCTCACCGTGGAAGAAGCATACGGCGGCACCGGCATGGGCTACCTGGCCCACGTGGTGGCGATGGAAGAGATTTCGCGCGCCTCCGGCGGCATCGGCCTGTCCTACGGCGCGCACTCCAACCTGTGCGTGAACCAGCTGCGCAAGAACGGCAGCGAGGAACAGAAGCAGCGCTTCCTGCCCGACCTGTGCAGCGGCGCCAAGGTCGGCGCGCTGGCGATGAGCGAACCGGGCGCGGGTTCGGACGTGGTGTCGATGAAGCTGCGTGCCGACAAGCGCGGCGACCGCTACGTGCTCAACGGCAACAAGATGTGGATCACCAACGGCCCGGATGCCGATGTGCTGGTGGTCTACGCCAAAACCGACATGGAGGCCGGCGCCAAGGGCATCACCGCGTTCCTGGTTGAAAAGGGCACGAAGGGGTTCTCCACCGCACAGAAGCTGGACAAGCTGGGCATGCGTTCCTCGCCCACCTGCGAGCTGGTGTTCCAGGACTGCGAAGTGCCGGAAGAGAACGTGCTGGGCCAGGTGGGCGGCGGCGTGCGCGTGCTGATGTCCGGCCTGGATTACGAGCGCGTGGTGCTGTCCGGCGGCCCGCTGGGCCTGATGGCCGCGGCCATGGACGTGGTGATGCCCTACGTGCACGAGCGCCACCAGTTCGGTGAGGCCATCGGCAGCTTCCAGCTGATCCAGGCCAAGATCGCTGACATGTACGTGGGGCTGGGCGCCTGCCGCGCCTACGTCTATGCCGTGGCGCGCGCCTGCGACCAGGGCCGCACCACCCGCCAGGACGCCGCGGGCGCCATCCTGTATGCCGCCGAGAAAGCCACCTGGCTGACCGGCCAGGCCATCCAGATCCTGGGCGGCAACGGCTACATCAACGAATACCCGACCGGCCGTCTGTGGCGCGATGCCAAGCTGTATGAAATCGGCGCCGGCACGTCGGAGATCCGCCGCATGCTGATCGGCCGCGAACTGTTCCAGCGCACCCTGTAAGGCCACCGCCATGACCGTCCTCACCAGCCAGCTGCAACCGGGCAGCGAAACGTTTGAAAGCAACCGCGCGGCCATGCAGGCCGTCGTTGATGACCTGCATGCCACCCTGGCGCGCACCGCGCTGGGCGGCAATGAAGCGGCGCGGACCAAGCACACCGCACGCGGCAAGCTGCTGGTGCGCGACCGCATCGATGCGCTGCTCGACCCCGGCAGCGCCTTCCTGGAAATCGCGCCGCTGGCCGCGCACGGCATGTATGACGATGCCGTGCCCGCTGCCGGCGTGGTGGCCGGCATCGGCCGGGTGAGCGGCGTGGAATGCTTGATCGTGGCCAACGATGCCACGGTGAAGGGCGGTACCTATTACCCGATGACGGTGAAGAAGCACCTGCGCGCGCAGGAGATCGCCGAGCAGAACCACCTGCCCTGCATCTACCTGGTCGATTCCGGTGGTGCGTTCCTGCCGCTGCAGGACGAGGTGTTCCCGGACCGCGATCATTTCGGCCGCATCTTCTACAACCAGGCCAACCTGTCCGCGCAGGGCATCCCGCAGATCGCCTGCGTGATGGGCAGCTGCACTGCTGGCGGCGCCTACGTGCCGGCGATGAGCGATGAAACGGTGATCGTGCGCGAACAAGGCACGATCTTCCTGGGCGGCCCGCCGCTGGTGAAGGCGGCGACCGGTGAAGTGGTGACGGCCGAGGAACTGGGCGGCGCCGACGTGCATACGCGCATTTCCGGCGTGGCCGACCACATGGCCGACAACGACCTGCAGGCACTGGCACGCGTTCGCGCGATCATTGCCCAGTTGAACTGGCGCAAGCCGGAACCGGCGATGGCGGTGCAGCAATCGGAAGAACCGCTGCTGCCGGCGCATGATCTGTACGGGGTGATTCCCGCCGATACGCGCAAGCCCTACGATGTGCGCGAAGTCATCGCGCGGCTGGTCGATGGCTCGCGCTTCGATGAATTCAAGCCGCGCTACGGCGCCACGCTGGTCACCGGCTTCGCCCATCTGAACGGCTACCCGATCGGCATCATCGCCAACAACGGCATCCTGTTCTCCGAGTCGGCACTGAAGGGCGCGCACTTCATCGAGCTGTGCACCCAGCGCAACATCCCGTTGGTGTTCCTGCAGAACATCACCGGCTTCATGGTGGGCCGCAAGTACGAACAGGGCGGTATCGCCAAGGATGGCGCCAAGCTGGTGATGGCCGTGGCCTGCGCCAAGGTGCCCAGGTTCACGGTGGTCATCGGCGGTTCGTTCGGCGCCGGCAACTACGGCATGTGCGGCCGCGCCTATTCGCCCAACTTCCTGTGGATGTGGCCGAACGCGCGCATCGGCGTGATGGGCGGGGAACAGGCCGCCAGCGTGCTGGCCACGGTGAAGCGCGATGGCATTGAAGCCAAGGGCGGGCAGTGGCCGGCAGCGGAAGAGGACGCCTTCAAGTCGCCCATCCGCGACCAGTTCGAGCAGCAGGGCCACCCCTACTACGCCAGCGCACGCCTGTGGGATGACGGCGTGATCGATCCGGCCGACACCCGCCGCGTGCTGGCCCTGGCCCTGTCGGCCAGCCTCAACGCCGCCCCGCAGCAGACGCGCTTCGGCGTGTTCCGCATGTAACCCATGCCATGACCGAGCACGCTCCCATGAAGCCCGTTGCCATGTTCAGCAAAATCCTCATCGCCAACCGTGGCGAGATCGCCTGCCGCGTCATTGCCACCTGCCGTCGCCTGGGCATCGCCACGGTGGCGGTGTATTCCGATGCCGACCGCAGCGCGCGCCACGTGCGCCTGGCCGACGAGGCCATCCACATCGGCCCGGCCGCCGCGCGCGAAAGCTACCTGCGCGGTGACGTGCTGCTGGACGCTGCGCGTCTGACAGGCGCCCAGGCGATCCATCCCGGTTACGGCTTCCTCTCCGAGAACGCCGATTTCGCCGATGCCTGCGCCGCCGCCGGCATCACGTTCATCGGCCCGCCGGCCAGCGCCATCCGTGCGATGGGTGACAAGAGCGCGGCCAAGGCGCTGATGGCCAAGGCCGGCGTGCCACTGACGCCCGGCTACCACGGCGACCAGCAGGAACCTGCATTCCTGCGCGCACAGGCCGATGCCATCGGCTACCCGGTGCTGATCAAGGCCAGCGCCGGTGGCGGTGGCAAGGGCATGCGCAAGGTCGAGCGCAGCGAAGACTTCGTCGATGCACTGGCCAGCTGCCAGCGCGAGGCCGCGTCGGCCTTCGGCAACGACCATGTGCTGGTGGAAAAGTACGTCGAGCGCCCGCGCCATATCGAGATCCAGGTCTTCGGCGATTCCCATGGCGATGCGGTGTACCTGTTCGAGCGCGACTGTTCGGTGCAGCGCCGCCACCAGAAGGTGCTGGAAGAAGCACCGGCACCGGGCATGAGCAGTGAACGCCGCGCGGCGATGGGCCAGGCCGCCGTCGATGCCGCGCGCGCGGTAGGCTACGTGGGTGCGGGCACGGTGGAGTTCATCGCCGGCCCGGAGGGCGATTTCTACTTCATGGAAATGAACACCCGCCTGCAGGTCGAACATCCGGTGACCGAGTACATCACCGGTACCGACCTGGTGGAATGGCAGCTGCGCGTGGCCGCCGGCCAGCCGATGCCGCTGCGCCAGGAACAACTGGCCATCCACGGCCATGCGATCGAAGCGCGCCTGTATGCCGAAGATGCCGACCGCGGCTTCCTGCCCTCCACCGGCACCCTGCGCCGCCTGCGCCTGCCTGCACCGTCGGCGCATGTGCGCGTGGACACCGGCGTGGAGGAAGGCGACAGCATCACCCCGTATTACGACCCGATGATCGCCAAGCTGATCGTCTGGGACGTGGACCGCGATGCCGCGCTGCGCCGCATGAGCCAGGCGCTGGCCGACTGCCAGGTGGTGGGCGTGACGACCAATGCCGGTTTCCTGCGCCGTCTGGTGAATACCGATTCCTTCGCCAACGCGAAACTGGATACCGCGCTGATCGAACGCGAGCAGGCCGCGCTGAATGCCGTGGGCGACAGCGATGATGCGCTCTGGCAACTGGCGGCCATCGCCGCCGTGGCCAGCACTGCACGCGCGGGCAGCGATGCACGCGATCCGCATTCGCCGTGGCAGGCGCAGGATGGCTGGCGCCTGGGGGCTTCCGCACCGCGCGTGCTGCCGCTGCAGCAGGGTGAGCGGACGCACACGCTGAAGGTGTGGGCGCAGGCCGATGGCTGGCGCGTGCAGCGCGACGATGCGGCACCGGTCAGCGTCATCGGCAGTGCCGATGCGAATCGCATGTCGGTACAGCTGCACGGCCGCCGCTGGCAGCTGCAGCTGCTGCGCGAAGGTGACCAGCTGTTCCTGTTCGGTGCAGATGGCCAGCACCGCTTCACCCTGCACGACCCGGTGGGTGAATCGGACAACGCCGTGGCCGATGCCGGCAGCCTGCTGGCGCCGATGCCGGGCAGAATCGTGGCCACCCTGGTCGAGGCGGGCACACAGGTGAAGCGCGGCACGGCGCTGGTGGTGCTGGAAGCAATGAAGATGGAACACACGCTGCAGGCGCCCGCCGATGGCACGGTGAAGGGTTACCGAGCGAAGGCGGGCGACCAGGTGGGGGATGGCGCGGTGCTGGTGGATTTCGAGGTGGGCTGAGCGCCCACCCCGCGCACTCACCCAGCGCGCGTCCAGACCTCGCCGGCCGGGTCCAGCTCGGCCGTTTCCATGGTGGCGGCGCGCCAGCCGAAACCGCACATCGCCAGGGCCCCCTGCTGCACCGGGTCCAGCTGCAGCACCGGCTCCAGGCAGCGTTCATTGATTGCACCGGTAATGAAGGCACCCAGACCCAGATCGGTGGCCGACAGGTACATCGTCTGCGACAGGTGCCCGGCCTCGAGCGCGACCACGCGGTAGCCCTTGGCGTGGCGCCGGTACTTCCAGAACGTGCGGTCGAAGCGGGGCACCAGGGTGACCAGGCAATGCGCGTTGGCAAACCAGTGCTGCTGGCCCAGCGCTTCCATGGCAAACGCACGCAGGCCCATCGGTGGGTCGGGCAGGCGCACCAGGCTGTGCCCTTCCAGCAGGTAGCGGTACACACCCGGTGCCACGCCTTCCACGTTCTGCACCACCAGGAACGCCTCGGTGGGATGCAGGCCGCCACCGGAGGGGCTGCTCTTCTTCTGGAACCGCAGATCATCGCTGACCTGCACATGCGCGCGCGCACCGAACACGCGCGCCAGCATGGTGGAGAACAGGGCCAACGGCAGCGGCCGCGCCTCATCGAAGTTGCGGCAGGTGGCGCGCCGTGCCAGCAGCGCATCGAACGCGGTGTCTTCCTGCAGCGGCAGGCGCTGGCTGGCCGCCTCGGCGGCCACCGCCGTCGGTGCCGGTGGCGGCCCCAGCACCTCCCGCATGCCCACTGCCGTATCGGTGCCGGAATCGCGGGTGTTCTTCACTGCATCAACCCCCTCCCACCGCGTGAACGCGTGCAGCACAGCCGCCAGCGGATGCCAGTACGCCTCGCGGTGGCGGTCGTCGGCCTGGCGCGCCTGCAGCGCTGTCTCATCGCTGGGCGATGCACTGACCAGCAGGCCCTGGCGCAGCAGTGCTTCGCACGCCACGCGCTCGTCATCGTGCTCGGGCAGGTCCTGCCAGTGGGTGGGGCCAATGCGGCCCAGCAGCTCGCGCTGCAGTGCATCCACTTCCACCGGCTCGCCCAGGTGGGGCGCCAGTGCGACCCAGCGCATCTGCCGACGGATGCCGTTGCCGCCGGACAGCAGGTCCTGCAGATCGAAGCCGGTGCTCTCGCGGGGTTCCAGCAGCAGGATCTCGCAACGTCGGATGCGGGTGGAAGGCATGGCAGGGTCAACGGACATGGCATCGTGTTCAGAAGGGCGCAGTTCACTAGCGGCCGCCAGCGACGGAACTTCATCAGGCTCAAGTGCGGACGGTGCGGGCCGATCTAGGAACGTTCGCCGATCTTTCCGCATTTCCCAACGTCGAGGTTATCTGTGTCCCTGCCTGTCCTACCCGCGCCGATCGCCATGGCACTGATCTGTGCGCTCGCTGAAGACGATGCGTTCCGCGCCCTGTTCGCTTCCAATCCTGCTGCCGCGCTGACCCACCTGGGCCTGCCGGCCGCCGATGCGGAGCTGCTGAAGGTGTGCTGCCACGTCAACCAGCTGGCCTCCAAGGAAGCCATCCTCGAAGCCAAGCAGGAACTGCAGACGATGCTGACCAAGGAGCTCGGCCAGCTGGTGCCTTCGCTTGACGCGAGCCCGGGCCCGGGCTGGACGCTCAAGGGGCCGTAATCGCCGCTGCCGTCGGCTCCGGCCGACGGCGCAGGCTGGCCGCCACCCCTGCGGCACGGTTGCTGTCGAGCACGTTGAGCGGCTGCATGCAGTAGCCGCAATCCACTTCGGCATAGGCGCGGCCGCGGTTGCTCGCCAGATAGTCCGCCTGTGCCAGCGCCTGTGCATTGGCCCCCTTGGCCACGTGTGCATCCATCGCCGCCACGCGGGTCTGGAAGCTGGCCTGCCCGGTCAACCAGGGCGCGAGCAGCGCCAGCGCCGCATCCGGTTTGCCCTGCCGGGTCGCCAGGCTGGCGCGCACGACGGCCACCGTCTCCGCCACCGGGGGCTGGCCCATCACCTCATTGATCTTCGACAGTCGCGCCAGCACCCGTTCGGCCAGTTCCGTATCGCCCATCCGGATCGACAACAGCGACGAGGCCAACGCCACCATCGCATCATCGCCGCCGTCGGCCAGAGCACGGTTGTCGACACGCTGCAGTGCACTGTCGACATTGCGGCGCAGCTGCGCGCGCGTGGCGTCATCATCGCCGGCCCCCCACAGCGCCGTGGCCAGGGGTACCAGCATCACCTGCTGGTCAAAACCCGGTATGTCGGCAAACTGCTGAGCGCCCTGGCGGGCAATCTGCACGGCCTGCGCCCACTGCTGGCGGTCCACGGCGATGCTGGTGCGCTCGATGGCCACGTGGCGCGAGGGTGCCGCGCGATCCAGCAGCGACTCGGCGGCGGCGTAGTTGCGCAGGCTGGCCTCGGCCGAGCCCAGGTAACGGTTGCTGGCCGTGCGACCGCCATCGATGGCACGCTTGAAGGCCTGACGGGCCCCCTTGACGTCGCCACGCGCCACCAGGATGCGCCCCAGCAGATCGTGCGCCACGTTGGTCAGCTCGAACCGCGGATCCGCCGCCTGCCGTGCATATGGCAGCGACTCCTCGAAGCGGTTTTCCGCGTACAGCCACAGGGCCGCGTTGTACTGCGCGGCAAAGTAATCCGGATAGAGGCTGGACAGGCGCCGCCACGCCTCGGATGCCTGCCCGCGGTCGAGCAGCGTCGCCGACCATGCTTCCAGATAGAGCGCTTCACGCGGTGGCAGGCGGCGCTTGAGGCGTGTGGCCGTCTCTACCGCCTGCATTGCCCCGGCAAGGTCATCCACCGCAAAGCGCGCGCGCACCTGCGCCATCCAGGCCAGCGCGAAATCAGGATCCAGCTCCACCGCCTGCTGGAACATGGACAACGCACCCGGGTAGTCGTTGTGCGCGTACAGCTTCTGGCCGATGGAATAGGCGCGCAGCGCATCCAGGCTGCCGGTGGTGACTGCAGGCAGCGGAGCAGAGTCCTTTTCGACCTGCCCCAGCGTTTCACCCAGGCGACCGCGCAGCCGCGCCACCACGTCATCGGTGGAGGCCAGCAGCGATTCAAGGCCACGGCCGTCGGCCGATTCCACCGCAAGCGTGGCACGGCTGGCCGGATCCACCACGCCCACGCTCAGGCGCAGCCGGCCACCCGATTCGGACAGCGTGGGCATCAGCACCACCCGCGCACCCACGCGCTGGGCGATCTCCGAAGCGTTGTCCGCATCCAGTGGCGCATCCAGCGAGGCACGCATCTGCTGCAGCACGCTGCGCGCCTTCAGGTCGCTGATCACGTTGATGTAGCGCGACTGTTCCAGGCTCACGCGCAGCGCCTGCTGGGTGGAACCGTCCAGCAGGCTCTCGCCGGTAAGGTTGCGCAGATCGCCGACCACCACCCAGTCACGCTCGGCAAAGGCGATGGCCGGCTGCGGCCGGGTCAGGAACCAGCCGCCGACCAGCAGCGCTGCCGCCAGCGCGACCTCGGCGGTCATCACCAGCGGCTGCCGCCAGACCGGGATGTCGCGCGATGCTTTGGCGCTCTGCCGCGGGCGGCCGATGCCCCGTGTCGCCGGATCCTGCAGGCCGAATACTTCCATCGACTGCGCCACGCCCTTGAAGCGCCAGCGACCGAACGACTTCCACTTCAGCCCCAGCGCGGCGTCACCCAGATCGCCGGCCGCCCGCCGCACCATCGACTCGGCGGTGGCCGACAGCAGGAACTGGCCGGGCTGCGCCAGCTGCATCAGGCGCGCGGCCATCGGCTTGGCCAGGCCTTCCACTTCCACCGGCTTGGCGCCCAGCGCGATCGCTTCGGCACTGTTGTTCCACAGCAGCACTTCGCCCACGTGCAGGCCCATGCGGGCGCGCAGCACAATGTCGCGCTTGCCGCCCAGCGCCTGCAGCCCACGCGGGTAATCCAGCGCGAACCCCAGTGCATCCACCGGGCGCTCGAACAGCATGAACAAGCCGTCGGAGCGGTCGATCTGCTGGCCGTTCCAGCGCTGCTGGAGCGCCATCACCAGACGGTCGTGGTCCTGGAACAGTTCCGCCGCGGCGGCATCGCCCATGCGCTCCACCAGCAGGGTGGAATCGCACAGGTCAGTGAACAGCAGGGCCCGCAGCTGCGTGGTGTGTGGAGTCGACGTACCGGTGTCGCCGTTCATTCGCAAGGCCTCCGTTCACTGTCCGTCCGCGTTGTCGGCCCAATGCAGACAGTTGCCGCCGGCACGCTTGGCCCGGTACAGCGCACGGTCGGCGCCCGCATACCACTCGCTCCAGTCCGCATCGGCCGCCAGCAGGCTGACGCCGATGCTGGCCGGGGTGACGTGCGGGGTGCCGTGGCTGCGCTCGAGCAGGCCATGCACGGCGCTGAGGATGAACTCCGCTGCATGCTGGGCCGCCTCACGATCAGCATGGCGCAGGATCAGGCAGAACTCATCACCGCCCAGCCGGCAGGCCAGGTCGTGTTCACCGGCCATCGAGCGCAGGATGTTGCCCATGCTCTGCAGCACGCGGTCGCCGGCCTGGTGGCCATGGCGATCGTTGACCTGCTTGAAGCGGTCGCAGTCGATCAGCAGCAGCGCCTGCGGCGTGCCGGCAGGCTGGCTGCGGCACTCCTGCAGGTACAGGGTGAGGCCGCGGCGGTTGTGCAGGCCGGTCAGTTCATCGGTACGCACCAGCTCGCGGGTGTGGGTGAGCTGGTGGGTGGTGATGTACAGGTTGTCCAGCGCGGTTTCCAGATCGTGGTTGCGACGGCGCAGCTGGCTGATGAGCGCTTGTTCGTTGGCCAGCACGCGCATGATCGTGCGGCGCAGGAAGTAGGCCACCAGGCCCGGATCGGATTCGACCAGGCAATGGAAATCGGCCGGCCCCAGTTCCAGCACGTGGCAGTCTTCGACCACGCGCGCGCCGGCGCTGCGCGGGTGGTCACCCACCAGCAGGCCCAGTTCACCGAAGAACTCATGTCGCCCCAGCGTCTTGGTCACCAGGTCCTCGCCGAAGTCCAGCTCGATCGAGCCTTCCACGATGACGTACATGCCATCGCCGCGGTGGCCGCGGTGGAACAGCCATTGCCCGGCCTGGACCTTCATGGGGCGTGCAAAGCGCGCGAACAGGGCCACTTCGTCATCCGACAACAGGGCATGCACGATCTCGGCCATCGCCACCTGGGCGATACCGGTCGTCATGTCGATGTTCTCGGCCGTGCCCCTGCCGGTCATTCCCCGCCGCCAGCATCCCCTGGTGAGTTGCGGAGCATAGCAGTGAATCAAACTGTGCGCGTCTTCTCATTTTTCATGAAGAAGCCGCGATCTGACCTGAAATGGCGGGCAACCCGCATTCAGAGGTACCGTCCGGGCGTGAAGGCCGGGCCGACAAACAACAACGCCGGCAGGTCCCCCGACCTGCCGGCGTCGTCTGGCCTTTCCCTGGCCACCCTGATCGGGCTGATGCCCCGGTAGAGCCGGCCGCTGGCCGGCTGTTCCGGAGGTTGCCGGCCAGCGGCCGGCACTACCGGGTCCAGGCAGGGTCAGGCGGCGCGCTCGCTGCGGCTGCCGTGGAACTGCTCTTCCTCGGTCGAGCCGGTCAGCGCGGTGGTCGAGGATTGGCCCTGGTGGATGGCCTGGGTGACCGCATCGAAGTAGCCGGTGCCGACCTCGCGCTGGTGCTTGACCGCGGTGAACCCGCGCTCGGCCGCTTCAAACTCCGCTTCCTGCAGCTCCACGAAGGCACTCATCTGCCGGCGCGCGTAGCCATGGGCCAGGTTGAACATGCCGTAGTTCAGCGCATGGAAGCCGGCCAGGGTGATGAACTGGAACTTGTAGCCGTAGCTGCCCAGCTCGCGCTGGAACTTCGCGATCGTGGCGTCGTCCAGGTTCTTCTTCCAGTTGAAACTGGGCGAGCAGTTGTAGGCCAGCAGCTTGCCGGGGAACTTCGCATGGATCGCTTCGGCGAACTTCCGCGCGAACTCCAGGTCCGGCTTGCCGGTCTCGCACCACACCAGGTCGGCATAGGGGGCGTAGGCCAGGCCGCGGCTGATCGCCTGGTCCAAGCCGTTGCGGGTCTTGTAGAACCCTTCCACGGTGCGTTCGCCGGTGGTGAACGGCTGGTCGTTGCCGTCGATGTCGCTGGTCAGCAGATCGGCGGCCTCGGCGTCGGTGCGCGCCACCAGCAGCGTCGGCACGCCCAGCACGTCGGCGGCCAGACGTGCAGCGTTGAGCTTTTCGATGGCTTCGCGGGTCGGCACCAGCACCTTGCCGCCCATGTGGCCACACTTCTTCACCGAGGCCAGCTGATCCTCGAAGTGCACGCCGGCCGCACCGGCCTCGATCATCGCCTTCATCAGCTCGAAGGCGTTGAGCACGCCGCCGAATCCAGCTTCCGCATCAGCCACGATGGGCTGCAGGAAGTCGATGTCATCCTTGCCTTCGGCGTGGTGCAGCTGGTCGGCGCGCAGCAGGGTGTTGTTGATGCGCTTGACCACCGCCGGCACCGAATCGGCCGGGTACAGCGACTGGTCCGGGTACATCTGCCCGGCCAGGTTGGCGTCGGCCGCCACCTGCCAGCCGGACAGGTAGATCGCCTTCAGCCCGGCCTTGACCTGCTGCATGGCCTGATTGCCGGTCAGCGCGCCCAGTGCGTTGACGAACTCACGCTCGTGCAGCGATTTCCACAGCTTTTCCGCGCCCAACCGGGCCAGCGAATGCTCGATGTGGACCGTGCCACGCAGGCGCACCACATCGGCGGCGCTGTAGTTGCGCTGGATGCCTTCCCAGCGCGGGTGGGTGTCCCAGTCGTGCTGGATCTGTTCGGCAGTGGGCAGGGTGCTCATGTCTTTCTCCAGTTCGGTGTTGTAGCGCCGGGTGCTGCCCGGCTGGGGTGGGTTCGGGCGGCAGCAGAGGTGCCGTCAGTCGATGCGTGCGTAGGCCGGCAGGGTCAGGAAATCGGTCAGTTCGTCGTTGCGGCTCAGTTCGCCCAGCAGGGCGATCGCCTCGCCGATGCGGGCGCCGCCAGGCAGCGTGCTGGTATCGCCCAGCCGCGCCGGCAGCTGGGCCAGGGCGGTATCGAGCAGCGGCAGGTCGATGGCCGTGCCGTCGTCCAGCTGCTGGCCGGGCGTGTGCAGCCACTGCCACAGCTGGCTGCGGCTGATTTCGGCGGTGGCCGCGTCTTCCATCAGGTGGTGGATGGGCACGCAGCCGTTGCCATCCAGCCAGGCGGCCAGGTAGCGCACGCAGACTTCGACGTTGCCCTCGAAACCGGCGCGGGTGATGCTGCCCGGCGGCCGCGCGATCAGGCCATCGCGGCTCACGTGCACATCCTGGCGCAGCACCTGGTGCTGGTTAGGGGTCGGCATGTGCTCATCGAAGATGGCCATCGCCACCGGAATCAGCGCCGGGTGCGCCACCCAGGTGCCGTCATGGCCGGCGCTCACTTCGCGCAGCTTGTCGGCGCGCACGCGGGCCATGGCCTGCTCGTTGGCGGCGGCATCGCTGTTGATCGGGATCTGCGCGGCCATGCCGCCCATCGCATGCGCGCCGCGGCGATGGCAGGTCTGGATCAGCAGTTCCGAATAGGCCTTCAGGAACGGCTGGGTCATGGTCACCTGGCCACGCTCGGGCAGCACGCGGTCGGCGTGGCGGCGGAAGGTCTTCAGGTAGGAAAAGATGTAGTCCCAGCGGCCGCAGTTCAGGCCGACGATGCGTTCGCGCAGGGCGTGCAGGATCTCGTCCATCTCGAACACCGCCGGCAGCGTTTCGATCAGCACGGTCACCTTGATCTGCCCGTGCGGCAGGCCGAGCATGCCTTCGATGTGCGACAGCGCGGTCTCCCACAGCGCGGCCTCTTCCATGCTCTGCAGCTTGGGCAGGTAGAAGTACGGGCCGCGATCCTTGGCCTGCAGCGCGCGGGCGTTGTGGAAGGCGAACACCGCCGCATCGAACAGGCCACCGGCCAGCGGCTGGCCGTCCACGGCCACGTGCTTTTCGTCCAGATGCCAGCCACGCGGGCGAACGATCAGCACCGCCTGTTCCTCGAAGGGGCGCAGGGTGTAGTGCTTGCCATTGGCTGCGGTGAACTGCAGATCGCCGCGAACGGCGGCGGCCAGCGACTGCTGCCCGGCCAGCAGGTTGCGCCAGGTGGGCGAGGTGGAATCCTCGAAGTCGGCCATGAACACCTTGGCGCCGGAGTTCAGCGCGTTGATGACCATCTTCGGGTCGGTCGGGCCGGTGATCTCCACACGGCGGTCCTGCAGCGCGGCCGGCAGCGGGGCCACGCGCCAGTCACCGCTGCGAATGGCGGCGGTATCTTCGCGGAAGTCCGGCAGGCCGCCCTGGTCGAAGAACGCCTGGCGTTCGCGGCGGGCCTGCAGCCGCGCCTGTCGGCCCGGTTCCACTGCCCGATGCAGTGAGACCAGCAGGGCCAGCAGCGGCGCCGGCAGCAGGGTCTCCTGGCCGGCCACGCGGGTCGCCAGGGCGATGCCGGGGGTGGCCTTGGCGGGGGCAGGGGAAATGGCGGAAGCGACGGCGGACATGGGGCAACTCCAGCGGTGGGGGAACGCCCCCAAAGTGACGCCCGGCCCGAGTATTTGGCAAAACAGTTTTTGCAATGTTGTACATAAGGTGTGCTAATACTTATGACGCCATGAACACGCACAGCCCGCCAAGTCCGCGTTTTTCCTACAAATCCGACCGGCTGAAACCGCTGCGCGCGTTCTGCCAGACGGTGCGCCTGGGTTCTGTCTCACGGGCGGCTGAGGCGCTGTTCGTCAGCCAGCCGGCCATCAGCCTGCAGTTGCAGGCGCTGGAGCGGGAACTGGGGGTGCCGTTGTTCGAGCGCAGTGGGCGACGCCTGGTGCCCAGCCGCGAAGGCCAGCTGCTGTACGAGATGGCGCAGCCGCTGGTGGAAAGCCTGGACGGGCTGGAAGCGCGCTTCCGCGACAAGGTGCGCGGGCTGGATGCAGGCGAACTGAACATCGCCGCCAACAGCTCGACCATCCTCTACCTGCTGCCGAAGATCGTTGAACGCTTCCGCCTGCACCATCCGGACGTGCGCCTGACCCTGCACAACGCGATCAGCGCCGATGGCACCGACCTGCTGCGCGAGGATGCGGCCGACCTGGCCATTGGTTCGATGACCGACGTGCCGGCCGACCTGACCTATGCGCCGGCCTATCGCTTCGAGCAGGTGCTGATTGCGCCACACGACCACCCGCTGGCCAGCGGTGGCGAACTGGAACTGGCCGACATCGCGCGCTACCCGCTGGTGCTGCCGCCGAAACGGCAGATCACCTACCGGCTGGTGGACCAGGTGTTCCAGCGCCACCGCATTGCGTACACCGTTGCGCTGGAAGTGGGCGGCTGGGAAGTCATCAAGCAGTACGTGGCGATGGGCATGGGCATTTCCATCGTGCCGGCGCTGTGCCTGCATGAAAGCGACCACACGCGGCTGGCGGCGCGGTCGATGAAGCGCTGGTTCCCCGAGCGCAGCTACGGGGTGATCGTGCGCCTGGGCAAGGCGTTGTCGGCGCAGGCGCGGGCGTTCATCGAGCTGATCCAGCCGGAGTTGTTCAGCCCGCGCGATTACGACCAGAGCGGGCATTCGGAACGGTAGGGTCTGCTCTTGGTAGGTGTCGACCTTGGTCGACACGGTAGATCCACGCCATGCGTGGATGCGCTTGTCCTACCGGGGGTCAGAGCCCGCCGCTGCGCGACGGGGTCTGACCCCATGTATAGACTGGCCCCATGTCCATCGAACTCCGCCACCTGCGCTACTTCCTGGCCGTTGCCGATACGCTGCACTTCGGCCAGGCCGCCGAGCGGCTGGGCATGTCGCAGCCGCCGCTCAGCCAGCAGATCCGCCAGCTGGAAGAACTGATCGGCGCACGGCTGTTCGTGCGCAGCCATCGCCGCGTGCAGCTCACCGCTGCGGGTGAGCTGCTGCAGGAACGCGCACGGGCCATCGTGCAGCAGGTGGAAGCGGCGGTGGATGAGGTGCAGCGCGCGCAGCGCGGCGAGCAGGGTGAGCTGCATATCGGCCTGACCCGGGCGACGCCACTGTCACCGCAGATTCCACGCTCGATCCTGCACTACCGCCAGCAGTACCCGCAGGTGCGGCTGCAGCTGAGCGAGATGAACACCCTGCAGCAGATTGATGCGCTGCTCGATGGCAGCCTGGATGTGGGCATCATCCGCAAGCGCGCGTTGCCGGCGGAACTGGTGGCGCACAGCCTGTTCGTCGATCCGCTGGCGTTGATCGTGCACGCCGACCACCCTGCCCTGCGCCGCTTGTCGAAGCAGGGCACGCTGGCGCTGCGTGACTTCGCCCAGGAACCGTTCGTCGCGTTCCGGCGCAGTGCCGGTGCCGGCATCCACGACCACATGATCGCGCTGTGTGCCGCCGCAGGGTTCACCCCGCGCATCGTGCAGGAAGCCGGTGAGGCATCGACGCTGATCAGCCTGGCGGCCGCGGGACTGGGCGTGGCGGTGCTGCCTTCGTCGTGTGATCACATCCGCGTGGAAGGCGCGCGCTTCGTGGCCCTGGCCGATGCCGGTGCGCATTCGGAAGTGCAGTTGGCGTGGCGACGCGAAGGGGTGACACCGTTGATCCGCAATTTCGCCGGGTTGCTGCGCGGCGAGTTTGCGGAAGGGTGATGCGGCCGGCCCGGCGCCTTTGGTAGACGCCAACCTTGGTTGGCCGCCCTGCCAGAGCGCCGACCAAGGTCGGCATCTACCAGAGCAACACCGCGCCCGTGCGGAACGTGCGTCGGGTCAGGCGGTGACCGGCTGCGGGGCGCGCTGCTGCAGGGCCCAGATGATGCCGCCGCCAAGCGCGGTCAGTGCACCGGTGAACAGGCAGACACCCAGCCAATCCCATGCGGCATAGGCCAGGCCGCCGAGGGCACCAAGCACACTGCTGCCCAGATAATAGGCGAAAAGGTACAGCGCCGAGGCCTCCGCACGCATCGAACCGGCGCGGCTGCCGACCCAGCTGCTGGCCACCGAGTGGCCGCCAAAGAAACCGAAGGTGACCAGGGCGATGCCCAGCGCCATCGTGGTCAGCCATGGCATCGACAGCAGCACGATGCCGGCGCCGATCAGGCCGAAGGCAATGGTCAACACGCGGCCGCGGCCGTAACGCGTGGCCTGCTGCCCCATCCAGGCCGAGCTGAAGGTACCCACCAGGTACACGCTGAAGATCAGGCCGACCACGGTCTGGCTGAGGTGATAGGGCGGCGCCAGCAGGTGGTAGCCCAGGTAGTTGTAGAGGGTGACGAACACACCCATCAGCACGAACGAGGTGGCGAACAGCCACGGCAGGCCCGGGTCGGCGAACAGCGTGCGCCAGCGCGCGGGCAGGTGGCGCAGGCCGCCACGACGGGCCTGGAAGTGCCGCGACGGCGGCAGCTGCAGCCACAGCAGCACGGTACTGGCGACGGCGATGATCGAAACCACACCAATGCCCCAGCGCCAGCCCCAATGGTCGGCGATGATGCCGGCCAGCAGGCGCCCGCTCATGCCACCGATGGCATTGCCGCCGATGTACAGGCCCATCGCCAGGCCCAGCGCACGGCTGTCCATTTCCTCCACCAGATAGGTCATGGCCACCGCCGGCACACCGCTCAGGGCCAGGCCCAGCAGGGTGCGCAGCACCAGCATCGTGGTCCAGTCATCGACCAGCGCGGTGCACAGCGAAAGCAACGCCGAAACCATCAGCGCGACGATCATCATCGGCCGCCGGCCGATCGCATCGGACAACAGGCCGGCCAACAGCATGGCCACCGCCAGCGTGCCGGTGCTCAGCGACAGCGACATCGCGCTGCCGGCGGCGGACACTCCGAAGTGGCGGCTGAACTCAGGCAGCAGTGGCTGCACCGTGTACAGCAGGCCGAACGTGGAGAACCCGGCCAGGAACAACGCGACCGCCGTGCGCCGGAACGCCGGGGTGCCCTGCTGGATACGGGTGTCGACAGAGGAATCAGAAGTATGGGGGCGGCCGCTGAGGGACGCCGCAGTTTCGCCGGTCATGGGATGGAAGGGCCGTGGAGGCGGCCGACGTGGGGGTATGGCGCCCAGCGTAGGCCCCTCCATCCAGTCGATCCATAACCTGAAAAGTCAGGATCAATATGCAGAACGTATCAATTCGGCTCAGAGGTGCGTCCACTCGAAGCCATCGCCGCGGCGGTAGTAGATGGCCACCGCGCGCCCGTAGACCTTACCGGCGTCGACGAAACCGAAGAAGCGGCCGTCGAAGCTGTTGCCGCGATGGTCGCCCAGCACCAGCAGCTTGCCGTCCGGCACCACCAGATCGGTGATGTCCGGGCCGCCGCCCATGTCCAGGTCGAGCTGGGCCCTGCGCTCACCAAAGGCTTCGGTGTCGGCCAGGTCGGCGATCTGCAGGGGCTGGCCGTTGATGGCCAGATGACCACCGTGCAGCTGCACGTGGTCTCCCGCCACGGCCACCACGCGCTTGATCAGGCGGGTGCCATCGGCGGGCGAATCGAACACCGCCACTTCGCCGCGCTGCGGGCTGCCGGTGGCCAGCAGTTGCTTGCTGGTGAATGGCAGACGCAGACCGTAGGCGCGCATGTCCACCACCACGCGGTCGCCCGGCTGCAGGGTCGGCTGCATCGAGCCGCTGGGCACCACGTAATGGTTGGCCAGGGTGTCGCGGGCAGCGGCAAGCAGGCCGAGCATGACCAGCAGCGGCAGCGCTTCCTTCTTCAACCAGGTGAGCGCGCGTTCGGCAAACGGGGGGCGGGCAGCGACGTCCATGACGGGTTCCGGTGGGTGGAAGCTCGGTCAGACCAGCGGCAGGCGCGGGAGGTTCCCGTCTGCTGCCGGGATGGCTGGGGTCAGAGCCCTTTCCGCTGCGTGGAAAGGGATCCGACCCCGGCATCGCTCAGGTGCCCACGTGCACGCGGTTGCCGTGCTCGGCCAGGCCGAGATGGTCCAGGGCGATGTCCAGCGCCAGCACGTAGCTCTGCGCGCCGTAGCCGGCGGCGATGCCCAGGCGTTGGCCGATGCCTGCCGGCAGGCACGGTTCGGCCACGGCGCCATCGTCGTGCACTTCCACGTAGGTGTTGTGCAGGTAGGGCAGCAGGCGTTGCAGGCGCAGGCTGCCGGCGCAGGCGCCGGGATCGAGCAGGGTGACTTCGCCACGGCTGTGGTCGGCCACGCGCAGCGCGTCCAGCAGCTCCTGTTCCGAACCGCAGGCGCGGATGGCCACGCTGGTGCCGGCATCGATCGCGCGATGGACCAGCGATTTCAGCACCGGCGCCGGCAGCGGCTGGGCGGTGCGGATCAGCGCACCGGCAGCTTCCGGGCCGCGGATGATGAAGATCGACATGGCTCAACCCTCCTGCGCCAGTCGGCGGCCAACGATGGCCAACGACAGCGGATAGCCGGCCTGCTGGCTGCGCTGGTCGGCCACCACGGCGGCCGGCCCGTGCTGCAGGCGCAGGCGTGCTTCCAGGCCCGGTTCGTGGGGGGCCTGCAGTTCGATGTACGGCGCGGGCAGTGCTTCCAGTGCCGCCTGCAGTGCGTGGCCTTCTGCCTGCCACTGCGCCTCGTCGGCCACGCCCACGTCCAGCAGCACCCAGTCGGCGGCGCGGGCCTGGCACAGGCACTGGCGCACTTCGGACAGGCTGGCGCAGTCGTTGCACAGCACGCGGTGGCCGCTCAGGTGCGGCGGAAGCTGCGGGCGCGGCGCCGACGACGGCGCGTGCCGGATCACCAGGAGAGTCATACACCACCTTGCGGAAAGCGCCCTGCGGCGCGGTAGGCACACGATGCGCGTGCGGGCCGTAAAGGTGCGATGGCGGGGGATGGCGTGGGGCGTAAAAGGTGCGTAACGCAAACGGGGCCGGAGCCCGCCGCGCGATGCGCGACGGGATCCGACCCCGGAGGTGCAGCGTTCTACGTTGTTATTTCAGCCCGCGGAACTTCAGCAGCGGTTCCACCGACGGATCCTTGCCGCGGAAATCGCGGTACAGGGTCGACAGTTCCACACTGTTGCCGCGCGAGAGGATCTTGTCGCGGAACTCCTGGCCGTTGGCCGCCGTCAGGCCACCGTGTTCGGTGAACCACTGGTAGGCGTCATGGTCCAGCACTTCGGCCCAGAAGTAGGCGTAGTAACCGGCCGAATAGCCGCCGCCCCAGATGTGGTCGAAGTAGGTGGTGCGGTAGCGCGGCGGCACCTGCGGCAGGTCGACCTTGTACTTCTTCAGCGCCGCGGCTTCAAAGGCGCCCACATCCTGCAGCGGGGCGTCAGCCTTCTGCGTGTGCCAGGCCAGATCGAGCAGTGCGGCCGACAGGTATTCGGTGGTCGCATAGCCCTGGTTGAAGCTGCGTGCCTTGAGGATCTTGTCGACCAGTTCCTGCGGCATCGCTTCGCCGGTCTTGTAGTGCTTGGCGTAGTGGGCGAAGACCTTCGGGTCCAGCGCCCAATGCTCGTTGAACTGCGAGGGGAACTCGACGAAATCGCGCGAGGTGGCGGTGCCGGCGATCGACGGGTACTTCACGTTCGAGAACATGCCATGCAGGGCGTGGCCGAACTCATGGAACATGGTGGTGACGTCGTCGAAGCTGATCAGCGCAGGCTGGCCATCGGCCGGCTTGGTGAAGTTGCAGACGTTGTAGACCACCGGCTTGGCACCGGTCAGGCCGTCCTGCTCGACGAACACATCCATCCAGGCGCCGCCGGACTTGGTGTCACGCTTGAAGTAGTCGGTGTAGAACAGGGCCAGCGAGGTGCCGTCCTTGTCGAACACTTCGTACACCTTCATGTCCGGGTTGTAGGTCGGAATGTCGGTGCGCTGCTTGAAGGTGATGCCGTACAGCTGGGTGGCGGCGTAGAAGACGCCGTTCTGCAGCACGTTGTCCAGCTCGAAGTACGGCTTGACCTGCGATTCGTCCAGATCGTACTTGGCCTTGCGCACCTGCTCGGCGTAGAAATCCCAATCGGAGGCGGCAACCTGGAAGCCACCCTTCTGGGCGTCGATCACCTTCTGGATCTCACCGGCTTCGGCACGCGCCTTGGCGGTGGCGGCCGGCACGGTGTCGGTCAGCAGCTTCAGCGCCGCCGCCGGGGTCTTGGCCATCTGGTCGCCCAGCTGGTAGTCGGCGAAGGTCTCGAAGCCAAGCAGCTTGGCCTTCTGCGCACGCAGCTGGGCCAGGCGCTGCACGGTCTCGCGCGTATCGTTCTTGTCGCCGCGCTCGGCGCGGGATTCCGAAGCCTTCAGCACGGCGGCGCGCTGGTCGCGGTCACTCAGCGAACCGAGCACCGGCTGCTGGGTGGTGTTCTGCAGCGGCAGCACGAACTTGCCGTCCAGCTTGCGATCCTTGGCAGCGTTGGCCGCGTTGTTGATCGCGTTTTCGTCCAGGCCGGCCAGCTTGGCCTTGTCGTCCACGACCACGGCCGCAGCGGCGGTGGCCGCCACCAGACGCGTGTGGAACTGGGTGGACAGCGTGGTTTCTTCCACGTTGAGCTTGCGCAGGCTCGCCTTGTCGGCGTCGGACAGCTGGGCGCCAGCGCGCACCAGGCCATCATAGTAATGCTCGACCAGGCGCTTCTGCACCGGGTCCAGCTCCAGGGAATCACGCTGGTCGTACAACGACTTCACGCGGGCGAACAGCTTCGGGTCGAGGTTGATCTCGTCCTGGTGCGCGGCCAGCTTCGGGGCGATCTCTTCCTGGATCTTCTGGCGCGCTTCGGTGCCATCGGCCTGGACCAGGCCGAAGAAGATGCGCGACACGCGGTTCAGGGTCTCGCCGCTGCGCTCCATCGCCACGATGGTGTTGTCGAAGGTGGCCGGCTCGGCGTTGTCGGCGATCTTGCGGACGTCGGCCAGGTGCTGGCGCATGCCTTCTTCAAAGGCCGGCGTGTAGTCGCTGTCCTTGATCTTGTCGAACTGCGGCGCCTGGAACGGCAGCGTGCTGGCGCTCAGCAGCGGGTTGGTGGAGGCTTCAGCCGGCTGCTGGGCCGGGGCATTCTGTGCTTCGGACACGGGGGTGGACTCCTTGCCGGAACAGGCCGCCAGCGCCAGGCTGATGGCGGCGGCCAGGACTACGGTACGCGACATGTAAAACGCTCCTTGGGCGGACGGTATGGGATACCAGCCCTCCACCCTACTCCTGTCGCACGCGCCCGGCATGTGCCGGTCGTGGCGCCTCGGTTGCCGGCCGTGGCCGGCTCAGACCGTGCCGCGGGTCTTGCCCATCCAGGGCCGGTAGAACTCGCGGATGGCGGCCATGTCCGCCGCGTCATCGCCGGTCGGCGTGAACAGCGGACCGATGCCGATGGTCTTTTCCGGGTAGTGGAAATAGGCGGCCAGGACCGGAACGTCGGCCATCCGCGCGATCTTCAGGAAGCCGGCCTTCCAGTCCTTCACCGCCTTGCGGGTGCCTTCGGGGGTGATGGCGAACCACATCTTTTCGTTGTTGCGCAGCAGGTCCACGGCTTGGCCGACAGTACCCTGCGGCGCGCTGCGGTCCAGCGGGATCACGCCCAGCCTGTGCAGCAGCGGGCCCAGCGGCCACCAGAACAGCGAGGCCTTGCCCAGTACCTTCACTTTCATGCCCAGTGCGATCTTGGCGGCCATGCCCCACAGGCCATCCCAGTTGGACGAATGCGGGGCGATGATGAACACCAGCCTGGGGATGTCAGGCAGGGTACCGGTCACCTTCCAGCCGCCCAGGCGCAGGGTGCAGCGCGCCAGCCAACGCAGGAAAGCGTTGGGTTTGACCTGTGGCATGTTTGGCGGAACGGCCGGCAGCAACGGCGTCGGGTTGTTCAAGCAATCACTCCCAGTCACGTGATGAGCGCCCGCGCTTGATCTGCGCGCGCCCGCGTTTGGCGTCCAGACGACGCAGTTTCGACCCGAGGGTCGGCTTGGTGGCCTTGCGCGGTTTTGGCACGCTCAACCCGGCCTGGATGAAGGCCGCCAGCCGCTCGCGCGCATCCTCGCGATTGCGATCCTGGGTGCGGAACCGTTGCGCATCGATGACCAGCACGCCTTCGCCGGTCATGCGCCGGTCGCGCCGCGCCAGCAGGCGCTCGCGCAACGGGTCGGGCAACGAGGGCGAGTTGGCCACGTCGAACCGCAGTTCCACCGCAGTGGACACCTTGTTGACGTTCTGCCCGCCGGCACCACTGGCACGCACGAACCGCTCGACGATCTCGCCGTCGGGGATTTCAAGCTGCGTGCTGATGGTGACCGGTCCACTGCCCATCCGCGCATTGTAGCGGCAGCCGCGTTGCCGTGGCTGCCATCGCGCCCCGTATGCCGCCGATCAGGCACCGAACACGCCGCCTTCGCCTGTGCAGCGGGTATGCTGGGCTTTCCATGTACCGCAGGAAGCCCGCATGACCCGCTTCATTCCCGCCCTGTCCACCGGTCTGCGCCGCGCCGTGCTGCTGGTCGCACTGGCCGTGGCCAGCGCCCCGGCCCTGGCCGCAGCGCCCACCGATGCCGACATCAACCGCCTGCTGGCCGCCTCGCGCGCGCAGAGCCTGCTGGACGGCATGCTGCCGCAGCTGGAAGCGATGCAGCGCCAGCAGTTCGAGGACATCGCCCGGCAGCGCCAGCTCACCCCGCAGCAGACCGAGCAGCTGCAGCGCATGCAGCAGCGCACCACCGCCACCCTGACCAAGGCGCTGTCCTGGCAGCAGCTGCGGCCGATGTACGTGGACCTTTACAAGAAGAGCTTCAGCAAGGAAGACGTGCTGGCGATGGCCGAGTTCTACGAGAGCTCGGCCGGTCAGAGCCTGCTGGACAAGACCCCGCTGCTGATGCAGAACGTGATGGTTGCCATCCAGGAAAAGATGAAGCCGCTGATGGCCGACCTGGAAAAGGACATGCAGGCGATCCTCAACGAGCCGGAAACCAAATGAGGTAGTGCCGGCCGCTGGCCGGCAGCCCGGCATTGATGGGGTCGGATCCCTTTCCCTTTGGGAAAGGGCTCTGACCCCGCATCGGTTACGGCACCTGCCAGCCGAACAGATCCAGCGCCTTCTGGAACTCGCCATCCACCGGCGCGCGCACGTCCACCGTGCCGCCATCGGGATGGGGAAAACGCAGGCGTTCGGCGTGCAGCAGCATGCGGTGCACGCCCTGCATGCGGAAATTGCGGTTGTGGCGCCCGTCACCGTGGCTGGTGTCGCCAATGAGGTGATGCGACAGGTGCTTGAGGTGGCGGCGGATCTGCCTGAAGCGGCCGGTCTGCGGCTGGCAGCGCAGCAGCGCATAGCGCGAACTGGCGAAGTCACCCACCGGTACCGACAGTTCGCCGGTGGCCAGGCGCTGGAAATCGGTCACCGCCGGCTTCTTCACCGGCTTGCCGGGGCCGCCGTCCAGGTCGTGGTCGACCTGCCAGGCCTCCTCGGCCGGCCAGCCACGGCAGATGGCGAGGTAATCCTTGCTCACCTCGCCGCCCATCAGCGCCTTGCCCAGCACGCTGGCGGTCTCGCGGTCGAAGGCCAGCAGCAGGCAGCCGCTGGTGGCGCGGTCCAGGCGGTGCACCAGGAAGATCGGCCGGCCCAGCTGCTCGCGCAGGCGGTCGGCGAGGAAATCGTCTTCGCCACGGGCCAGCTTGCTGTCATGGACCATCAGCCCGGCCGGCTTGTTGACCACGGCCAGGCGCTCGTCCAGGTGCAGCAGCTGCAGGGGGGCGGTTTCAATCTCGACCGCGGCGAGGGTGTCAGGTTCGGTGCTCACCACGCGATTATAAGGGCGCCCTCTTCCCGGTAGAGCCGAGCTTGCTCGACTGGCGCAGGGGATCAGTCGAGCAAGCTCGACTCTACCGGCGGTCCGGTGATCAGCCGTTGCGCACGGCCAGCAGTTCGCCGTTGCCCACCGGAACCAGGCTGGTGCTGAAGGCCGCGTCGGCATCCAGCAGCGCGCGCAGCGGTTCCATCTGTGCGGCGTGCGAGGTGGCGTTGTCGACTACCAGCAGGCCGCCGGGGCGCAGCACGCGACGCAGCTGCGGCCACCAGCCGGCGTACTGTTCGCGGTCCGAATCGAGGAACAGCAGGTCGATGCTGGCATCGGCGGCGCTGGCCAGCCATTGCCCGGCATCGCCGTGCACCAGGCGGATGCGCCCGGCCAGGCCGCTGCGTTCGAAATTCGCCTGCGCCAGCGCGACCTTGTCAGCGGCGTACTCCAGCGTAGTGACGTGGCCATCGATCGCGGCGGCGGCTTCGGCCAGCCACAGCGTGGAATAACCATTGGAGGTGCCGATCTCCAGCACCCGCCGCGCCTGACCGAAACGCACCAGCACCGACAGCAGTTCGCCGGTATCGGCGGTGATGTTCAGCATGCGCCGGCCGCGATCGGTCTCGCGTGCATCGTTGGCCGCGCCGTGGCGGGCCAGTTCGTCCTTCAGCGCCTGCAGTGCAGCGTTCATCGCCACCAGGCGCGGGCCAGGGCGAAAGCGCCCAACGCCCCGGCCCCCAGGCTCAGCACCGGCAGATCGCCCCAGTACCAGCCGGGCGGCTGCAGCACATACATCAGTGTGGCGATGGCCAACAGGCCCACGCCGGTGATCGCACCCACCGCACGCTTCTGCAACCGTTGCAGGCTGGCATCGAGGGTGACCAGATCGCGCGAGCGCATCGCCAGTTCGTGGCGGCCTTCCACCTGCTGGGTCAGCCAGGCGTGCACCAGGCGCGGCATGTCCGGCGCATGGGTCATGATTTCCGGCAGGCGCTTGCCGATCTCGCGTACGACCCGGCGCGGGCTGTAACGCTCGCGCAGGATCTTCGCCAGCACCGGCTTGGCCACCGCCCAGATGTCGATCTGCGGATCCAGCTGGCGGCCCACGCCTTCGATGTTCAGCAGGGTCTTCTGCAGCAGGATCAGCTGCGGCTGCAGGGTCAGCTGGTAGCGCTGGGCCACCCGGAACAGCTTCAGCAGCACCTCGGCCAGCGAGATCTGCGACAGCGGGCGGGTGAAGTACGGTTCGCACACCGAGCGCACCGCCGCTTCCAGGTCGTCGATGCGCACGTTGTCCGGCATCCAGCGCGCCTGCACGTGCAGTTCGGCGATGCGGCGGTAGTCGCGGTTGAAGATGGCCATGAAATTCTCGGCCAGGTAGTACTGATCTTCCTGCGAGAGCTGGCCCATGATGCCGAAGTCCAGCGCGATGAAGCGCGGGTTGTCACGGCGCGCTGGATCGGTATCGACCCAGATGTTGCCGGCGTGCGCATCGGCGTGGAAGAAGTTGTCGCGGAACACCTGGGTGTAGAACACCCGCACGCCCTTGGCGGCCAGCGCCTTGCGGTCGATGCCGGCCTGGTCCAGCGCGACGATGTCATCGGAGGGGATGCCCCACACCCGTTCCAAGGTCAGTGCGCGCTCGGCGGTGTGGCTCCAGATCACTTCCGGTACGTACAGGTCGTCGCTGTTTTCCCAGAAGCGGCGCAGCACGCTGGCATTGGCGCCTTCGCGCTGCAGGTCCAGTTCGGCGGCCAGGGTGTTCTCGACCTCGGCCACCACTTCGCGCGGGCGGATCTTGTCGGCACGAGGATGGGTGCGCTCGACCAGCGCGGCCAGCGAATTGAGCAGGGCGATGTCAGCATCGATCTGCTTCTCGATGCCTGGGCGCAGCACCTTCACCACCACCTGGCGGCCATCGGCGAGGGTCGCGGCGTGCACCTGTGCGATCGAGGCCGAGGCCAGCGGCTCGGTGTCGAAGCTGGCGAAGGCTTCGCTGACCGGCAGGCCCAGCGCCTCTTCAACGATGCGGCGCGCGGTGTCGCCATCGAAGGGCTTGACCCGGTCCTGCAGCAGGGTCAGTTCGCTGGCCACGTCCGGCGGCACCAGGTCGCGGCGGGTGGACAGGATCTGGCCGAACTTGACGAAGATCGGGCCCAGGTCCTGCAGCGCCAGGCGCAGGCGTGCGCCACGCGACTGCGAGGCGATGTCCGCCGAGGCGCGCGGCACGAAGGGCTTGGCCAAGCGCAGCCAGCGCTCGGCCGGCGTGCCCTGCAGCAGATCGTCAAGGCGGTAGCGCAGGATGACGCGGCCGATGCGGTTGGCCCGCAGCAGCGCCTTCATGCGGCACCCCGCAGGCGCTGCACGCGTACACCCAGCCGCTCGACATCGTCGCGCAGTACATCCACGTCGTCGTGGAAAGCATCCAGTTCGGCACGTGGCACCACGTCGCGCGACTCCTCGGTAATGAATTCGGCGGCGCTGTGGGCCAGGTCGATGGCACCCTGGCGCGCGTGCTGCAGGGCGCTGCGCAGGGTGTTGGCGACCTGCACGCCAAGCACCTCGCCGAACACGCTGACGAAGGGCTGCTGCCAGTCCGGGTCGAAGCCCTTGGCCAGCTGCTGCAGGCGGCGCGCCAGTTCGGCATCGCCGGCCACGCGCACGCGGCCTTTGCCGTTGTCGTTGCCGCGGCGGGCGTTGGCCAGCAGCGGCAGCTGGGCAAGCACGCCGGCCAGGCTGCTGCGCACGGCCAGGTCGGCTTCCTGTGCATCCACCGGGCCGACGCGCAGCATGTCGCCATCGACGCTGATGCGCATCGCCAGCGACGGCGCGTCCAGGGTCAGGTCGATGTGGCGGCCGTCGAGGCTGGCCAGGGCGTGCCGGGTATCCGGATCCAGCGCCAATGCGCGGTTCAGTGCGGTCTGCAGGGCGCGGCCGGCGACCGGCTTGAGGGACGAGAGCAGGGAAAGAGCCATGGGGCCATTCTACCTGCGTGGGTGGTGGGCGGATGCAGGCACGTTGCCGCGGTAGAGTCGACCGTTGGTCGACTGCCCTTCCGCGAACTGCCAGTCGACCAACGGTCGACTCTACCTTTCCCCGTGCCGCCGGGCGGTTCATGCTGTGGGACCTCGTTGCACAGGACAATGCCCATGGCACGGACCCGGGTCGGGATCATTTTCGGGGGAATGTCCTCCGAGCACGAAGTATCGCTGCAGTCGGCGAAGAACATCCTCGATGCACTCGATCGCGAGCGCTTCGAGCCGGTGCTGGTGGGCATCGACAAGCAGGGCCAGTGGCACCTCAGCCAGCCCGATACGTTCCTGCTGCATGCCGATGACCCGGCGCGCATCGCGCTGCATCCCTCCGGCATGGCACTGGCGGTGCGGCCCGGTGCCGGGCAGGCGCAGCTGCAGCCGGTGGATGCGTCCACCGCGCTGGGCCAGATCGATGTGGTGCTGCCCATCGTGCACGGGCCGCTGGGCGAGGACGGCGCGCTGCAGGGGCTTCTGCGCATGGCCAACCTGCCCTTCGTCGGTTCGCCGGTGCTGGGCTCGGCGGCGGCGATGGACAAGGACGTGGCCAAGCGGCTGCTGCGCGATGCAGGGCTGCCGGTGGCGCCGTGGGTGTGCCTCCGTCGCCACGAGGCGGCGGACGTGGACGTGCAGGCGCTGATCGCACAACTGGGGCTGCCGCTGTTCGTCAAGCCGGCCAACCAGGGCTCGTCGGTGGGGGTCAGCAAGGTCAAGCAGGCCGGCGATTTCGCCGAGGCGCTGCAGCTGGCGCTGCGCCACGACCACAAGGTGCTGGTGGAGTCGGCCGTGCTCGGCCGCGAGATCGAGTGCGCGGTGCTCGGCAACGACCTGCCGCAGGCCAGTGTCTGCGGCGAGGTGGTGGTGCACGACGAGTTCTATGCCTACGACACCAAGTACATCAACCCCGATGGGGCGGACGTGGTGGTACCGGCGGCGATCGATGGCGATGCGCAGGCACGCATCCAGCAGATCGCGCTGCAGGCTTACCAGGTGCTGGAATGTGCGGGCATGGCGCGGGTGGATGTGTTCCTCTCCGCGGATGGGCAGATCGTCATCAACGAGATCAACACCCTGCCCGGGTTCACCCGCATCAGCATGTACCCCAAGCTGTGGGGCGCGAGCGGGTTGGGCTATACCGCGCTGATCACGCGGTTGATTGAACTGGCGCTGGAACGGCACGCGGCCGATCGGGCGCTGGTGTAACGCCGTTCTGTAGAGTCGAGCCGTGCTCGACTGCGTTGAGATCAGTCGAGCAACGCTCGACTCTACAGAAGGCAGTCGAGCATGGCTCGACTCTACGGGAAGCGATGCCGGCCAGCGGCCGGCACTACCAGCTAGCCGCGCTTGCGGAACATCGAGATCACCGCAAGGATCAGGAACACCACGAACAGGATCCAGGCGATGTTGCTGGCGGCGCCGGCAATGCCCGAGAAGCCGAGCACGGCGGCGATGATGGCGATGACGAAAAAGATGACGGCGTAATGCAGCATGGCGTTCCTCGCGGGTGGTCCGGCCGATATGGCGTTGGGTCCATCCTGCGCATTGGCCGGTGTGCAACCGGTGACGGCGATCTCTGCAGTTGATGAAGCCTTCAGCGCCGTGACACCGCCGTCACGACGCTGCCTTCAGGCGTCGCAGTCCTTCTTCGATGCTCACCTGCGGCACGTAGCCGAAATCACGGCGCGCCGGTTCCATGCTGTACCAGTGCGGCGTGCACAGCTGCTCGGCCAGGAAGCGGGTCAGCGGCGGCTCGCCCGGCAGGCGCAGCAGCGGCCACAGGCGTTCGCTGATGGCGCCGATGCGGTAGGCGGTCTTGAAGCTGAGGGTCTTCTCCACGGCCGGTGCGCCGACGGCCGCCAGCAGCTTGTTGAGCAGCTCGCGCATCGGCAGCGGTTCGCCGTTGGAAATGAAGTAGGCCTTGCCGGCGCAGGCTGCGCCCGGCGCCAGTGCATCCAGCGCGAGGAAATGCGCCTGCGCGGCGTTGTCGATGTAGGTGGTGTCGACCTTGTTGCTGCCATCACCCACCAGGCGCAGGCGACCCTGGCGGGCGCGCTGGGCCAGCCGTGGCACCAGCTGCTGGTCACCCGGGCCCCAGATCAGGCGCGGTCGCAGCGCTACAGTGGCCAGCGTGGCGTCGTTGGCCGCCAGCACGCGCTGTTCGGCAATGGCCTTGGTCGCCGCATACGGCGCCTGGAAGTTCTCGCCATAGGGCACTTCATCGGCACCGAGCCCTTCCACCGGGTGGGTGGCACGATGGGTCACGCTGGGCGTGGAGGTGTAGACCAGCTTGCCGATACTGTGCGTGCGGCAGGCGGCAATGACGTTGTCGGTGCCGACCACGTTGGCCTGGTGGTAGCTGTCATAGCTGCCCCAGGCGCCGGCCTTGGCACCGTTGTGCAGCACCGCGTCGACACCCGCCACCGCGTGCAGCACGGCCTGCGCATCGGCCAGGTCGCCACGGATCTGGCCCACGCCCATCGCCTGCAGTTCCGGGTAGTGGCTGCGGTTGAAGGCCAGCACCTGGTGGCCACGTTCAAGCAGGCCACGGCACAGCGCCTGGCCGAGGAAACCACCGCCACCGGTGACCAGGATCTTCATGCGCGCTTCTCCAGTTGGACGCCTGCCCAGACGGCGAGCTTTTCGCGGCCGATCTTGGCGTTGTGACGGATATCGACGGGAAAGGCCGGATGCACCAGGAAGTGCTGCAGGCCGGCGCCGGCCATGCGCGCATCCGCATGCACACGCAGCGCCTCCTGCAGTGCCGGGCCATCGGACTGCCCGCGCTGCAGTTCCACGCACAGCACCGGCACCTGCGCGCCGGCAGCGCCCACGCCCACCAGCGCGGTGCGGGCCACGCCTTGCACGGTATTGAACACCGGCTCGACCTGTTCGGTGTACAGCGGCCCGCGCGCGGTTTCCACGCGCTGGGTCTTGCGCCCGCAGAACCACAGGCGGCCCTGCGCATCGAAGTAGCCCACATCGCCCATGCGGTGCACCACGCGGGTGCTGCCATCGGCCAGGGTTTCGCGGATCTTGGCGGCCGCCGTGGCCTGCGGGCGGTTGAAATAGGTATCGGTGGTGGTGGGGCCGGCCACGGTGATCTCGCCCACTTCACCAGTGCCCAGCACGCGTGCCTGCGACCAGTCCGGCAGCGGTGCATCGTCGATGGCGATGATGCGCACTTCGTTGGGTGCGACCACGCTGCCGACACAGGTGCCGGCGCCGGCCTCGGTCGCGGCACGGGTGCGTTCCAGTTCACGGCCTTCAACCACGGCCACGGGCAGGCATTCGGTGGCGCCATAGGGCGTCCAGAACTGCGCATCGTCGGGCAGCAGGCGGCGGATGGTGGCCACCACGTCCGGCGGTACCGGCGCACCGGCCGAGGTCACCCGGCGCACGGTCGGCAGCGGCCGGCCGTGCCTGGCCAGCACGCGCATGAGTGCCGGTGAACCAAACAGCTGGGTCACGCCGAAACGCTGGATGGCATCGTGCAGGCGCGCCGGGTCGGCCTGCGCCGGCCGGGTCGGGTCCATGTCCGGGATGACCGAGGTCAGCCCCAGCGCCGGATCGAACAGGGCGAAGGGCGGGAAGGTCGGCAGGTCCATCCCGCCCGCTTCCATGCCGAAGGCGCTGCCCAGCAGCTGGATCTGGCCGACGAAGTGGCGGTGGCGGTAGACCACGCCCTTGGGCACGCCGGTGGAGCCGCTGGTGAACAGGATGGCGGCCATGTCCTCGCCCTCGGTGGCGGCCAGCATCGGGCCGCCGGTGGCACCGGCGCGCTCCAGCGCGGCCAGGGTGGTCCCGCCCCAGCCCAGGCGGCGGCCGACGGTGACCAGGCGGGTGGCCGACGGCGCCCAGCGCAGTGCCAGCCGCGCCACGTGGGCCAGCGGGATGCCGATGAAGGCCTCCGGCTGCGCCTCGTCCAGGCACTGCTTCAGCGCGCGCTTGTCGATGCCCGGGTCCACCAGCACCGGCACCGCGCCCAGCTTGAACAGGGCGAACATCAGCAGGAAGAACTCCGGCGAGGGCCGCACCATCACCACGGTGCGCACGCCACGGCCGATGCCGTAGCCGGCCAGGCCGGCGGCCATGGCGTCGCTGCGGGCGTCCAGCTGGCGGTAGTCCAGGGTCACGTCATAGGCCGCCATGCCGTTGCCGGCACCACGGCGGCCGGGGCAACGGATGGCGATCTGGTCAGGGCGTTCGCGGGCCAGTTCAGGCAGCCGCGCCGCGATATTGCAGGGTCCGTTCATCCGTTCATTGTCGCCGCTTACGGAATTTCTTGCGCGGCCGCCCGCTTCGTGGAAAATCCGCAGCCTCGTTCCCGATTCCCACTGCCGCCCGAGGCGGCTTGCCCATGCAACACCCCTGCATGACCTGCGGCGCCTGCTGCACTCAGTACCGCGTGGCCTTCCACTGGATGGAATCGGACGAGGTCACCCCCGGCGGCGTGCCGCACCAGCTGACCGAGGTGCTGGACCCGCATCGCCTGTGCATGCGCGGTACGCACTCCAAGCCGGTGCGCTGCGTGGCGCTGGACGCACAGATCGGCGTGTATTCGCGCTGCACGATCCACCCCAACCGGCCCAGCGTGTGCCGTGAGGTGGACGCGTCGTGGGAGTATGGCAAGGCCAGCCCGCAGTGCGACAAGGCGCGTATCGCCTATGGCCTGGACCCGCTGACCCCGGCCGACTGGGAAGGCAACGACAACAGCCCGATCGCGGCATAGGCCGTCGTGCCGACCAACGGTCGGCACCTACCGGGGATGGGATGGGTGGGTGCCGACCGTTGGTCGGCACATCCTTCAGATGGGGTTCGCGTCCAGGAAGGCGCGGATTTCCGGCACCAGTACTTCGTGCTTGTCTTCCAGCACGTAGTGGCCGGCATCCTCGAAGGCATGCACCTGCGCCTTGGGCAGCGCGGCCTGGAAGCCCTTCAGGAAGTGGTGGTCGAACACGAAGTCACGCAGGCCCCAGCCGATGAAGGCCGGGCGGTCGGCGAAGGACGGCAGCGCTTGGCCGGCGCGCTCCAGCAGCGACCACGCCTTGTCGGCCGGTGACAGCGGGATGTCCTGCATGAAGCGGATGGTGCTGATGCGGTTGGCATAGCTGTTGTACGGCGACACGTAAGCGCGGCGGACGTCGGCCGGCATCTTCCGCTCCACGCCCAGCCACGACGCGCCGGAGGAGAACGCGTTGAACGTGCGGATGATCCACTCGCCGATCTTCCAGTGCCGGCCCAGGGCGATCTGCCACGGCATTTTCTTGGCTGCCGGCATCGGGAAGGCGGCGGTGTTGAGCACCACCAGGCGCTTGACCTGATCGTGGTGCGACAGCGCCCAGCCGAAGCCGATCATGCCGCCCCAGTCGTGCACGGCCAGCGTGACCGGGCCGGTGATGCCCAGGTGCTTCAGCAGCGCATCCAGATCATCCACGCGCGACTGCAGGGTGTATTCGTAGCGGCGGTCATCGGGCTTGTCCGACAGGCCCATGCCGATGTGGTCGGGCACGATGCAGCGGTATCTGTCCGACAGGCCGGCCACCAGCGTGCGCCAGTAATAGCTCCACGACGGGTTGCCGTGCACCATCACCACTACCTCGCCTTCGCGCGGGCCTTCGTCGAGATAACTCATCGACAGGCCGGGACGGACCTCGAAACGCTGCGGGTGGGCGGGGTAACCGGGAAGCTGGGACATCGGATCGCACCTGTAGAAAGGGCCGGTAGAACCGGCCCTTGGACACTTGGAAAAATCATCGCTGCCCGTCGCGAGCGATTGGCTGGCGGGTGCGGGCGGCGCGCAGGAACCGGAGTGTACGTGGGTACATGAGGATTCCGAGCACCGGCCGCGCCTGCCAGGCAATCGCGCAGCAGGTCAGCGGTGACTTTTTTACCAGACCACTTCAGCCATCGAACAGTTCAGGCCCGAGCCGATGCCGAGCAGCGCGATGCGGTCGCCCTTCTTCAGCTTGCCCAGCTGCTTGAGCTTGCTCAGCACGATCGGCACCGAGGCCGGACCGATGTTGCCGTGCTCGCCGAAGATGGTCATGACCTTCTTCGGGTCGATGCCGAAGTTCTTGATGAACGCGGCGGTGTGCGGCTGGCTGACCTGGTGGATAACGAACTGGTCCAGTTCCTCCACGGCCCAGCCCAGGGCGATCTTGGCGGCGGCAAAGGTCTTCTGCGCCAGCTTGATGCCTTCGATCAGCAGCAGGCGGGTGTCGGTGACCATGCGGTCCAGGTTGCCCAGGCACAGCTGGTTCCACTCGGTGGCCGAGCGGGTCACGCCGCCCTTGTAGCGCGGGGCGTCGGGCACCAGCTCCGAGCGCGCCATCACCATGGCGGCGGCACCCGAACCGGTGGTCAGGGCAGCCAGCTCGTTGCGGAAGTCGTCGGCGGTGACGTCCGGGGCGGTCATGCGCTCCAGGGTCTTTTCGTACACCAGGTTGGCGGTCTCGCCATCCACCACCAGCGCGTAGTCGATGTCACCGCGCTCAAGCATGCGCGCGGCGATATCCATGCCGTTGATGAAGGCCAGGCAGGCATTGGCGACATCGAAAGTCATGCACTCGTCGCTGACACCGAGGTTGCCGGACACGATGGAGGCCGTGGACGGCTCCAGGTAGTCGCGGCTGACCGAGGTGTTGACCAGCAGGCCGACCTGGCCGGCGGTGATGCCGGCATCTTCCAGCGCCTTGCGGCCGGCCATGGTGGCGGCGTCGGAGGCGAGCACGCCGTGGTCCCACAGGCGGCGGGCGTGGATGCCGGCGATATCGCCGAGCACGTCGGTGCGGATGCCGAGGCGATCCAACGTCGGCTGCAGCCGTTCGTTGATTTCCTGGGTCGTCAGCGTATGCGGCGCATCGACATGTGCCAGGCCGGCGATCGAGACATTCTTGAAGAGCATCGAAGTTAGCGCCAAGGCTCAGGCAAAAGGGGGCGCTATTCTATAACCCCCGCGCTTTCACCGCATCTTTACGAATTCAGCCTTGGCCGTATGGTCCCTGTTCAGCGCGGCGGGCACTGGAAGGCGGCGAAGCGCTGGCTGCCGTCCGCCGGGGGCGCAGCGGCCTGCACGGCATTGGCGCCGGCACTGGGGGCCTCGTTGCGGGCCAGGGTTTCCAGCTCCTCCTGCACGCGCAGGGGGTTGCGGTTGTAGAAGCCGACCTTGCTCTTCACGGTCACCACGACCTCGCCCTTGGTGATGCAGCCGGCGGGCAGCGGGCCGGCCGGAAGGACCCGCACTGTCTTGCCGGCCGGTTCCATCGGCACCCAGGTGCAGGCCGTGACGGTGAGCAGCAGGGACGACAGCAGCAGAAGGCGCATGGGCAGATCCTGGAAGGGTATGGGGCGATTCTGCCTGAACCGCCTGAATCGGGGGTAGCCGGGGGTGGGGGTCAGAGCCCCCTGTGGGGGATCTGACCCCGCAGGGAAAGAAGGGGTCGGATCCCCCGCAGGGGGCTCTGACCCCAGTTCAGGACGGGGTCGGAGCCCTCCCGATGGGAGGGATCCGACCCCATTCCCCGTTCTGCCTTATTTCTTGACCGGGTTGCCTTCGGCATCGATCACGGTCACCTCGCCCAGGTTCAGCGCGCGCACGGCCGCTTCGGTCTGCTTGAGGTCACCCACCACCACCCAGGTCAGGCCCTGCGGCGTGATCTCGGCAGCGGCCTGCTGCACCTGCGCCGGGGTCATCGCCTCGATCTCGACCTTGCGGCGCACCACGTAATCATCCGGGCGCTTGAACTGCACGATGGCGCCGATGGTCGAGGCCACCGCAGCGGCGGTCTCGTAGGCGCCCGGCAGGCTCAGGGTCTGGATGTTGCGGATGCGGTTGACCTCGGCGTCGGTGGCCGGCTTGCTGCCATCGGCGAACTGGACGATTTCCTTGCGCATTTCCGCCAGGGCCGGGCCGGTCTTGTCGATCTGCACCGGTGCCATCGCCATCCACGGCCGCTGGCCCACGGTGTTGCTGGCGCTGGTACGGGCACCGTAGGACCAGTGCTTGTCCTCACGCAGGTTCATGTTCAGGCGCGAGGTGAAATCACCGCCGAGCACGCCGTTGGCGATGTCGAAGCGGGTCGAGCCGGTATCGCTGGACGGCGGCACGACCTGGCCGGCGAACAGGTTGGCCTGCACCGCACCCGGCTGGTCGATGAGGAACACGCGCGCAGCCTTGGGCACGGCCACGGCGGTGCTGGCCTTGATCACCGGCGCATCGCCAGTGGCCTTCCAGTCGCCCAGCTGCTTGTCCAGCAGCGGCACGATCTCGGCCAGGGTGGTGTCGCCGACCACGATCAGGGTGCCGTCCTGCGGGCGCAGCCAGTCGCGGTGGAAGTCGACCAGATCTTCGCGGCCCAGGCTGGTGATGGCCGCTTCGTCACCGCTGCCGGTGAACGGGATGGCATACGGATGGCCCTTGCCGTACAGCAGCGGCGGCAGCACGCGCATGGCCACCGCGTTCGGGTTGACCTTTTCCTGCTTGATGCCGGCGATCCACGAGGCCTTGACCCGGTCGATCTCGCCCTGATCGAAGCGCGGCTCACGCAGCAGGTCGCGGTACAGCGCCAGCGACGGCACCAGGTTCTCCTTCAGCGCGGACAGCTCGACGGTCACCGAATCCAGGCCGGCGCCGGCATCCAGGTTCGCGCCCAGTGCGTCGGCGGCATCGGCGAAGGCCAGCGAGCCCAGCTTGCCGGCACCTTCGGTCATCAGGTTCATGGTGAAGTTGGCGGTACCCGGCTTGCGGCCCTGGTCGGCAGTGAAGCCACCGGGGAACTGGTAGCTGAACTGCACCACGGGAATCTCGTGGCGTTCGGCCAGCACCACGGTGGTGCCGTTCTTCAGGGTGGCACGCTGCAGCGCCGGGAACTTCAGCTGCGGGAACTCGCGCGTCTGCGGCACGCCGGCCTTGCGGTCGACCTGTTCCGGCAGGGTGCTGTACTTCGTATCCACGGCCGGCACGTTGAACGGCTTCGGCGTGGCCGACGCTTCTTCCTTCAGCGCCACGCGCTCACCCGGCTCGACCACCAGGGTGTGGCTGCCCTTGTCCAGCCACTGCGCGCCCACGCGCTTGAGGTCGGCGGCGGAGGCCTTGTCGATGTTGGCCAGCGAGGTGCGGAAGCAGCCCGGGTCGCCGGTGTAGACCGCGCATTCGGCCAGTGCATCGGCCTTGCCGCCGAAGCCACCGATACGCTCGATGCCACGGATGAAGCCGGCACGGAAGCCGGTCTTGGCACGCGCAAGCTCGTCGGCGGTCGGGCCGTCCTTCAGCAGGCGCTCGATCTCTTCATCGATGATCTTCTCGACCTGGGCCGGGTCCTGGCCCTGCTTCACCGTGGCCATGACCATGAAGTTGGAGCCCAGCTGCGAGGCATAGGCGCCGGCACTGATGTTGTCCACCAGCTTGTCCTGGTGCTGCAGGCGCTGGCTCAGCCGCGAGGATTTGGCGCCACCGAGGATCTGCCCCAGCAGCTGCAGCTGATCGATGTCGGTGGTGCCGACCTGGGCCACGTTCCAGGCGCGGTAGATGCGCGCCTGTGGCACCTTGTCGGTCATCACTTCACGGGTGTCGGCGGCACGCTTGGCCACGTCCACCTTCGGCTGGGCCATGCTCGGGCCGGCCGGGATGCTGCCGAAGTATTTGGCGGCCTTTTCCTTGGCGGTGGCCAGATCGATGTCACCGGCCAGCACCAGCACGGCGTTGTTGGGGCCGTACCAGGTGCGGAACCAGGTCTTGACGTCATCCAGCGACGCCGCGTTGAGGTCATTCATCGAACCGATGACGCTGTGGTGGTACGGGTGGCCCACCGGGTACAGCGAACGGTTGATCTTCTCCCACACCTGGCCATAGGGCTGGTTCTCGCCCTGGCGCTTTTCGTTCTGCACCACACCGCGCTGCTCGTCCAGCGCCGCCTGGTCGATCGCGCCGAGCAGGTGGCCCATGCGGTCCGATTCCATCCACAGCGCCATGTCCAGCGCAGTGGTCGGCACGTTCTCGAAGTAGTTGGTGCGGTCGGTGTTGGTGGTGCCGTTCTGGCCGGTGGCACCGACCTGCTTGAAGGGCTCGAAATACTCGCCGTCGTGGTTCTCGCTGCTCTGGAACATCAGGTGTTCAAACAGGTGGGCGAAACCGGTGCGGCCGGCCGGCTCGTCCTTGCTGCCGACGTGGTACCAGATGTTGACGGCGACGATCGGCGCCTTGCGGTCGGTATGCACGATCACGCGCAGGCCGTTGGGCAGGGTGAACTGCTCGAACGGGATATCGACCTTGGTGGCGGCGGCCGGCTTGGCCGCCAGTGCGGCGGTCGGCGCAAGCGTGCCGAGGGCGGTACTGAGGGCGACGGCCAGCAGCGCGGTGCGCGGGCGCAGGGCGAGAGACATTTCCGGATCCTTGGTCACGTTGGTGAATCGCGATCCTAGCGCGCGGGCGCCGGGGCCGGTATCGGCCACCAGTCACTGGGGGTGATTGCCGCCACGCCCCATCCGGCCCGCCTTCGACGCGCGGGTGAACGGCCGGATTCATCGCGCGGACAGTGTCCGCGGCAGTGCGAACGGACAGGTGTCCGCCCTGCGGACACTCCGGAACCTACAAAAAACCCTTTCAGATCAACAACTAAAAGTTGGCACAGGGATTGCTTTGTACTTCCTGCGCCAGGAAGGGCTTCAGATCCAAAATGACTGGATGCTGAACAAAAGCAGAAAATTGAAAATTTTCCTTGCAAGCCCAGAATTGGTGTACTACCTTACTACCACACCACCGCTCACCAACACTAAACAGGCCCCGTCATGAACACCAAGACCATTGCCATCGCCATCGCCCTGGTTGCCGGCACCGCGGTTGTTTCGTCGGTGCAGGCCTCCGAATCCATCAAGACCCTGTCCACCGTGCAGGTCCGCCCCGCCGCCGACCAGCTGGCCCAGCAGGCCTGGGAAAAGGCCAGTGGCATCGTCACCCTGGCAACCGTGGAAGTGCGTCCCAGCGCCGAACAGCTGGCCGAACGCGACAGCTTCATCGCCGCCCCGGTCGCCGCCGCGATGCCGATCACCACCCTGGCCGCCGTCGAAGTCCGCCCGAGCCTGGAACAGCGCGTCGCCCTGGCTGCCGAACTGGAAGCCCAGCGCTACGCCGCCACCCTGGCCGCCGCCGCCACCAGCGTCGCCAACCAGGTCATCACCAACCTGCCGGCCCTGCAGGTCCGCCCGAGCGCTGCCGATCTGCAGGCCCTGGCCACCGAAACCGCCCAGGTCCTGCTGCGCCCGTAACCGGTGCCGCCCTGCCTTGCGCAGGGCGTGCGCCGTAAAGGCAGCGGCCGTCGCAGGTACACTGCGCCGATGAATGCCGCGCCCCTGTTCCACGTCATCCTGTTCCAACCGGAAATCCCGCCCAACACGGGCAATGTGATCCGTCTCTGCGCCAACACCGGCGCGCAGCTGCACCTGGTCGAACCACTCGGCTTCGCACTGGAAGACAAGCAGCTCAAGCGCGCCGGCCTGGATTACCACGAGTATTCGCGCCTGCAGGTGCACCCGGACCTGGACACCGCGCTGGCACGCATCGCGCCCAAGCGGCTGTTCGCGCTTAGCACGCGGGCCAGCGTGCGCTATGACAGCGTCGGCTTTGAAGAAGGCGATGCCTTCCTGTTCGGGCCGGAAAGCCGCGGCCTGCCGCAGGACCTGCTGGACACCTTGCCCGAAGGCCGCCGCCTGCGCCTGCCGATGCGCCCGGACAACCGCAGCCTCAATCTGTCCAACACCGTGGCCGTGGTGATGTACGAAGCCTGGCGCCAGCATGGGTTTGCCGGCGGCGCGTAATGCCAACCAAGGTTGGCATCTACCGGTAGATCCACGCCATGCGTGCGTCACAGTAGATCCACGCCATGCGTGGATGACGCTCAGAACGCGTTGATCCCGGTCAGCTCGCGGCCGATCACCAGCTGGTGCACGGTCTCGGTGCCTTCATAGGTGATCACCGATTCCAGGTTCAGCGCGTGGCGGATCGCCACGTGCTCGGTGGTGATGCCCGCCCCGCCCAGCAGGTCGCGGCATTCGCGGGCGATATCAATGGCCATGCGGCAGTTGTTCCACTTGGCCAGGCTGACCTGCTGCGGCTGCAGCTGGCCCGCTTCCTTCAACCGGCCCAGCTGCAGGGCCAGCAGCTGCGCGGTGGTGATCCGGCGTGCCATCTCGGCCAGCTTGATCTGCGCGCTCTGGGTAGCGGCCAGCGGGCGGCCGAACAGCACGCGCTCCTTGGCATAGCCCAGCGCTTCATCCAGGCAGGCGATGGCCGAACCGATCGGGCCCCAGCTGATGCCGAAACGCGCCTGGGTAAGGCAGCCCAGCGGACCCTTCAGGCCCTTCACGTTCGGCAGGCGGTGGCTGTCGGGCACGCGCACGTCATCGAAATACAGCGCACCGGTCAGCGAGGCGCGCAGGCTCATCTTGTGCTTGATCTCCTGCGTGGTGAAGCCGGCCATGCCTTTTTCAAGCACGAAGCCCTGGATGCCATCCTCGGTCTGCGCCCAGACAATGGCCAGGTCGGCCACCGGTCCGCTGGTGATCCACATCTTGCTGCCGGTGATGCGCCAGTCGCTGCCGTCGCGCACCGCACGGGTCTTCATCGCGGCCGGGTCGGAGCCACCGTGCGCTTCGGTCAGGCCGAAACAGCCGATCAGTTCGCCGCGCGCCATCGCCGGCAGCCACTGGCGGCGCTGCTCCTCGCTGCCATAGGCGTAGATGGGGTACATGCACAGCGAACTCTGCACCGACACGAAGCTGCGCAGGCCCGAATCGCCGCGTTCCAGTTCCTGGCAGATCAGGCCGTAACTGACCGCGCCCAGCCCGCCGCCGCCGTACTCGGTGGGCAGGGTCGCGCCGAGCAGGCCCAGCGCCGCCACTTCCGGTACCAGTTCGTCCGGGAACCGAGCCTGGTCGAAGGCATCGCCAATGATCGGCAGTACGCGCTCGTTGGTGAAGCGGGCCACGCTGTCCTGCACCGCGCGCTCTTCCTCGCTGAGCAGGGAACGGACATCGAACAGGTCGTACGGATGCAGAGCCATGGCACTCACGCGCAGTCAGGACCGGACCATTGTCGGTCATCCGGGGCCCGGACACTGCGCTGCACTGCAGCAAACGCGACGTGAACATCGCCGATCTAGCTCGATCACGCGCGTCCCGGTACCCTGACACATTCAAACAAGCGTTTCGCACGTGGTTGCACGCGCGATTCCCAGGCACCGCCGGTGGCCCCGATGCCGGCACTACCCACGAGTCATGCATTCGATGAGCGCTGAAGCCAACGCCCTGCCCCCGCGTGAAGTAATGGAGTTCGACGTGGTGATCGTCGGCGCCGGTCCTGCCGGCCTGGCCACCGCCATCCGCCTGCGCCAGCGCGCGGTGGAAGCCGGCCGCGAACTGTCGGTGTGCGTGCTGGAAAAGGGCTCCGAGCCGGGTGCACACGTGCTCTCCGGTGCGGTGATGGACCCGCGTGCGCTGGCCGAACTGTTCCCGGACTGGGCCGAGCGCGGCGCGCCGTTGAAGCAGAAAGTCACCCGCGATGAATTCCTGTTCCTCAGCGAAACCGGCGCGCGCAGCACGCCCAACGCGCTGCTGCCGGAGTGCTTCCACAACGAAGGCAACTACATCATCAGCCTGGGTGAAGTGACCCGCTGGCTGGCGCAGCAGGCTGAAGCGCTGGAAGTGGCGATCTTCCCCGGCTTCGCCGCCGCCGAGGTGCTGTACGGCGAAAGCGGCGAAGTGATCGGCGTGGCCACCGGCGACATGGGCATCGAAAAGGACGGCAGCATCGGCCCGGCCTTCGAGCGCGGCATGGCGCTGCACGCGAAGTACACGATCTTCGGCGAAGGGGCGCGCGGTCATCTCGGCCGCCAGCTCATCGCGCGCTTCAAGCTGGATGAAGGCAAGGACCCGCAGGCCTACGGCATCGGCATCAAGGAGCTGTGGCAGATCGACCCGGCCAAGCACGAGCCGGGCCTGGTGGTGCACGCCGCCGGCTGGCCGCTGGACAACGACACCTACGGCGGCGCGTTCCTGTACCACGCCGACGGCGGCAAGGTCGCCATCGGCTATGTGGTCGGCCTGGACTACAAGAACCCGTGGCTGAGCCCGTTCGAGGAATTCCAGCGTTTCAAGACCCACCCGTCCATCCGCAAGCACCTGGAGGGCGGCACCCGCATCGGCTACGGCGCCCGCGCCATCACCGCCGGTGGCCTGATGTCGCTGCCGAAGACGGTGTTCCCCGGCGGTGCGCTGGTCGGTTGCGAAGCCGGTTACCTCAACGTCAGCCGCATCAAGGGCAGCCACGCCGCGATCAAGACCGGCATGCTGTGCGCCGATGCCGCCTTTGATGCCTTGGCCGCCGACCGCCAGCACGATGAACTGGACGCCTATCCGAAGGCCTTCGAGGCCAGCTGGCTGTTCACCGAGCTGCAGCAGGCCAAGAACTTCAAGCAGTGGTTCAAGAAGGGCCAGACCGTGGCCACGCTGATGACCGGCATCGAGCAGTGGCTGCTGCCCAAGCTGGGCGTGCGCAACCCGCCGTGGACCCTGCGCCACAGCACCCCGGACCACGCCTGCCTGGAACCGGCGGCCAGGCACACGCGCATCGCCTACCCCAAGCCCGATGGCGTGCTCACCTTCGATCGCCTCAGTTCGGTGTTCCTGAGCAGCACCAACCACGACGAGAACCAGCCCAGCCACCTGACGCTGAAGGACGCCAGCATTCCGGTGAAGGTGAACCTGGCCGAATACGCGGGCCCGGAAGCACGCTACTGCCCGGCCGGTGTCTACGAGTTCGTCGGCGAAGGCGACAGCGCGCGCCTGCAGATCAACGCGCAGAACTGCGTGCACTGCAAGACCTGCGACATCAAGGACCCCACCCAGAACATCGTCTGGGTGACCCCGCAGGGCGGCGGCGGCCCGAACTACTCGGGCATGTGATGGCACGGGGCTGCGACGCCCTGTCGCAGCCCGTTGCCGCGGGCAGGCCGTTATCCTGCCCGCCCATGCGTGCCTGCCTGCCCCTGCTGCTGATCCTCACCCTGGCCACTGCGGCCTGCCAGCGCACGCCACCGGCACCGCTGACGCCTGCACAGGCCCGCCTGCAGGCCCAGCAGCAGGCCTTCGAGATCTGCGCCGGCTGCCACACGGTCAAAGCCGGCGGCATCCATCGCTTCGGCCCCAACCTGCATGGGGTGATCGGCCGCCGCGCCGGCAGCCTGCCCGACTATGCCTATTCGGACGGCATGCGCCGCGCCGGCTTCGTGTGGAGCGCGCAGACGCTGGACACCTTTCTGCAGTCGCCCACCCACGTGGTGCCGGGCACGCGCATGTACAACGCGTTCCCCAGTGCCGAGCGGCGTGCGCGGGTGATTGCCTACCTGCAGGAACAGGCGGCCCGTTAGCCCGCCGTAGAGCTGGCCAGGCGCTGCAGCTGCTGCTGCAGCTGCTGCACGAACTGACCCACCTGCCGCAGCACGGGCGCCGCATCGGCATCGCTGGCCTGCTGCAGCTGCTGTTCCAGCGCCGCCGCGCGGTCGGCCAGGCCACGCGCGCCCACCGAACCCAGCGCGCCGCCCATGCGGTGCAGCTGCTGGATCGTGCTGGCGCGATCACCTTCACCCAGCGCCCGCTGCAGCTGGGCGATGTCCGTGGCCGTGGCCTGCAGCAGGCTGTCGCGCAGCTGGGTGGCCACCTGCAGGGAACCGAACCGCTGCTGCAGGGCGGCCAGATCGGGCAGTTCCTGCGTGGTGGTGCCCTCGGCGGGCGCTGCCGGTGCCTCCTGCGGTACCGGCACGTCCAGCGCCGCCGCCTGCGGCAGCCAGCGCAGCAGTGCCTGGCGCAGCGTGGCCAGCGACAGCGGTTTGGCCAGCACGTCATCCATGCCGGCCTCACGGCAGCGCCGTGCGTCATCGTTGAGCACACTGGCGGTCAGCGCGATGATCGGCAGGCGTGGCAGACCACTGCGGCTTTCACGCTCGCGCAGCAGGCGGGCGAAGGCGAAGCCATCCAGCACCGGCATGCGGCAGTCGGTGATCACCAGATCGAATTCCTCGACCGACAGGCGGTCCAGCGCCTGCTGGCCGTCATCCACCAGCACATGCGGCACGCCCAGCTGCTGCAGGCGCCAGTCCATCATCGCCTGGTTGGTCGGGTGGTCCTCCACCACCAGCACGCGCGCCTGGCGCAGCGCCGGTGGCAGCAGGGCGGTCTGTTCCTGTTCGGACAGCAGCGCCTGCACATCATCCGCACGTGCTTCCACCAGCGACAGCAGCACATCCACCCGCGTGCCTTCGCCCAGCACGCTGTGCAGGGAGATCTCGCCGCCCATCTTCTGCACCAGCCGGTGGCAGATGCTCAGGCCCAGGCCGGTGCCTCCGTGCTCCCGCTGGATGTGCGCGCCGGCCTGGGCGAACGGCGCGAACAGATGTGGAATCTGATCGTCGGCGATGCCGATGCCGGTGTCGGACACGGTCAGCCGCAGTGGCTGGCTGCCGTCTTCGGTGGTGGCTCCCAGCACATCCACCTGCAGGCGCACGCTGCCCTGCGCGGTGAACTTGATGGCATTGCTGAGCAGGTTGAAGACGATCTGCCGCAGGCGCACGCCATCGACTTCGTGTGCCTGTGCCAGCCGCGGATCGATGTCCACCTGCAGGGCCAGGCCACGCGCGGTTGCCTGCGCCGAGAGCAGCCGGCACACGCTTTCCAGCAGCGGCCGCAGCGGCATCGGCACCGGCGCCAGGCGCAGTGCCCCCGCTTCCATGCGCGAGTAATCGAGGATGTCATCCAGGATCTGCCGCAGCATCTGCGCGGAGTCTTCGATCACCCCGATGATGCGCTGCTGTTCCTGGTCCAGGGGCGAATGCGAGAGCACTTCCAGCATGCCCAGCACACCGCTCATCGGCGTGCGGATCTCGTGGCTCATGGTTGCCAGGAAGCGGGCCTTGGCTTCCACCGCCTCTTCGGCCTCGACCTTGGCCGCCGCCAGCGCATCGGCCTGCGCGCGCGCTTCGCTGACATCCACCCAGTAACCACTCCAGGTGACCGCACCCGCTTCTGCGGCATACGGATGGGCCTGGCTGCGCACCCAGCGGGTGATGCCTTCGGGGGTGTTCACCCGGAACTCGAATGACCAGGACGAGAACGCACGCGCGGCCTGGTCGGTGCCCCGCAGCACCACTGGACGGTCCTCCTCGTCGATGCGTTCCAGCAGCAGGTTGGCATCGTCCATCGCCTGCTGCCGGGATATGCCGAACAGTGCATGGACGTCGCCGGCGATGAAGGGAAAGCTGAGCGTGCCATCGGCAGCGCGACGTGCCTGGTAGACGATGGCCGGCAGGTTGTCGGTCACATCGGCCAGGCGCTGCTCGACATCGCGTCGCCCCGCTACTTCCCTGCGCAGCCGCCATCTCCCCAGCGCGTACACCAGCCCCGCGGTGAGCAGCACCAGCAGCGCGGGCACGCCCCAGTGCAGGAGCGCACTCCATTGCACGTCATGCTGGTACTCGGCAGCCAGCCAGCGGTCACGCAGGGCATCACGCTCGCGGGGCGTCATCTGCAGCAGCAGGCGGTCGAAGGTGGTGGCAAGAACGCCGTGCTGCGCATCCACCGCCAGCGCAAGCTCGTCGTTGAAGTTGGCCGGCGCGGCAATCTGCAGGCGCCCGGGGAAACGGGTCCGCATCAGCTGGTCGACCAGTGCCAGGTTGCCCACGTAGGCATCGGCTTCGCCATCGGCCAGCCGCTGCAGTGCCTGCTCTGCGCTGCGTGCCGGAATGATGCGGGCCTGCGGCGCCTGCTGCAGCACGTAGCCACGCACCCGTTCCGGGTCGGACAGCAGCACCCGCTTGCCCTGCAGATCGGCCAGGCCCAGCATCACCGGGCTGCGCTGGGGGGTGACGATGACATTGGGCACGCTGATGAAGGGTTGGCTGAAGACCCAGCCCGGCCCCAGGTAACGGGAATCGATCGGAATGCCGATGACCGCCTGCAGTTCGCCGCGCTTGGCCTTCTCGCGGACATCGAACCAGTCATGGCTGGGATCGATCTGCAGGGTGGCCCCGGCCTGCTGCAAGCGCTGCAGGTAGCCGCTGGTCAGCCCGTCGGGCTGGCCGTCCTCACCGGCGAAGGACAAAGGCGCCGCGTTGGGTGCGAATCCAATCTTCAACGGCTCCTGCAGTACGCGCTTCTCGGCCTGGCTGAGGGCAAGCTGGGCCGATGTGGACCACTTCAGGGGCGGCAGCCAGTGCTGCGTCAGTGCATCGCGTTGCGAGGGACTGGTCCCTGCCAGAGCCACATCCAGCGCTTCGGCCAGCGGATGGGCGCCATGGGAAACTCCGAAATGCAGGCGCTCGGGTGGCAGATCGCTGGGCCGCAGCATCACCACGCCGTCGATCTTCTGCAGGGCGATCAGCTCGGTTGCGACGTAGGCATTGCCGATGAATACATCCGCCTTGTCGTCTCTGACCATATGCAGCGCGGTCTGCGTGTCAGTTGCGACGAGTTGTCGGGCACGCGGAAAACGGGCACGCACCTGCGGGGCGGTCATGAAATCCTGCTCGATGACCACCCGCAGTCCATCGAGGTCCGGCGTTTCGGATGCGCGCAGGTCACCCGGCCGCCCCACCATCGCCAGCGGCGCTTCCACGTAGGCGCGCGTGTAGTCCATGCAGCGGGCGCGTTCGGCACTGAACGCGACGTTCATCACTACGTCGATTTCGCCACGGCATGTCGCATCCAGCACTGAATTCCAGTCCGGGTAACGACGAAACTGAACCTCCACCCCCAGCTGACGAGCCAGAAGCGACAGGTAATCCGGCCCCAGGCCCACCGGTTGACCCTGCTGCAGGGCCTCGAACGGGGGCCAACCACTGTCATACTGGCCCGCAATGATGACCGGGTGCGCGGCCAGGAACTGGCGCTGCGGCGGGGTCAAGGGCAACGGTCCCGGCTCGGCCTGTGCCAGCGTGGACAGGCCCAGCAGCCCCAGCACAAGGACCCATCCACGCATTGCCCGGTTCCCCATCTGCGACGTTCTCCCAGAAACCCGCCCGGTACCGCGCCGCTCGCGGCCGGCACTGCCCGAAAGGCCATACTAGAGCATGACCTTGCGCATCATCATCGCAGACGACCACCCCGTCGTACGCATCGGTACCCGAGCCGTGATCGAATCCAGCGGCGTCGGCCGGGTCGTGGGCGAGGCCGATGGCGTGCAGGCCCTGATGGCCCTGCTGGCCAGCCAGCCCTGCGACATGCTGGTGACCGACTATTCGATGCCCGGCAGTGCGCAGGCCGATGGCTTCGCGATGATCGGCATGATCCGCCGCCGCTACCCGGACCTGCCGGTGCTGATGCTCAGCGTGTCCAACAACCTGGCCATCCTGCGCATGGTGCTCGATTCGGGCGTGCTGGGCCTGGTCGACAAGAGTTCGTCGATGGAGGAACTGCCGCAGGCCATCCAGACGGTCTATCGCGGCCAGTCCTACATCAGCCGCAGCCTGCGCGAGCGCGTGGAAGAAGCCGGAAGCTGGCGCATGCGCGAAGGCGATGGCAAGCCGCTATCGCCGCGTGAAGTGGAAGTGCTGCGGCTGCTCGGCACCGGGATGACGGTCAAGGAAATCTCCCTGCAGCTGCACAAGAGCGTCAGCACCATCAGCCGGCAGAAAGGCGATGCAATGCTCAAGCTCGGCCTGAAGGGCGATGCCGAACTGTTCGACTACCTGCGTGACGGCAAAATCTGAACCCTGTCCCTCTGGCGATTGAACTTTCAGGCTGGCTTCATGCCGTTTGACGCTAGATGAATACGCAGGCCGCACGGTGGGCACGCGCAATGTTCCGACAATGTTGGACGACCAGCGTGGACATCACGGCAGCCAGGGCGCCCCCCGCCCTCCCTGCCCACCGTGGCATGCCCCAGACAGGAGAACCGAACATGATCAGTACGTCCGCAATCAGCTTCCGTGGCCTGGCAATGGCGCTGGCCCTGCTGGCCGGCGTGGCCGTGGTCAGCGATGCCAGCGCGATGTCGCGGAAGGACAAGCGCACCGTCGTCGGTGCGGTGGTGGGCGGTGTGGCCGGCCATCTGATCTCCAATGGCGACCCGACCGCGACCATCGGTGGTGCCGTGGCCGGTGGTGCCATCGGCAACCTGACCACCAAGGACCGCCACGACAACCGCTATGACCGGCGTTACGACAACCGTCGTTATGACCGTGGCTACAACCGGGGCTACAGCCGCGGCTACCACGACCGGGGCCATGACCGCCGCCATTACCACGACCGCGGCCGCCATCGCGGCTGGTAAGCGCGCCATCGGTTGAGCGGTATCGCAACGGGCAGATCCTGGATCTGCCCGTTTTCGTTCCTGCCTGCGCAGGTTGCGTCGTCAGCGCCCATGGCGTTGAATGCGCAGCCTTGGTGATTCCTTTCCCGGCAGCGGCTGCGGCATGACTTCTTCCCCCCATCGCGTGCAGGGCCTGAACAACGACGAGGTCGCTGCCGACTGGCCGGCAATCAGCGCCGACGAAGTGGCCTGGCTGTGCACGCAGTACCCGGCCTTGGCGGCCGACAGCACACTGCGCTGGCACAGCCCGCGCCCGCTGTCGGCGGCGGCGATCGTCGAGGGTGCAATGGGCAGGATCTTCATCAAGCGCCACCATCACAGCGTGCGCAGCGCCGCCTGCCTGCAGGAGGAACACCGCTTCATTGCCCACCTGTCCGCACAGGGCGTGCCGGTGGTGCGGGTGCTGGCCAGCGCGGACGGCCCGACTGCGGTCGAACACGGGCCATGGACCTATGAACTGCACGCGGCCGGAGCCGGCGCGGACCTGTATCGCGACGCGGTGTCGTGGTCGCTGCTGACCGATACCGCCCAGGCGCTGCAGGCCGGGCGCATGCTCGCAGGCCTGCACCAGGCGTCGGCCAGCTACGCGGCGCCCCAGCGCAGTACCCACATCCTGGTGGCCCGCGACGACCTGATCCGCGCCGACGATCCCATCGCCGCACTGCAGGGCCAGCTGCCGGACCGGCCTTGCCTGGCCCGCTACCTGGCACGCATTCCCTGGCAGGCGCAGCTGCGCGCCGAGGTGCTGCCCTGGCACGCAGGCCTCGCGGCGCGCCTGCGCGACGAGCCGCGGCTGTGGGCACACAACGACTGGCACGTCTCCAACCTGCTGTGGGATGCCGACGGTGCGGTGGCCACGGTGCTGGATTTCGGCCTGGCCTCGCCCACCAGCGCCGTGTTCGACCTGGCCACGGCCATCGAACGCAACGCGGTGGCCTGGCTGGAACTGGAACGCGGCCTCGGTGCCGTGCGCATCGACATCGCCCTGGCCCTGCTGCAGGGCTACCGCCAGGTGCTGCCGCTGTCGGCTGCCCGCGTGCAGCTGCTGGCGGACCTGTTGCCGATGGTCCATTTCGACTTCGCGCTGTCCGAGGTGGAGTACTTCGAGGGCGTCACCGGCTCCACCGCCAACGCCGACGTGGCGTGGAAACCCTTCCTGCTGGGGCATGCGGCGTGGTTCCACACCAAGGCAGGCCAGGCCTTGCTGCAGGCGCTGCGCGCGGCGGCGTAAGGGCAGGTGGGGTCCGCGAGGGGGTCGGATCCCTTTGCGCAGCAAAGGGCTCTGACCCCCTCGCGGCCCCCACCGCTCGCAAATCCGTACCGTTTGTAGTGAAATGGTCACCTGAAGCGGGGGTGCCTGGATCTGCCAGGCTGAGAGAGTCCCTTGGAACCTGATCCGGTTTGCACCGGCGTAGGGAGCTTTGAGCAGCAGTCGCACCCCCACTCCGGGCGGGTGCGCGTGCGCGCCGTCGCTTCGTCTCCCTTGTTGTCAGAAGACGAACCGAATGAACCGCTGCCTGCGCCCCACCCTGCTCGCCCTTGCCCTCTGCGCCGCCCTGCCGCTGCACGCCCGCGCAGCCGAGGCATCCCCCGACGTGGACGCCACCGCCGCCGAGCGCTCGCCGACCGAACTGGCAGCGGTACGCGTGCAGGCCGGCAGACCGGCCGGCGATACCTCGCACGCCAATGCCTTCGGTGGCGGCAGCTGGCAGGACACGCCGGCCTCGGTGAACGTGCTCGACCGCGATTACCTTGATCGACGCCAGGTACGCTCGCTGTCCGAACTGGCCAGCAACGATGCCTCGCTGGGCGATGCCTACGCGCCGGTCGGCTACTACCAGAACATCGCCATCCGCGGCTTCGCCCTGGATGCGGCCACCGGCTACCGCTTCAACGGCCTGGCCGTTGCCGGCGAACAGCGCCTGGCCCTGGAGAACGTGCAGGAGGTGCAGATCCTCAAGGGCGAAGCCGGCCTGGCCGCAGGCGTGATGGCTCCGGGCGGCCTCATCAACTACGTGGGCAAGCGTCCGGCCGAAGTGCGCAACGTCACCCTGGCCACCGATTCGGAAGGCTCGCGCTATGTCGCCGCCGATGTCGGCCACTGGATCACGCCCCGGTTCGGCGTGCGCGTCAATGCGGCCTGGGATGCCAGCGAAACCTACGTCGAGCATGCCGAGGGCCGGCGCAATTTCTATTCGGTGGCGGCGGACTGGCTGATCGGCGAACGCGGCAAGCTGGAAGTGGATGCCAACTACCAGACCAGCTCGCAGCGTTCGGCGTCCGGCTACCAGCTGCTGGGGGCCAGCGAGCTGCCGCGTGGCGTCGACCGCGAGCACCTGCTCGGCTACCAGCCCTGGCAGCGCCCGGTGGATATCGCCAGCACCAACATCACTGCCCTGCACACCTACGATTTCAACGAGCGCTGGCAGTCGCGCGTATCGGTGGGCTACAGCCGTTCGGTCATCGATGACAACGTGGCCTTCGCCTACGGCTGCTACTACACCGCGCAGTGCGCCGATGGCAGCGTGCCGGGCAACTATTTCGCGCCCAATGGCGACTACGACATCTACGACTATCGCAGCCCGGACGACACCCGCCGCAACCAGCAGGCGCGCGCCGAACTGCGGGGCCGCTTCGACACCGGCAGCATCGGCCACGAGCTGACGGTCGGCGCCGACACCTTCCGCCGCACCGTTGATCGCCGCCCCAGCGTCAACGAGTACGTGGGCAGCGCCAACATCCACGATGCGCAGGTGCCGGTATACGACCCTTCGCCGCTGCAGCCGGGCCCGTCCGCACGCCGCCTGGACAGCCGCCAGACCGCCGTGTTCGCGCTGGATCGCATCCGCTTCGGCGATGACTGGCAGTGGCTGGCCGGTGGCCGCTTCGTGCGCCTGGATGAGCGCGCCTATGACAAGCGCGGCACCCCGCAACGGCACAGCCGCCTGTCGCGCTTCCTGCCGCAGACCGCGCTGGTGTGGAAGGCCAACGACCAGCTCAATGTGTACGGCAGCTACGTGCGCGGCATTTCGCTGGGCCAGGAAGCACCGTTCTGGACCTCCAATGCCGATGAATTCCTGCCGGCCGTGCAGTCGCGGCAGCTGGAAGTGGGAGTGAAGTACGTGCCGGTGCAGACGCTGACCGTGGGCGCGGCACTGTTCCGCATTTCCCAGCCCTACCAGTTCGCCCAGCCCGATGGCAGCGACGCCGGCTACACCTTCGTCCAGCAGGGCACGCAGACCCATACCGGCCTGGAACTGACCGCCAATGGCCAGCTGACCGATGCGCTGCAGATCGTGGCCAGCGCCAGCGTGCTGCAGGCGCGTGCGCGCGATGCCGGCACCCCGGTCTATGAAGGCCATCAGCTGGTGAACGTGCCCAAGGTGCGGGCCAGCGTGCACCTGGCCTACGCGCTGCCCTTCGTGCAGGGCCTGGACGTGACCGGTGGCTGGCGCTACGCCGGCGCCAACGTGGCCCGTGCCGATGGCAGCGTGCGCGCGCCGGACTATTCGGTGTTCGATGCCGGCCTGCGCTTCCAGCATCGCCTGCACGAACGGGCCGTCACCTGGAACCTGTCGGTGGACAACGTGTTCAACCGCTTCTACTGGCGCGATACCGGCAGCAGCGGCGGTGATTACTACCTGTTCCCCGGTGCACCGCGACAGGCACGCCTGTCGGTGACGTTCGCACTGTGAGCGGCGTCCTGCTCGAATGGACCGCCGCGCTGTGCAGCGTGCTTGGCGTCTGGCTGATGGCCCGGCGCCGGCTGGCGGCGTGGCCGGTGGGCCTGCTGTCGGTGGCGCTGTATGGCCTGGTGTTCGCCGAGGCCAAGCTGTATTCGGACACGCTGCTGCAGGTGGCCTTCGGTGGCTTCCTGGTTTACGGCTGGCTCAACTGGCGCCGCCACGCCGCCGATGAAGGCAGCATCCGCATCGTGCCGCTGCCACGCGGCACACTGCTGCGCGACCTGGCCATCGGCGTGTGCGGCGGCATCGCCCTGGGTGCGGCCATGCACAGCTTCACCGATGCAGCGCTGCCCTGGCTGGATGCCCTGCTGACCGGGCTGAGCCTGGTCGGGCAATGGTGGCAGGCGCGCCGGCACGTGGCCTGCTGGTGGGTGTGGATCGGTGTGGACGTGGTCTATGTGGGCACGTACCTGTTCAAGTCGCTGCACGTGACCGCGGCGCTGTACGTGTTCTTCCTGGGCCTGGCCGTGTATGGCCTGCGTGCGTGGAGCGCTGCAGCACGCACGCATCGGTAATGGCGCGGATCTACCGGTAGTCGCCAACCTTGGTTGGCGCGCTTCTGCCAACCAAGTTGGCATCTACCAGAGAGACATCCACGCGTGGCGTGGGGTCATCCGCCCAGGTCGGCCAGCACCTTGCGCGAGGGCGCGAAGAAGGTCACGCCGGTGGTGGCCGTCGAGAAATCCAGGATGCGATCGTGCAGCGGTGCCGGGTTGCCGATGAACATGCGCTCGAGCATGGTCTCGATCACCCACAGGCGGCGCGTATAGCCGATGAAGTACGTGCCGTACTCGCCACGGCCAGGGTTGGCGAAGGGCATGTTGTCACGCAGGATCTCATGCTCGCCGTCGGCATCTTCGATGGTGCACAGCGTCTTGTGCGATTTCTGCGCATCGGCCGGCGCATCGTCCAGTTCCATGTTGTTGTGCTTGGTGCGGCCGATGATCGCTTCCTGCGCCTCGGTCTTCTGCGCACGCCAGGCATCGAGGTTGTGCAGGTACTTCTGCACCACCACGTAGCTGCCACCCGCATGTTGCGGGTCTTCATCGCCGACGATCGTGGCCTCCGGCAGGGACAGCCCTTCCGGGTTGGCCGTGCCATCGACGAAGTCCAGCAGGTCACGGCCATCGAAGTAGCGGAAGCCGGCCACTTCATCCACCGTTTCCACCGCATCGCCGAAGGCCAGCAGCAGATTGCGCTCGAACGCCACGATCAGATCCTGGGTGCGTGCGCGGATGTGGTACAGCAGATCGCCCGGGGTGGACACCGCGGTGTGGGTAGCGCCCTTGATCTCGCGGAACGGCTTCAGTTCGCGCGGCGGCGTGCTGCCCACCAGCGCTGCCCATGCGCGGTGGCCAATGGCCACATTGCAGGTGAAGGTACGCTCGATCTCGCGGATGGCGGTGTTCTTGATGAGGTCATCGGTGCTGCCCAGCACCTCGCGCGCCCGGGCGATGGAATCGGCATCGTCCTTGACCTTCAGCACCAGGAACGCTGCGCAATGGGTCAACGGCGCGGTGATCTGCTGCGGCTCGTTGTCGAGCGTGTGGTTGAGGGCGGTGATCGGGGCGGGCTGGGAATTCATGGAACATCCTGCTGGCGTGGGGCGGGCACATCGCACATGGCGAGGTGCGGGCGATTCTAGCTGAACCCCCTGCTGATGGTGGAGCTGCAGTAGCGCCACGCCATGCGTGGCTGAGGAATGCATCCCCCTACGGCGTGGCGCGACTGAAGCGCATTGCCGGTGGCCACGCGTGGGCGATTCCAACGGAACCGATGTCAGGTTTTCTTCGCTGGCCCCGTCTTCAGTCTCCAATACACCCCGCCTGGAGCCCGCATGCACGCCACGGACATCGCCGCCCCCATCGCCCCGCCACGCCGACACTGGCCCACCCGGCGCCTGCTGCACTGGCTGGCACTGAGCGCGCGCCTGCTGCGGCGGGCGCCCCTGCGCCTGTTCCTGCTGGCCCTGCTGCCGATGCTGGTGGAGATCGTGCTGCAGTTCGGCGTGCCGGTGGCTGGCGTGGTGCTGTCCAAGCTGGTGGTACCGCTGTTTTCGATGTGGGCCCTGCTGATGCTGGATGCGTTCGTCCGTGACGGACGCTTCGCGCCGTTGCAGGCGGGCCGCCGCCTGTGCGCGCGCCCGGTGGCCGTGGCAGTGCTGGCCGTGCTTTCGGCGCTGGTCTTCGCTGGACAGGTAGCGATGGCCGGCGTGCTGGCCGGTCCCTCGGCGGCAATGGCCTTCGTTGTCGGCGACAGCGCAACGCTGGCGGGCTTGGTCAGCCGCCTGCAGATTGGCCTGGTGCTGGCCAGCGGCCTGCCGCTGGGCATGCTGCTGCTGACCACCGTGCCGCGTGTACTGCTGGATGGCATGACGGTCGCGACGGCCCTGCGCGACAACCTGCGCCTGCTGCGCGCAGGCTGGCGCCCGCTCGGGGCCTACCTGCTGCTCAACGCGGTGCTGCTGGTCGCGCTGCCCTACCAGCCATGGCTGCTGCTGCCCCTGCTGCTGCTCGGCTACGTATCCTATTGGGTCTACCGCGATGCGTTCGCGGATGACGTTGGCTGAGGAGCGGCACGGTTGGGCAATACGCTGTCCATGGATATCGCCGGGGTACTGCAGGCGCATTGGCCGATGCTGGTGCGCATGGCTGGCAGCTATGCGCGCGAGCCCGCCCGCCGTGATGACCTGCTGCAGGAAATCAGCATTGCCCTGTGGCAGGCACTGCCGCGCTGGCGTGGTGAAGAGGGCACGCTGCGTGCCTTCATTGCGCGGGTCGCGCACAACCGCGCGATGGATGCACTGGCCGGGGAACAGCGCCATCGCAGCAGTGCGCTGGATGACCGTCTGCCGGATCCGGATGCTGACCCGCTGCAGCACACCGCGCGCGCCCAGCAGCACGACAGCCTGCTGCAGGCCGTACGGCAGCTGCCACTGGGCCTGCGCCAGGTGGTGCTGCTGGCGCTGGAAGGCTTTTCGCAGCGCGAGATCGGCCAGGCCTTGGCACTGGAAGAGAACACCGTTGCCCAGCGCCTGAGCCGCGCACGTCGGCAACTTCGCGAACGGATGGGAGGCGCCCGATGAACCCGGCTACCGACAGCAACGAGTGGAGCGACCTGCAGGCGCTGTGGCAGCAGCAGCCCACCCTGCCGGCGGTGGATGTGGCCGCGCTGCAGCGCGAAGCCGCGCGTCGCAGCCGCTGGATCCGCCTGCGTTCGGCACTGGAACTGCTGGTCACGGCGATGGCGGTGGGCAGCTGCGTCCGCGCCCTGCTCGACCCGCGCCACCTGGTCGCCCCTGGGCTGCTGTGGGGCCTGATCGTATTCGTGCTGGCCGTGGCGGGCTGGATCTTCGTGCAACGCCGGCGGCAGTGGCGCAGCCATGGCCTGGCCCCGGCCGCACTGCTGGCCTTCGAGCGCCAGCGCGCGCGCATCTCGATGCAGATCTGGCGGCTCAACATCTGGCTGTCACTGGCAGTCTGGGGCGGGCTGGTGCTGCTGGCGCGCGATGCGATGCAGGCCGGCCCCGATGCCCCCGGCGCGCTGCCGCCGCAGACGTGGGCGCTGAATCTGTGGTTGAACGCTGCCGTGGTGCTGGGCGCCGCGTTGGCTGGCGCCTGGGCCGGACGGCGCCGGCAGCGGCGGTTGCAGCGGCTGGCCGAGCTGGAAGCACAGCTGTAGCGCCACGCCATGCGTGGCTTGGGTAGCCAGCGCGCTGCGCAGCCACGCGTGGCGTGGCTCTACTGCACACTTCAGGCGGAGGTTCTCCGGAAGCCGGGGAGCGCCACGCCATGCGTGGCTGGGGCAGCCAGCGCGCTGCGCAGCCACGCGTGGCGTGGCTCTACTGCACACTTCAGGCGGGGGTTTCCGGAAGCCGGGGAGCGCCACGCCATGCGTGGCTGGGGCAGCCCGAGCGCTACGCAGCCACGCATGGCGTGGCTCTACTGCACTTCGTAGCGCCACACCACAGTAGAGCGGCACCCGCCCAAGGTGGTATCCATCCGTCGCGAGGGACAGGAAAAAAAGAAGCCCGGCGCGAGGCCGGGCTTCGGGTGGCGTGCGGGAGAGAGAGAGAGAGCACACGCCGGTAACGCACTTTTACTGCACTGCTGTTCTTACCAGGTGAAGCGCGGGCCCACGAACCACTCGCGATCGCCGGCCTTGGCCAGCTTCACTTCGCCGCTCAGGCCCCAGTTCGGGGTGAACTTGGCGGTGGCGCCGACGCGGCCGTAGAACTCACCTTCCGGGTTGATACCGTGCTTCTTGCTGTAATCCTCGTAACCGGCCAGCGCGTAGCCTTCCAGGTTCGGGGTAAATGCCGTGCGCAGGCCCACTTCGGTGGAATAGCCGTTGAAGTCCAGGCCGTGCTTCATGTCGAACTTCTGGTACGCAACACGTGCCACCAGGTCGGTGTTCGGTGCGATGCCATAGTTGTAGCCGGCGCCGATGCGCCACTGGTCAACGTCGTTCTTGAAGGTGTCGGTTTCCTGCTTGCTGTAATCAGCGAAGACCGAGAAGTTCGGGTGCACTGCAACCGAGCCCTTCACGCCCCAGCCATCGGCGTCGCCGCCCTTGGCATCGGTGTTCACGTAACCGCCTTCGACATAGTTGTACGACAGGCCGTCAGCAGCCGATGCAGCGAACGGCAGTGCAGCCAGCAGACCCAGGGCGAGCAGCGAATTCTTGTTCATCGGGACACACCTTTAATTATTTTTGGTTTTGCCGGCCGCCTCCTCTCGGGAGAGAGGGAGAGAAGAGGCGGTCGACAGGTGTGAATTATCCGTTTGCTGGTGAAATCGACCCTGAATATTGAACTGACCAGTACATGAATAAGGTTCCTGTTCAGGGAACTCTGCGCGATTGTCATGACTTGCACCAACCTGCCTGTTTCACCGTGTCCGGCAAGGTCAACGGCCCCGCCTTCGGCTTTCGCCCGCTCTGCATGCGGGACATACTCACCGCATGATCGAGCCCCAACGAATCCCGGCCCGCCTGCTCGCGCAGCTGCGCAGCGAGGCCTGGCGCCGCCGTGCCGCGCTGTGGATCGGCGCTGTGGCGGTGGCCCTGGTCGCCATCCTGTTTGCCAAGGCCAGCGATGCAGCCTTTGCCGTGTTCCGGCGCATCATCGAGCACTCGCCCTGGTGGGCGCTGTTGCTCACCCCGGGCATCTTCGCGCTGCTGGCCTGGTTGACCAGCGGTGCGATGCGGCCCACGCGCGGCAGCGGCATTCCGCAGGTCATCGCCGCGCTGGACAAGCCCGATGAGGCATTCCGGAAAACCAATCTGTCCCCGGCGGTGTCGGCCGGCAAACTCCTGCTGACCTCGCTGTCCCTGCTGGGCGGCGCCTCGGTCGGGCGCGAAGGTCCGACCGTGCACGTGGGCGCCAGCCTGATGTACCTGTTCGGGCGCTGGTTCGGCTTCAAGGATCCGCGCGAACTGTCGCACTTCCTGCTGGCCGGCGGTGCCGCCGGCATCGCGGCGGCATTCAACACGCCACTGGCCGGCATCGTGTTCGCCATCGAAGAGCTGAGCGGCCGTTTCGAGCACCGTTTCTCCGGCACGCTGCTGACTGCGGTGATCGTGGGCGGCGTGGTGTCGCTGGGGCTGCTCGGTAACTACACGTATTTCGGCCATGTGAGCGCGCGCCTGCCGCTGGGCCAGGGCTGGTTGGCCATCCTGCTCTGTGGGGTGGTGGCCGGGCTGCTGGGCGGTCTGTTTGCCCGCATGGTGCTGGCCAGCGTGGCCGGGCGTCCGCGCTGGCTGGGCACGCTGCGCCAGCGCCACCCCGTGTTGCTGGCGGCGGCCTGCGGGCTGGTGGTGGTCGGCCTGGCGCTCGTGTTCGGCGAAGGCGCCTTCGGAACCGGCTACGAGCAGGCGCGCAGCCTGGTGCAGGGCCAGGCGGTGGTCGGCCATGAGTTCGGGCTGATGAAGCTGCTGGCGAACCTGGCGTCGTACATCGCCGGCATTCCGGGCGGCCTGTTCTCGCCCGCCCTGGCAGTGGGCGCCGGGCTGGGCCACAACCTTGCGGTACTGATGCCCGACGTCGACCCGCGCGCATTCGTGCTGCTGGGCATGTGCGCCTACCTCACCGGCGTCACCCAGGCCCCGCTGACCTCGGCGGTCATTTCGCTGGAATTGACCGACAGCGGCGATCTGCTGCTGCCGATCCTGGCCACGGTGCTCATCGCCCGTGGCGTGTCCGGGCTGGTGTGCCGGGTGCCGATCTACCGTGGCCTTGCAGAACAGCTGCTGCCGCCGCAAACGCGCACTGCCGAAGGCGGCACCTGATCAGCGTGCGTCGAACCGCTCGGCGCTGACCGGCGTGGCCCGTGCTGCCAGTACCAGCGCGGCGGCGGTCACGCAGGCCATCGCCACCCACGCCACACTGAGGTCGCCGACGGTGTCGCGGATCGAACCGGCCACGAAGGGCAGTACGCCGCCGACCAGATAGCCCACGCCCTGCACGAACGACACCAGGATGCCCGCCTTGGCCGGCTGTCGGCAGTGGTCCATCACCAGGATCAGGGTCATCGGGAACAGTCCGCCGATGGACAGGCCAAGCAGGCACATCATCAGCCACGGTACATACATCGGGGCCAGCCCGATCAGCACATAGGTCAGTGCGGTGGCCACCAGGAACATGCCCAGCAACGCACGGCGATCGCGGAAGCGTGGTGCCAGCCAGGAAACAAGGAAGCCACCGGCCACCTCGGACAGGCTCAGCGCCGCCAGCATGAACCCGGCTTCGTTCGCGCGCACGCCGGCTTCCATCATGTACGGCGCGATCCACGCCAGGCACAGCGTGTAGCAACTGCTGGACACGCAGAACAGCGCGACCAGCAGCCAGGTGCGCCCCTGCTGCCAGGGACGGAACGCGGTGGGTGCGGCAGCCGTGGCCGATGCGCCGCCCGCCGGTGAGTCGGCATGCCCGCTGTTGGGCAGCCACAGTGCGATGCCGGCCAGGGCCAGCAGCGCCCAGAACGCCATCGTGCCCTGCCAGTCCAGCCATTGCAGCAGCGTGGATGCGCTGGCCGCTGCCAGTGCCGCGCCACCCATGATCATGCTCACGTACAGGCCCATCAGCAGGTCGACGCGGTGCGGGAAACGGGTCTTGATGTAGCCGGGAATGAGTGACTGCACGATGCCGATGCCCAGGCCCGCAGCAATGCTGGACCCCATCAGCCACAGCGGTTCATGCGAGGCCAGCTTGGCCAGCGCCGACGCGGCAGTAAGGGCCATGCCTATGGCCACGCCACGCCGGTAGCCCATGCGATAGACCAGGCCGCCGGCCATGGCGATCAGGCCCATGGCCATCATCGGCAGGCTGGTCAGCCAGCCGATCTGTTCAAAGCTCATGCCATTGCTGGCACGGATGGAATCGGTGAGCAGGCTGACCACGGCCAGCACGGGGCGCAGGTTGAGGCCGACCAGCAGGAGGGCCAGCACCGGGACCAACCCGGGACGCGAAGTTGCAGGTGATTTCATGTAGTGCGGCCGCAGGCATGCGGCCGGTATTCCTTGGTTGGATCTTTACGGGGCCCGTGTGGCAGGCGGCGCCTGGCCGGGCAGGCATTCAGTGTGGATGGCCGCAGATGCGTCCTCTTGCGAGGAAGGAACATGCGCAGGCGCACGATCGGCCGCGATGGAAGGCCATCGGCGCGCATGATAACAAACGTGGCTCATGGGCCTGGAGCCGCCCATGGCGCGGACAGGGGCAGCGGCGTCTAGGAGCGGTCCGACAGCCGCTGCGCCAGTCGATCCCACGCCGTCATCAGCGGATCTTCCGCTGCCGGCGGCGTCACCACGTCCACCTGCTGGCCGCTTTCATCCTCGAAGCGGATGCCCGCATTCCCGTAACACGCGGCCAACTGCTCCTCGCTGGGCCGACTGCCGACGAACACTGCCTTGTGCAGATCGCACCCCTTGAAGCTGGCGCCATCGAAACTGCAGCGCACGAAACGCGCCCGCGAAAAATCCGTCCCTGAAAGGTTGGCATTGCGGAAATCGCAATCGGTGAAGGTGGCGTTGGAGGCACACTTGAGCAGCTTTGACTGCACGAAGCTGCATCCATCGAACGCACCGCACAGCTCGACCTGGTTGAACGAACAGAGATCGAAACGGCAGGCAACGCATGACTCCGAAACGCTTCCCATCGCCACACCCGTGAAATCACAGTCCACCAGGATGGCGTTGACCAGGAAGGTCGGTCCGTCGCTGGGCTGCGCATGGGAAAGATCGATCGACTGCAGATTCTGGTACTGCGGAATCGGATAGGGAAACCCGCGGTAATCCCGTCGGCCGTCGATGGTTGTCCCGAAGGGCGAAGATTCCCAATGGCGGTTGACGATGGTCTTGTCGCGCCAATCATCCTTGTGCCGGGGGTTGGACAGATGTGGCACAAGAGCCGGCGTCCAGCGTGCGCGCAGCACCGCGATTTCCTTCTTCGGCAACGGTGTGAGGCGCGAGGCGGCCATGCATCCATCCATGAGGCAAGGGCGCGCAGTCTAGCAGGTGGCGGAGCGGCTTCAGGAAGCCACGCGGATGGTGCAGCCACGTCTGTGCGTGCGGAAAAAACGATGCGCGAACGTCGTTTCCCTGCGCAGTTCATCAGGCTATCAGCCACCACGCTCTACGCACAAACGCATCCCGGCGAAGCGTCGCTCGCGATGCCATGCAGATGTACATCCGGATGACGTCGCGCAACGAACACACCGCTCATTCAGGGGTGATCGGCGCTAGCACAGGCCCGCCTCAGACAGCTGAATTCGCGGCAAATTCAACCTGACTGCGCGTTCTTCACGCTGCTTCCACGTCTTCCAACTGCAGCTGAAAAGGCATTCATGGAACTAACAAAAAGCCCGCTATATTCCAGACTCCCCAGACGAAGGAGGGAATGCAATGACCCTTTCCACACAGCACCTGAAAATCGCTCGTCCCCTCGGCGTGGCAATCCTTGCCCTCAGCCTCGGCGCGTGCGCCAGCTACAAAGAAGACTTCGCGAAGGTCAACTCGCGCCTCGACGCGCTTGACGTGAAGGTGCAGGGCGCGGCGCAGAGCGCCGAGTCCGCCAACCAGTCCGCACAGCAGGCCAACCAGCGCCTGGACCAGATCGAAGGTCGCGTGCAGCGCCTGGAAACCGCACCCCGCCGTACCCCGCGCGGCTAAGCGGAACAGGGAACCAGTGGTCTCCCCCGGCCACTGGTTCCCTTGCATCATCTGCAACTGCGTAACTGCAATCACCCGAGGATCCGCGCCATCCGTACGTTCACTTCCCCCGCAATCCGCACCGCCTGCGCCGCGCTGACCCTCGCGCTGGCACTGGCTGGTACCGGCGTGGCCAGCGCCAAGGGCGCCAAGGATGTCGCTACGCCATCCACCGCCGCCGTCGATGAGCTCCCGCAGGGCCAGGAAGTGTCCGACACGGTGATCGAACTGGCCGGCTGGGTGGTTGCCAGCAGGGACAGCGAAGGCTATCCGTTCGCGATCATGGACAAGGCCGCCGCACAGGTGCTGATCTTCGGCAGTGACGGCAAGCTGCGCGGCGCGGCACCGGCACTGTTTGGTTCGGCCAAGGGCGACCATTCCGCACCCAACGTTGCCAAGGTCGCGCTGAGCGCGATTCCCGGCCACGACCGCACCACCCCTGCAGGCCGCTTCATCGGTGGCTACGGCCCTTCCGACGACGCTGGCCGCGTGTTGTGGGTGGATTACGATTCGGCCGTCTCGATGCATCCCCTGCCGCCGGGCACCCCGAAGGAGAAGCGCGCCGAACGGTTGGCAACACCCACGCCGGACGACAACCGTGTGACCCACGGCTGCATCAACGTCAGCGCCAACTTCTATGAGCAGGTGGTGCAGTCCACGTTCGAGAAGGGTGGCGTGTTCTACGTGCTGCCGGACAAGGACTCGCTGGAAAAAACCTTCCCCGAATTCGCGCAGAGCCGCGCGAAAGCAGAGCACGAAGGCAGCAGGGACGCGCACTCGGCCAGCAAGTGAGGTCTTGCGCACCCGGCTGACTAAGGATCCGCACGCTGCCGGTACTGCGCCACCCAGTCCAGCGACGGCGCGATGCCGCCGAACGGGAACAGGTGCGGGCTGACCTGCCCGTGCGCGTCGGTCAGTCCGGCCACCAGCCGATCCACGAAGACATCCGGCCCGGCCGTGCCCAGCAGCCGGCCGATCGAAATGCCGTACCGGGCCAGCATCGCCGTGCTGGCCCCCACACCGCACATGGCCGCATAGCGCAGCAGCCGGGAAACACTGGCCGGCCCCGGCACGCCCACCAGTACTGGATGACCGAGGCCACGCGCCCGCAGCGCGTCCAGCCAGGCCAGCACGGTATCGGCGTCGAACGCGAACTGGGTGATGATTTTCGGCGTCATGCCGCGTGTCTGGATGGACTGGCACTTGTGTTCCAGCACCCGCCAGCGCGCGGCGGCATCCATCACCGGATGGCCTTCCGGGTGCCCACCCACGGCCACGACCCGGATGCCGGCGCGCTCGAGAATGCCGGTGTCGATGACCGATGCACTGTCAGCGAAGGGACCGGCGGGCGTGGCCAGATCGCCAGCGATCAGCAGGCACTGCTCAACACCGGCCTCACCCACCGCCCGCGCGATGAAGCGCTCAAGCGCCGCCTGCGAGCCGATGCGGCGGGCAGACAGGTGTGGCATGGGCTGCAGGCCCACTTCACGCACCGCGCGTGCCGCTGCCAGCCGCGCCTCATCGTCTTCGCTGGCCAGGTAAGGAATGGAGATCGTCGTACCGCGCGCGATGCGGCCGGCTTCGGCGCGCAGCGCGGGCATGGCCTTCGCGCTCACTTCCAGCGAGCAGGCGTCGATGAAGGCGCGTGCCGCCGGCCTGGAACCTGCGGACATCACTTCTTCCCGCGCAGCGGGCCGGCCCGGGAACTGCCCCGCGCCAGTTCCACGAACGCCTGCAGGTAATCAATGCCGGTGTCGGCCTCGCGCGCGCCCAGGTAGATCTGCTTGGGGATGCCTTTGGCGCCCAGACGCACCGGCACCACGTCCATCCGCGCGGCGTACTCTTCCACCAGCCAGCGCGGCATGGCCGCCACGCCGCGGCCGCTGGCCACCATCTGCATCATGATGTCGGTGGTTTCGATGGCCTTGTGCCGGCGCGGGGTGACCCCGGCCGGCAGCAGGAACTGGTTGTAGATGTCCAGGCGCTCGAACGGCACCGGGTAGCTGATCAGCACTTCCTGGGAAAGCTGCCGGGGCTTTACGTAGTCCACCTTGGCCAGTGCGTGGTTGCTGCCCACCACCAGTACCTGCTCGTAATCGAACACCGGCACGAACGTCAGGCCAGGCTTCAGCAGCGGGTCGGGCGTTACCAGCAGGTCGATCTCGTAGCCGAACAGCGCGCCGATGCCACCGAACTGGAACTTCTGCTTCACATCCACATCCACGTCCGGCCAGGCCGCCAGGTAGGGCGAGACGATCTTCAGCAGCCACTGGTAGCAGGGATGGCACTCCATGCCGATGCGCAGCGAGCCGCGCTCGCCCTGGGCGAACTGGCCCAGCCGCTCTTCGGCCAGATCCAGCTGCGGCAGCACCCGGTTGGCCACCGCCAGCAGGTACTGGCCGGCCTGGGTCAGGCGCAGGCTGCGGCCTTCGCGCAGCCAGACATCGGTGCCCAGCTGCTGTTCCAGCTTCTTCATGCTGTGGCTCAGGGCCGACTGGGTGAGGTTGAGCACGCCGGCGGCGGCGGTGAGCGAGCCCTGCCGCTCAACCTGCTGCACGATGCTCAGGTGGATGCGTTCCAGCATGTCGATGAACACCATTCATGGATACGTGAAGTAAAACCATTTTACGTCATGGAATGCCCTGACTAGCATCGGGTCATGCTTTCCCCCGACCGCCCTCTCCGTATCGTCGCCGTCTCCGGTGGCCTGCAGCGCCCTTCACGGGCCGCCACGCTGTGTGAGCACCTGCTGGACCTCATCGGCGAACACGTCCCCAGCGAACCGCAGCTGATCGAACTGGGCCAGCTGGCCCCGCAGCTGGCCGGTGCGCTGTGGCGCTCTCAGCTTCCTGACCCCGCAGAACAGGCGCTGGCCACGGTCGAACAGGCCGATGTGCTGGTGGTCGCCACCCCGGTCTACCGCGGCTCGTACACCGGGCTGTTCAAGCATTTCTTCGATTTCATCCACCAGGATGCGCTGGTCGACACCCCCATCCTGCTGGCCGCCACGGGCGGCAGCGAGCGCCACGCATTGATGATCGACCACCAGCTGCGGCCGCTCTTCAGCTTCTTCCAGGCGCGCACGTTGCCGCTGGGCGTCTACGCCACGGACAAGGATTTCGCCGATGGCCGCGTGCATGACCCGGCCCTGCAGCAACGGGCACTGCTGGCGGTGCAGCGCGCGCTTCCCCTGCTCGCACTGTCCCGGCGCGTGGCGCCTGCGGACAGCGAAATTCTTGAAGCCTTCTGAACCGGACCCTCGCCGATGACCACCGACGCTTTCACCTTCCAGATCACGCGCATCCCGTTCAACGAGGATTACCAGCCGGCCGACGGCACGCGCATCACCACCAACTTCGCCAACCTGGCACGCGGTGCCTCGCGCCAGGAGAACCTGCGCAACACCCTGGGCATGATCAACAACCGCTTCAACGATCTGGCGCACTGGGACAACCCGAATGCCGATCGCTACGCGGTCGAGCTGGACATCATTTCGGTGGAGATGCACATCGATGGCGCCGAGGGCAGCGATCCGTTCCCGCTGATCGAAGTGCTGCGCCCGACCATCGTCGATACCCACACCGGCACGCGTACCGAAGGCATCGTGGGCAACAACTTCTCCTCCTACGTGCGCGACTACGATTTCAGCGTGGTGCTGCCAGCCAGCAACGAAGGCCGGGCCACGTTCGGCATTCCCGAAGGCTTTGGCGATCTGCACGGCAAGCTGTTCAAGCACTTCCTGGACTCGGATGCCTACCACGCCCATTTCAGCAAGGCGCCGGTCATCTGCATCAGCGTGTCCAGCAGCAAGACCTACCACCGCACCGAGAACCACCATCCCATCCTGGGCGTGGAGTACCGCCAGGGCGAGTTCTCGCCCACCGACCAGTACTTCGACAAGATGGGCCTGCAGGTGCGCTACTTCATGCCGCCGGGCAGCGTTGCCCCGCTGGCCTTCTACTTCCAGGGCGACCTGCTGGGTGATTACTCGAACCTGGAACTGATCGGCACGATCAGCACCATGGAAGCCTTCCAGAAGATCTACCGGCCGGAGATCTACAACGCCAATTCGGTGGCCGGGAAGGTCTATCAGCCCAGCCTGAAGCACCAGGATTACTCATCCACCCGCATCGTCTACGACCGCGAAGAGCGCAGTCAACTGGCAGTCAAGCAGGGCAGGTTCACGGAAGAGCACTTCATCAAGCCCTACCGGGCCGTGCTCGAACAGTGGGCTGCCCGCTGATCCACCGCTTCTCCCTCCCCAGGACACAAGACCCCGCACACGATGAAGAAACTACTGCCCACCTCCACCGCTGGCAGCCTGCCCAAGCCCTCCTGGCTGGCCGAGCCTGAAAAGCTCTGGTCGCCCTGGAAACTGCAGGATGACGTACTGACCGAAGGCAAGCAGGATGCGCTGCTGTTGGCGCTGCAGGAGCAGCAGCTGGCCGGCATCGATATCGTCAGCGACGGCGAGCAGACGCGGCAGCACTTTGTCACCACCTTCATCGAACACCTCGATGGCGTCGATTTCGACAAGCGCGAGACCGTACGCATCCGCAATCGTTACGACGCCAGCGTGCCGACCGTGGTGGGTGCGGTCAGCCGCCCGAAGCCGGTGTTCGTCGAAGATGCAAAGTTCCTGCGCAGCAAGACCACGCAGCCGATCAAGTGGGCCCTGCCCGGCCCGATGACCATGATCGACACGCTGTACGACGCGCACTACAAGAGCCGCGAGAAGCTGGCGTGGGAGTTCGCGAAGATCCTCAACGAGGAAGCGAAGGAACTGGAAGCCGCAGGCGTGGATATCATCCAGTTCGACGAGCCTGCCTTCAATGTGTTCTTCGACGAAGTGAACGACTGGGGCGTGGCCACCCTGGAGCGCGCGATCGAAGGGCTGAAGTGCGAAACCGCCGTGCATATCTGCTACGGCTACGGCATCAAGGCCAACACCGACTGGAAGCAGACGCTGGGCTCAGAATGGCGCCAATACGAGGAATCGTTCCCGAAGCTGCAGAAATCCAGCATCGACCTCATCTCGCTGGAATGCCACAACTCGCACGTGCCGATCGATCTCATCGAACTGGTGCGCGGCAAGAAGGTGATGGTGGGTGCAATCGACGTGGCCTCCAGCACGGTGGAAACGCCTGAGGACGTGGCCAACACACTGCGCAAGGCACTGCAGTTCGTCGATGCCGACAAGCTCTACCCGTGCACCAACTGCGGCATGGCACCGCTGTCGCGCGAGGTGGCGCGCGGCAAGCTGCGTGCACTCAGTGCCGGCGCGCAGATCGTGCGCGAGGAACTGGCCGGGCGTTGACGCAGCGTCGAGCGTGCTCGACTGCCTTCGGCTCTGCCCTACCGTAGCGTCGAGCTTGCTCGACTGCCTTCAGGCAAGAAACCACGAGCAGGCTCGACGCTACACTCCACCGGCCGCAGCGCACGCCTGGCAGAGATCATGGCGGATTCTGCTGATTCCCCAGACCTGCCGAGTGCTGTCATAGCGGAAACAGACATCAGTCCCCGGCGAATCCTGGAAACGGAAGCGGATGACCTGCGTGGCCACGCCATTCACCTTGAACGTGGCGCTGTACGTCCCGACCGTCTTCAGCACGGCAAACGACACCAGCGTATCCGGAGACAGCACGCCCATCTGGTAGCCGTTGCTGAAGGAAACGTCATGCTTCTGCCCCGGCTTGCCAGGTGTACCGCCGCTGATGCAGGCCAGCGACTCATCACCCATGATGGGTGTGGAGGCGTGTGCGAACGGTACCAGCAACATCAGGACGGCAAGCGCAATGGTCTTCACGCACCATCTACCGGGTGGCTCGCAGCCACGCTGCGGCTGCAGTGATCGCGTCCTGCTCGGCGGCAACAGGCATTTCGGGCCGGATCCCATCTGGATACGCGGCTCCATCGCGGTCAACCATCTGCGCGACGGTCAATTGCAGGCCACCGCCATCAGGAAGGTCATAGGTCTGGTTGGAGGTCGCCAACCCGGCCGTCTTCTGGCCGAGAAAGCGCGTGGCAAGCCGGCCCCTGAACGCAACGGCCACTGCTTCGCCGGAACTTGCAGTCCTGGGGCCGACCAGCACCGCCACCGGGTGATGGGAGAAGTCACCCTCACACGCATGGGTGGGCCTGGGCCGCCAACGGATGATCCGCCCGTCTCTGTCACGCAGGCCGCCAATGTCGCCGTTGCCGAGCAGCGCGTGCAACCCATTCACCATCGGCCACATGTTACCGCCGGTGTCCCGACGCAGATCGACGATCCATCCGCGCGTTGCAGAGGGCGCCAGCGCAGCAATCGTTTCGCAGAGCTGCGTGCTGAACGCCGCACTGGCTTCGGCACCCATTCCCCGCAGGCCCGGCACCAGCACATAGCCGACGCCATCGACGGCCTTCGATTGGATCGGCTCTGAAGCGACTGCGGTAGTGCGCGTGGTGGAGACCTGTCGCGGCACCTGCAGGAAACTATGGTGGTCTGCCAGCGCAGCCAACACACCACGTAGCTTGCCGTAGGCCTCCATGGCAGGAAGCTGCTTCATTTCCGGCACAAGCAGCGCCTTCTCCTGTGCGGCCCAATCGACGTTGTCAGCGTTCAGCGCATGGGCCCGGAGGATGGGCAGCACGTAGGCCGCCATGTCATAGGCGGACACGTCGGTGGACGTGGGCGTTTGCGCCACCAGCGTCAGGTGCTAGACATCGATGCGGCCCGCGCTGCTCAGTGTGGCGCCGAAACTGATGCGCGTCGCAGCGGATGGAATGTACAACCAGATTTCCCGCTCCTGCGGCCCATCGCCCTTGCGCACCGGGGTCAGGCGTGCGGTGGTCGTGAAGGCCACCCGCCCGTCGGCTCCATCCGCACGCAACCACAGGGCACCCGCACCCGCACCATCGGCCACTGCCAATGCGCCGGCCAAGCGTACTTCCCTGTCACGGAACGCGCCGGCATCCAACGATGTGACGGCGCCGACAAACCCGGCATCGCCTGTAGAGGTGCCGGACGCCGCGAAGGCGCTGCCACCTGCTGTCAGCACATCGCCTGATCCATGGACAACGGAGCCGCTGGCAGCGCCCTTCCAGTCCGTCGCCACCGATGCGTCGGCACTGGACAACGCCAACAGACAGAGAAACACAGCACGCCGCATGGTGCACATCCTTGTACAGGCCAAAGCTGCATCGTAATACGTGCGCAGTACAGAGACCAACGCCGCCGGTAGCGCAGGGCAATGTCCCCCGGCCTGTCACGTCTGCGCTACTCGAAAAACTGCCACTGTGCGCGATTTCGCTGCAGCTTCGCCACCCACGAAGCGATTCAGTATCTAGTTAGTCCGGCATCTCTCAGTGTCTGCAGAAGCTCGTAGGCAATCTGCCTGGAGCTGTGCATCTCAACTCCCTGCATCGCCTGCATGCCATGTACGCTAGACGCCTCCCAACCAAGACTATTACCCCGAGTAAGCGACGCATAGGCTTGGCCAAGGTCTGGGTCAACGTGCGCTCCACCGTCCTTGTTTGTGAGTGCAAGCACGAGATCCTTACGGCTAAATCTCTCACCTGCACTATCTAGGATTACAATCTCTCCCCACCAATCTCCGAAAGATACCTTTGGACGCTGGCGGCTGGGAGGGCCATCTCCAAGCGGAGCGTGATAATTCACCCCGTTTTTGTCAGCTCTGAAATTAACCAGTCCGCTATGGCTCAAAAGATTTTTATGGCTGAGCGGATTCGCCGTATTCACATAGGCGAGCTTCTCTTTCTCTCCAAGCAGCCCGAGAAGGGATTTTGACCTAGCCGTGTCATGCAGCAAGACTCGTACTGTAGCTGCGAGCCGCTTTGCCTCTCCATGAAAACCCCCATCAAAAGCTGCAGCAGATGAGATCAAGAAGCGAACATGGTCATCCAGATGTTGCTTCAGTTCCTCTTGCGTCTGCTCAACCTTACTCATATCGAAACCCTGTCAGATTAATTTAACTAGCACTACTTTTACGGGCGGTTTGACGCATGGCTCAGAGAGCGCGTCAGCGTAACCGATTGGCCACTCTAGCGAGTTGGCGCGCGTCTGACCTGAGTGAGCGGTTCTCTCTCACAGCCCCAAAGTGCGGAATTCCCAGTGAAATCCAAGAGCACGCCCCGCCGGATGGGAATCAGCCACGCTTGGTCGTAGCGTTGAGCATGCTCGGCTCACCCCGCAAACAGCCGTCGAGCAAGCTCGACGCTACGCATGGCTTCAAGACCATGGCAGCGCCGGGCCATGCCCGGCGGCTTCGTAGCGTCGAGCGTGCTCGACTAGTCCGTAGGGTCGAGCTTCCCTCAGTAGTCGTAGCTCACGCTCACCCGCAGCGAGCGCGGGGCCTGGCGCACCGTTGCCGCCCCGTACAGCGGGTCCGGCTGCCCCGGGTCCAGCTCGGAATACGGCGATTTCCACAGCGCCACCTGGCTGTTGAACACATTGAACACATCCAGGTTGAAGCCCAGCCGTCCCTCTGCGGCCGCAGGCCGGTAGGACACGCCGAGATCCAGCTGCTTCAGCCACGGCAAGCGCCCCTGGCTGCCCGGAGGCGCCGGCTGGCCGTTGTAGAAGTGGTAGGCAATGCCATAGCCGGAGGGATCTTCAAAGTCCGGGCCATAGGAACCCAATGCGCTGAAGGGCGTACCGGAGAGCAGCTTGAGGTTGGCCGAGACCAGCCATTCCGGCGTCAGCTGGTAGTACCCGTGCAGCTTGAACTGATGCGTGTGGTCGTTGCTCTGCGGGCCGTTGGTGTGCTCCATCAGCTGCGCGTAATCCCAGGCCTGCGTGGTCGATACCGCGGTCTGGCCAATGCCTGACAGCAGCTGGCCTTCGGTGGTGCCGTAGCTGCGCGACCAGGTGTAGTCCGCGCGCCCGTACCAGCGGCCATCGAACGGATGCTCCAGCGACAGGTTCACGGCGTAGTAGTTGCGCTTGAACTTCGGGAAGCCCATTTCGGCGTTGGTCAGCGGCACGCTCACGTAGTTGCCGCTGGTGTCGACCAGGTTGAAGGTGTTCGCACGGCCAGGGTTGATCAGCCAGCAGCTGACCGGATTGCTGTCCTTGGTAACGTTGTAGCCCAGGCTGCTGGCCTTGCCGAGCACTGCATCGATATCGCAGTAATCATCCACGCCGCTGCGCAGGACGCGATAGGTCGCCTTCGCGCCGTACACCCAGTCCTGTCCCAGTGCCTTGGTGAAGCCCAGGATGAACTCATCCTGGAAGGACGGCTTGATGCCGGAGGTCGCCACCGTCTTCGCATCCGGCAGCAGGCCGTAGTTGTTGTTGGATGAGACCGCGTCGGAGAACTGGGTGAGGTCGGTCGGGTAGCCGTTGCTGTCGATGCCACCGTAGGTGTAGTACGTGGAGGTGGCCAGCGTTGCGCCGGCCGCGTTGAACGCCGGATTCAGCGGCAGCGCCAGGTAGTAGCGCCCCACGTTGCCGAATACCTTGAAGCGCCCATCGCCGCCGACGTCCCAGCTGAAGCCCAACCGGGGCGCCCATTGGCCACTGGTCTGCTTGATGTAGGCATCGCCATCGCGGTTGTAGTTGGTGAACTGGTCCAGGCGCAGGCCCAGGTTCAGCAGCAGGCGATCGGTCACCTGCCAGTTGTCCTCGATGTACTGCGCCCGCTGCGAGGCCCGCACCGAGGCCAGCGCGCTGTAGATGTACTGGCGCACGTAGTAGCCGTCCTGGCCATTGCGGATGCCGCCGGTGGCCGGCACACCCAGGCCGGTATTGATGGGTACGTTCGGGTTGGACTGGCCATAGATCCAGTAGTAGCCATCGGCCGACGCCACCGAACCCCGGTTGAGCGCGCGCGCGTTCTGGTTGTCGATGCCCACCGTGATGCTGTGGTCACCCCAGACATAGTTGGCATCCAGGCGCAGGTTGTTGCTGCGGTTGCCGCGGTCGGGGTTGACCAGCAGCGACGTGGTCTGCGCATTGGTGATCGGCGTACCGCCATTGAGGGCCGGGTTCTGCAGGTTGGCGCTGTTGATGTAGGTCAGGCTGCCGTCGTAGGCGGGATTGCCGATGTAGTCATCGGTCTTCATCTCACCGTACTGCGCACTGACGGTGAGGCGGTCGGTCAGGTAGCCGGTGTACTTGGCCGTCCACAGGTCGCCGCCGGTCTTGGTGGTGTCTTCCTTGCCGCGCTGCGCGCCACGGGCCAGCGTGTCGTAGTCGTAGGCGAAGATGTCGCCGCGGAACACGTTGCGGCTTGAGGCGCCGGTCAGCTCCAGCAGGTGGTTGTCGGTGATGTTCCAGTCCAGCTTGGCGTACCAGCGCGGACGGTTGTACTCATACTTCGAGTAGGAATTGGTCGCCTCGACGTTCTTGACGTCGGTGCCTTCGCGGCGCTCCAGTTCGTAGGAACCGAAGAAGAACAGCTTGTCTTCAATCAGGGGGCCGCCGGCGTAGATGCTCTGCGTGGTCACCCACTCGCGGTCCTTGCTTTCCGGCGAGTACAGCGCGCCGTTGCCGGGGTAGCGCACGTCGTCCTTGTCCGAGCGCGTGGAGGCCGGTTCCCAGGTGAACTGCCCACCGAAGTGCCAGTCATTGGTGCCACGCTTGCCCACGGCATTGATGACACCACCATCGGAGCGGCCGTACTTGGCGCTGTAGCCGCCGGTATAGATTTCCTGCTGGTCGATGCTGCCATAGGGCAGGGTCAACCCGCCCAGGCCACGCAGCGGATCGGTGCTGTTGAAGCCGTTGATGTAGTACGCGTTTTCAGCCGCCGACGAACCGCCGAAACTGACCAGCTGCACGCCGGTCGGGCCGGCATAGCTGCCGTTGCCACCGTTGCCGACCACGCCCGGTGCGAGCTGGGCGATGGCCTCGGCCGAGCGGCCCAGCGGCAGGCGCTGCAGCTGCTCAGCGGTGATCACTGTGCGGGAATCCACGCTGCTGACGTCGATGGCAGCCGCCGCGCGATCGGCGCTGACCTGCACGCCATCCAGGCGCGTGACCTCACCGAACGACACCTCGGTGCTGGTACCCACCGTCAGCGCAACGCCCTCACGGGTCTGCAGCACCTTGCCGTCGGCATCGCGTGCTTCCACCGAATAGCGGCCCAGCGGCAGCTGGCCGATGGTGTAGCGGCCACGCGCGTCCACCGTCACTTCACGGGTGAGGCCGGTGTCGCTGCGGACGAAGATGCGCTGCGCCGAAGGAGGCGCGAGGCCGGCGATGGCGCCGGTGGTGGACTGGGCATGCAGTGCGGGGGACGCGGTGGCAAGCAACACCGCCAACGCCAGCAATCGCGGGCGCAGTGAGGAACGAGCAGTGATCATCGAGGAACGTACGGGTAGTGGGGGAAGCGATGCCTGCACGACGCCACGGGCGCCGCAGACATTGCAGGTTCATTAACCCCGCTCGCGCCCCAATGCAGAAATGCCGAGTGGTTATCTGCTGTTGGCCGATGGCCATACCCGGGCGGCCGGGTGGCCGCTGTCACCCGACGCGGTCAGCCGTGCGGCACTTCGTCAGGCACGGCGCGTGCGGCAGCCTTGCCTGCCGCTGCCCGGCCCGCCTTGGCCGGCCTGCGCGGCTTCGCGCCACCCGGTGACGCATCGCAGGCAGGCTCCATGGGTGGCAGCCGCTGCTCATGCTGCCGGTAGTTCTCTCCCCATTCCCGCAGGCTCAGCATGACCGGGGCAAGGGTACGTGCAAGCGCGGTCGCCTCATACTCGACGCGGGGTGGCACTTCTGCATACACATGGCGGTTGATCAGGCCATCGGCTTCCAGCTCGCGCAGCTGCAGTGTCAGCATGCGCTGTGTCGCCGTGGGAATAAGCCGCGTCAGCTCCATGAATCGCTTCTTTCCAGTAAGCACATGGAACAGCAGCAGCGGCTTCCACACGCCACCGATGACGGACAGTGTCAGCTCCACGGCGCAGCCGCTCTTGGGGTCCAACCGGTTGGTACGCATGCGTCGTCTCCACGCCTGATAGGCACACGGATGATAGTAGCGGCGGTAAATGTGCGTTCTTACGAACATGGCCAGGCTTGCCTATATTCGCACCGTGCCTACCACGAGGATACGCCGTGTCATTCAGAGCCCTTGTTTCCAACCGATCCGCAGACGGCCCGGTCACCACCTCCCTGCAGCAGCTGGACGCATCCTCCCTGGGCGATGACGCTGTCACCGTGCGGGTGGCGTGGTCCAACCTGAACTACAAGGATGCCATTGCCCTGGCCGGCATGCAGATCATCCAGACGTTCCCGCTGGTGCCAGGCATCGACTTTGCCGGTACGGTCGAAGCATCGTCAGATCCCCGCTTCAGTGTGGGTGATACGGTCGTGGCCACGGGATGGGACCTCAGCCAGACGCACCACGGCGGGTTCTCGCAGCTTGCACGGGTTCCGGGCGATTGGCTGGTGAAGCTGCCCGCTGCCATAGACGCGCGGGCGGCCATGGCAATCGGTACGGCCGGACTTACCGCCATGCTCAGCCTGCTGGAGATTGAACGCCACGGCGTCACCCCGACCGCAGGAGAGGTGCTGGTCACCGGCGCGTCGGGCGGCGTGGGTTCCATCGCCGTCGCTCTGCTCTCCAGCCTGGGCTATCGCGTGGTGGCGTCCACCGGCAAAGCCACCGAAGCCAGCTATCTGAAAGCGCTGGGCGCTGCCGAGATCGTGGATCGCGCCACCCTCTCTGCGGAGGCGCCGCCAGTGCAGGCTGAACGATGGGCGGCCACGATCGATGCCGTTGGTGGACGCACGCTGGCCAACGCACTGGCCCAGACCCGCTACCGCGGTATCGCGACCACCTGCGGCTTTGTGGGTGGCCGCGAACTTCCCGCGACGGTGCTGCCTTTTATCCTGCGCGGCGTAACGCTGGCAGGCATCGATTCGGTTCGTGCGCCGGCCGAGCTTCGCCAACGCGCGTGGCAACGACTGGCGGCTGATCTGGACCTTGCCAAGCTGGCATCCACCACCCGCGACATCGGCCTGGGCGATGTTCCGGCGGTTGCCGCGCAGATGCTGCAGGGAACCTCGAAGGGCCGCACCCTGGTCGACGTCAATCGCTGATGAACGCCTTTCACCAAGGAACGACAATGAACACCCGACCTGTCGCGCTGATTACCGGCGCGTCTGCTGGAATCGGGGCGGTCTATGCCGACCGCCTTGCCCGTCGTGGCTACAGCCTGGTGCTGGTGGCCCGCGACGCGCACCGGCTCGGCGCATTGGCCGATTCGCTGCGCGCCGATACCGGCGTGGCAGTGGAGGTGCTGGTGGCTGACCTGACGCTGGCCGAGGGGCTGGATTCGGTGGAACGACGCCTTGATGCAGGCGATATCGATCTGCTGGTGAACAATGCCGGCATGTCGCTCAAGGGCGGCCTGCTGGACAACGCGCCCGCCGCGCTCGAGCAGATCATCGCGTTGAATGTCACTGCGCCAACGCGCCTGTGCGCGGCTGCAGCCCGCGCATTCCTGCCCAAGGGGGCAGGTGCCATCATCAACCTGTCGTCGGTGCTGGCGCTGGCACCGGAGATGTTTGAAGGTGTCTACAGCGGAACGAAGGCCTACCTGTTGAATCTCAGCCAGGCGCTGGCGGCGCAGCTGGGCGAGCGCGGCATCCTGGTCCAGGCAGTGCTGCCCGGCGCCACGCGCACCGAGCTGTGGGAGAAGGCCGGACGTGCCTTGGATGAGTTCCCTGAGGGCTTCCTGATGGAGGCCGGCGCCATGGTGGATGCGGCACTGGTGGGCTTCGACCGCGGCGAGCGGGTCACCATTCCCCCGTTGCCCGATGAAGGCCAGTTCCTGGCCCTGCAGCAGGCGCGCCTTGCGATGGCGCCGAACCTCTCACGCAGTGAAGTACCTGCGCGTTACCTTCGCTGACAAAGGATCACAACGATGACGAACGCAGACGACGTGCGCGTGGAGATCCACGCGCAGGGCAACATCCTGCATGCCACCCTGCATGCAGGCCGCTACCAGCAGTTCGGTGCCCGGTTGGCCCTGCTGCTGGAGGAGCTCCTGGAGCACGTTGAGGCCGATCCGGAAATACGTGCCGTGGTGTTCAGCAGTGCGCACCCCGAACGGTTCATCAGCCATGCCGATGTGCAGTGGCTGCAGGAAGGCGGCGCGGAGTATCTGGCGCGGCAGCAGGCGATGCCGGAGCCTGCCCCGCCGGCTGCAGATCATGTCGGCCTTGACCGGCTGCACCGTCTGTTCCTGCGCATGAACGGCCTGGGCGTCATCTTCATCGCCGCGCTGGAGGGACATGCGCTGGGCCTGGGTGCAGAGTTTGCCTGGGCCTGCGATCTGCGGGTGATGGCCGATGAGGACGCCTTCATCGGTCAGCCCGAGATCCTGCTGGGCATCATGCCCGGTGGCGGCGGCACCCAGCGGCTGTCGCGCCTGGTGGGTGTGCACGCGTCGCTGGCAGCCATCCTGGAGGGCCGGCCCTTCACCTCGAAGCAGGCGCTTGCGCTGGGCGCCGTGGATGCAGCCGTTCCCAAAGCGGACGTGCTGGGCCATGCGCTTACCCTTGCCCATCAGCTGGCGGGCCGGCACAAGCCCAGCATCGGTTCGATAAAGCGGGCCGTGTACTTTGGAAGCAGCCTGCCGCTGCAGGATGGCATCGCCCTGGAAGCCAAGGAGTTTCTTGGTCTGGATGTAGCGCCGGAGGGGCAGGAACGGATGCTGGCCTACCAGGCCGGTACCGAAGCGCTGTTGGATCTGCCTCTGTACGTCGGTGATTACTACCAGAACGCGATCACCACCGGTCGCCTGCCAGCACGCTACGGCTGACAGGCACCGGTGCCGCCTCAACCCACCGGTTCCAGCGTCCCGCCCCGCACTCCACGCCGCTGCGCAGCCAGATACCGGCAGAATTTGCCGACGAAGATGCCAGCAAACCCACCCGACGAGAGCAGATACGCAGCGCTGAATCCAGCGTGCCCTGCCAACGCCGGGGACACCGCAAACGCCACTTCAAAGGCGTACTTCAACACGAAGGTGACCAGCAGCAGCGGCAGCAGGCTGTAATCCGCACTGCGCCGAAGCTTTCCGGTTGCCGGGTTCAGGGTGAGCGTCGCGCGGCGCAGCAGCAGCCAGCCAATGGCCGTGCCCGCCGCGATGCCGGCCAGCCATTCACCCCAGGCCTGCAGTGACGCGCCATAGCGGCTGCTGATTGACCAGGCGCCCCACGCAATGAACAGCACGGGCACGATCGACAGCCTCACCAGCGAAGTTTCACCGGGCTTCATGGCCGCAATGCCACGGGTAATCAGGAAGGCCAGCAGCACCCAGACCCAGATGGGCGTGTGCGAGAGGATCTGCATCATCATGACGACGGAAATTCCTTGTAGGCAGGTTGAGTAAGTGCGGTGGCCAGGAAGCGTTGATTGCCGTTGGGCATGGCCCGGCCACACGCAGACAGGGCGAGCGAGTTCTCAAGCAAGCACCGCTCAGTGCGCTAGACGGATGGGCTGCGAAGCGACCGGAACCTCATCGCCGTTCGGACGCATGACCGCCAACCCTGAAAGGGTGGATCGATAAAGCGTCTCTTTGCTGCGCATGCCCCACCATTTCGTTTCGGTGATGCGCATGCGGTCGTTGCCCACGAACTCGATGGTATTGCTGCGCCAGGTAGCGGTGATGGCAATGAGTCCTGCCGCCATCAGCAGGCAGAGGACCACCGCGAATGCGTTCTCTACGAAATGCAAAAAGCCACTTCCACGCGTCGATGATGCGACGGTGGATGAATCACGTTCTGCTGTCATGGTTCCCCCTGAACCCGATAAGCAAAAGCTCCATGGACCATCCGCTGCAGCATGAGGCGGAATCTGCCGATGGCAGCACCGCACTTCAGCATGGCGAGATTATCCAGTTTTAGTGGTTTTCGATACTGGCCAACGCGCGCATACGCCCCGAGTAGATCCACGCCATGCGTGGATGGACCGCGCGCAATTCCCACACGCCCCCGGCGCATCCTCGCCCTCACTCGCAGAGCGCGCTGTCTTCGCTCAACGTTGCATCATCCAGCGGGCGCAGCTGCTCGATCTGCTCACGCTGTTCCGGCGTCGGCTCGCCCAGCCACCACACGCGGCAGCGCGCGGTCAGGCGGCCGACCATCTTCGACTGGCCGGGCGAATACAGCATGGCCAGTGCGGTACCCGGGCAATCGTGGGCCTGACAGGCGGTGTAGAACCACCACGGCTCGCCCTGCAGGACGACGAGTTCACCCGGCCCGCTGGGCCCGCTCAGCAGGCGTTCGCGCAGCGGCGCAATGTCCTTGTTGCCGGCCTCGGCTGCGGCGGTGTTCTGCATCAGGGCGTTGAAGGCGGCCAGCACCTTCGGGTCCTGGCGGCCGCAGTCGTCCACGGTGTTGCCGCCCATCAGGGTGAAGAAGTGGGTGGCCAGCGGATAGTCCTTGCAGGTGAGCGCTGCGCCCGGCGTTTCATGTTCCGGCTCACCCTCGTTGTCCCACACGGCAGTGTCCACGCCGGCTTCGCTGCTGGCGTCAGGTTCAACCGCCGTTGCGATGGCAACGGGTGCTTCGCCTACTGCTGCAGCCGGCGGCGGTGCCTGCGAACACGCGGCCAGCAGCGCGATCATCCATGAAAAGCCAATGTAGCGGGACATCATTCCCTGTCCTTGGGTGTGTGGAGTGCGACGGAGGGATTCTACGCAGTAGATCCACGCCATGCGTGGATACATCGTGCACCCCCAACATTCCGCCGGACATGGCCCGGCGCTGCCCATGGCGTTAGGCTTGCGCTGGCCACATCCCCAACCACCCGGACCCGGATGCATGCGCTCTTCAAGGTTTGCCGTGATCTTCCTCTGTGCCGCGTTGCTGGCCGGCCCCGCCGCTGCGCAGCAGCCCACCCCGCGCCCTCCCGACAGTCCCCTGCCACCCGACCTCGACCGCGTACTGCGCGATTACGAGCAGGCGTGGCGCACCGGCGATGCGAAGGCGCTGGCGGCGTTGTTCACCGAGGATGGGTGGGTACTGCAGAGCGAACATGCGCCGGTGCGCGGGCGCGCGGCCATCGAGGCGGCGTATGCCGGCCAGGGCAGCAGCCCGCTGCGGCTGCGGGCGTTGGCACATGCCGTGGAGGGGAACATCGGCTACATCATGGGTGCGTATACCTACGGCAGCAATGTGGGTGATACCGGGAAGTTCACGCTCACGTTGCAGCGCGTGGCCGATGGCCCGTGGATGATCTTTTCCGATATGGACAACACCAGCGCGCCGCCACGGGCGAGGTGACGTCTACCTCCGGACATGAATCCCCCGCCGTGGCAGACGGCAGGCTTTGCGCGCAGGGCGATGCATGCCCGGCGCTACCGCTGCCAACCAAGGTTGGCCGCTACCAGATGCAGATTCGCGCGCACAAAAAAAACCCCGGCACGTAGCCGGGGCTTTTCGATTCACTTGAACAGCGTGTCCGGGTATTCCGGTTTCTGTTCGCGCGCCAGCAGTGCGCGCAGGCCTTCTGCAGGCGTCTGTTCGCCGTGCAGCACGGCACGCACGCGGTCGGAGATCGGCAGGTCGATGCCATGGCGGCGCGCCTGTCGCATCACTTCGTCGGCGGTCTGTACCGATTCCACCACCTGGCCGATTTCGCGCACGGCATCGGCCAGCGTCTGCCCGCGGCCCAGGGCAAGGCCCAGGCGGCGGTTACGCGACAGGTCGCCGGTGCAGGTCAGCACCAGGTCGCCCAGGCCAGCCAGACCCATCAGGGTTTCCGGCTTGGCACCGATGGCGGCGGCAAGCCGCAGCATCTCGTTCAGGCCACGCGTGATCAGGCCGGCACGGGCGTTCAGGCCCAGCTGCATGCCATCGGCCACGCCAGTGGCCACGGCCAGCACGTTCTTCATCGCGCCGCCCAGCTCGGCACCCACCATGTCATCGCCCGTATAGGCGCGGAACGCCGGGCCATGCATGGCTTCGGCCACGGTCTGCGCGAACTCCGGCACGTCGCCGTGCACGGTGATGGCGGTGGGCAGGCCCAAGGTCACTTCCTTGGCGAACGACGGCCCGGTGACCACGGCCAGCGGCACGTCGTCCCCCAGGATCTCGCGCGCCACTTCATGCAGGAAGCGGCCCGAACCGGGTTCAAAACCCTTGGTGGCCCAGGCCACGCCGGCACCGGCCGGACGCAGCGGTGCCAGCGCACGCACGGTTTCGTTGAACGCGTGCGACGGGGTCACCACCAGGATCCAGGCGGCACCTTCCACCGCCGACGCGAGGTCGGTGGTGGCGCGCAGCGATTCCGGCAACGGAATGCCCGGCAGGTAACGCGGGTTCTCGTGGCGCTGGTCGATGGCGTCGACCACGGCGGCATCGCGCCCCCACAGCACGGTCGGGTGACCGTGCCGGGCAAGCAGCGTGGCCAGCGCGGTTCCCCAGGAACCCGCGCCCAGCACGGCGATCTTGTCAGCGGTAGTGCTCATCCGTGACGTCGCGGCGGTGATCAGGCGTTGCCGGCCGGCTCGGAGTCAGCCAGCGACGGTGCGTCGCCCTGCTCCTGGCGCTGGCGCAGGGTTTCTGCGTACAGGCCTTCAAAGTTGATCGGCTGCAGGAAGAACGGCGGGAAACCGCCGGCCTGGATCAGGTCGCTGACCAGCTGGCGCACATACGGGAACAGGATGTTCGGGCATTGGGTGCCGAGCAGCACGTCGATGGACTGCGGGTCCAAGCCGACCAGACCGAACACGCCGGCCTGCTTCACTTCGGCCACGTAGGCGGTGCGCTCACCGGCCTGGCAGGTCAGGGTGACGGCCAGCACGACTTCAAAGGCGTTCTCGCCCAGGCGCTGCACCTGCTGGTTCAGGTTGAGCTGCAGTTCCGGCTGCACTTGGTCATTGAAGATGGTCGGCGCGTTGGGCGACTCGAAGGAAACGTCCTTGACGTAGATCTTCTCGACGGTGAACGCGGGGCCGGTGGCGGCATCGACCGGCGCAACGGCGCCGTTGGTGGTCTCTTCGGACATTTCCAGTAACTCCAATGAATGCGATTAAAACGATGGTCGAACTACAGCGATGGGGGCGGCGGCGGGCCCATACAAGGCCACTTCCGCCATCCCCTGCAATCAGTTGCGGCCCTTGACCAGCGGCAATTCGGCCTGCTGCCAGGCGGGAATGCCGCCTTCCAGCACGAACACCTTCTCGAAACCGGCCTTCTTCAGGGCCTTGGCGGCGGTTTCCGATGCGTTGCCGCTGCGGCACACCAGGACCACTGGGCTCTGCCTGGCGTTGGCCACCAGCTTGTGCTCGGCACCGAAGGCGCTGGCCTGGGCGTTGCGGCTGCCGGCGATGTGGCCCTTTTCAAAGTCACCACTGGGCGAAAGATCGACGACGACCGCGCCACCGGCATTCATCAGGTGGGTCAGTTCAGCCGGCTTGATTCCCTTGTAGCCACGGAACAAGCGGCGGATTTCGGTGACGATGAGGGCCACGGTCAGGCCGACCAGGGCCGCGGACAGCATCGGGTTTCGGCCTGCGAAGGCCAGCAACTCTTCGTAATTCACTCAGGTCACGGGTCGATTAAGCGGGCGCCGATTGTCGCACAAGCCACAGGGGGCCGGTCACTGGCCCTTCCACAGGTCCGGCAGACCGGCGGCCTGCCACCAGCGCTTGGCTTCCGGATCCCAGCGCCAGCGCTCGACCACCACCACAGTGCGCTCGGCCTGGGTGTTCTGGTTGATCACCCCGATTTCCACGCGGCGCTCGACCTGGCCACCGTCCAGCGAAGCGCTGCTGCGCTCGCGGTAGGAGGACACGCGCAGCTGCGCATAACGGTTGAGCTCGAATTCGGTGGGCGGCTTTTCCTTGCGCAGCTCCGGGTCCAGATAGGCGATGGCGTCGTCCATGCTGCCCCAGCGGATGGTGGCGCCGTACGCGATCTGGGTTTCTTCCAGCAGTTTGCGCTGCTTGCGGGTGAGGTCGTCGGCGGCCGCACCGGCCACGGCGCTGACCAGCAGCAGGGAGCACATCAGGATCTGGATCAGGCGGCGCATCGGTGGTTTCCCCAGGACGTCAGCCTGCCATCCTACCCTTTGGCGAAGGCAACGAAGCGACCGCTCAACTCGGCGGCCGACCGGCCATCGGCCCCCGGCTGGCGGGCGACGATGCTGATGCGGGCCTTGCCGCGCTGGCGGAAGGTGGCCAGGAACGTGTCCCAACTGCTGGCTTCGGCGGCTTCGGCATGGGCATGCAGGTCTTCATAGACCGGTGCCAGGTAGCGCAGGTTGCTGTCGGCCACATAGACCTCGGCATCGTGCCCGGCCAGGCGCAGGCGCAGGCTGACCAGTGCCCAGCCGGACAGGGTAAGCACCGAGGCCAGGCTGCCGCCGAAGGCGTTGCCCTTGTCGTTGACGTTGGCCGCCAGCGGCGCGGTGATGCGGAGCACGCCGTCGGCATAGCCGTCCAAGCGGATCTGCATCGCACGGACCGCCGGCATGCAATCGAGCACGTCCTGCAGGGCGGCCAGCGAGGAGGTCAGGGCATCAGCGGACATCGAGCAGCAACCACGACAACGAAGGGCCCGCATAATGACGTCAATGGCCAACCATACGATACCCACTGGCTGGACCCTCATTTCACTGCGCCCGCAGGGGCAGCATGCCGGGCTGAGGCAGGCTGCGGCCAAGCGGGGCGGGGCCACCGTGGCGTTGTCGCCGTGGCGGCTGCAGCGCCTGCAGGGTGCGGCGGTCGAACAGCGGCTGAACCAGGCGCTGGCCTGCCCGCGGGTGGTGTTCACCAGCCCGGCGGCGGTCGCGGCCGCTGCTGCACTGCAGTGCCTGCCATCGGCCCAGCGCGGGCCTTGGCTGACCGTGGGCGAAGGCACGGCACGCGCCCTGCACGCGCAGGGCATCGCCGAAGTGAATGCACCGCAGCGCATGGACAGCGAAGGCCTGCTGGGCCTGCCGGTGCTGGCCGATGTACGCGGCATGCAGATCGGCCTGGTGACCGCGCCGGGGGGCCGTGGCCTGATTGCTGCGCAGTTGCAGGCGGCCGGCGCGCAGATCGTTCGCGCGGACGTGTACCAACGCGTGCCGCTGCGGGTATCACGGCGGAATCTGGCGCGATTGGCCCATTCGGCCCGGCCATGGCTGCTCGCCGTCAGCAGCGGTGAGGCACTGCAGCGCTTCTGGCAGCAGTTGCCCGCCCCGTGGCAGCAGCGCTTGAGCGAATCGGTGACGGTGCTGGCCGCCAGCGACCGCTTGGCCGCGCAGGCCCGTGCGTTGGGAATGGCCCGCGTGGTGCGCAGCGAAGGCCCCACCATCGCCCAGATGACGGCGGCCGCACACGGCGCCCTCACTGCCCCGGCAGCGACCTGAACAGGCGTCCGGCGCACGCTTGCCGGGGTCATCGCCAGCGGTGATGCTGTGCACAACGCTGCCTGCCGGTTCTCCGCCGGCGACGCCGCCGACAAGGAAGCCCGATGAACGACACTCCACCTTCGCCCCCCCGCCGCCCCGTGCGCTGGCTGCTGCCGCTCGCGGTGGTACTGGTCGTGGGCGCCGGTGGCTACGCCGGCTGGCACTACTGGCAGCAACAGCAGCGCGCCCATCTGGCCGAGGCGCAGACCACGGCCGTGCAGTTGCAGGGCCTGGAAGCGACCGTGGAAGCGCTGCGCCGCGACCAGCGCGCCACCAGCCAGCGCCTGCAGGATGCGGCCGCTACCAACCGCGTGCTGCGCGATGAAATGCTGGGCCTGTCCCAGCGCAGCGCCCTGCTGGAAGAGAACCTGACCCGGCTGACCGAAAGCGCCAACCAGGGCCGCCAGGCCGTGCAGCGCGATGAGGCCGAGCTGCTGTTGACCCAGGCCGCGCAGCGGCTGGCTTTTGCCGATGATGTGGATGGTGCGCGCCGCCTGTATGCGCAGGCTGCCACCGCACTGGCCGATGTGCCCGACAACGAAGGGCTGAACCTGCGCCAGGCCCTGGTGCAGGAGCGCGATGCGCTGGATGCACTGGGCCGTGGCCCGCGGGTACAGGCGCTGCACCGGCTGGATGCGGTGGCCCAGGCCCTGCAGGGGTTGCCCTCCGAACTACCGCCCTCGCCGGCCGAGGCGGCCGCCAAGCCGTGGTGGCAGGCCGCGCTGGCGCCCTTCGTGGATATCACCCCCAGCCGCTTGAACGGGCCGCTGACCCAGGCCGAGCGCTCCGCCGCCGATGATGCGCTGCAGCTGGAACTGACCCTGGCCCGTGCGGCCATCGAACGCGGCGACCGTAGCGGCCGTGATGCCGCGCTGAACCGCGTGGCCCACTGGGCACAGCGGCGCTGGCCGGATTCACCGGGCCTGCGCGCGCAGCATGCTGAACTTCAGGCCTTGCGCCAGGCTCCGCTGCAGGCCGAAAGCAGCGTACTTGGCAGCACCCTGCAACTCCTGCGTTCCCAGCTCGATGCTCCCAGACCGACCGGAGGTAATACCCCATGAAACCGCTGCAATCCCTGGTCGTGCTGTTGCTGGCCGTGGCCATCGGCGTGGTGGCCGCGCAATGGCTGGGCACCGATGATCTGAACCGCTACGGCGAAGTGACCCTGCGCTACGGCGGCTACGACTACCACAGCAACCTGCCCAAGGTGGCGCTGCTGTCGGTGATCGGCGTGCTGGTGCTGTGGCTGCTGTGGAGCCTGGTGGCCGCCCCGTTCCGTGCCTGGGGCCGCTACCGCCGCAAGCAGGGCCGCGTGCGCCTGATCGACGGCCTGCAGGCCTACGAACACGGCCAGTGGCAGCGCGCGGAGAAGCTGCTGGATGGGGCTGCCGCCGACCCGGAGGTCAGCGCGGTGGCCTTGGCCAATGCGGTGCGCAGCGCGCAGTCGCGTGCCGATGCCGCGGCCGGCGAGGCGCTGCTGCAGCGTCTGGGTGAGCGCGATGCCACCCTGCACGCGCTGCTGCGCGCCGAACAGCTGCTGGCGCGCGATCTGCCCGTCGATGCGATCAATACGCTGGACGTGGCGGCGATCCAGCCGCTGCCGCCGCGTGGGCTGTGGCTGCGTACCGAAGCGCTGGCCCAGGCCGGACGCGCGCACGAGGCTTACGGCCAGCTGGGTGCACTGCGCCAGAGCAAGGTGCTGCCGACCGACGCCAGCAGCGAACTGGAAGCCCGCCTGGCCGCGCAGGCCCTGCTGGAAGCGGGCGACGTGAACGCGCTGGCCGCGCAGTGGGAAGCCACACCGAAGGCGCTGCGGCCGACCCCGGACGTGGTGGCCGCCTATGCCACCCGCGCGGTGGCGCTCGATTGGGACGAGCCGGCGCTGCTGGCGCTGGAACAGGCCCTGGACCATCGCTGGGACGACGAACTGGTGGCGCTGTATGGCCGCTTGCCCGCCGAACGTCTGGCCACGCGCCAGGCCAATCTGGCGCGCTGGCGCAACGTGCACGACGATTCGGCCGCGCTGCGCCTGGCGCAGGGCCGCATTGCCCTGGCCCAGCAGCAGTGGGATGCCGCCGATGCGTTCCTGCACGAAGCCATTGCTGCCGGCGCCGGTGCGCCGGCCTGGGAAGCGCTGGGTGAAGCGTTTGCACAGCGCGGCGAACACGCGCTGGCCGCGCAGTGCCTGGCCAATGCGCTGCGCCTGCAGCGTGGTGAGGACAGCGTGGCGCTGGTGCATGCAGGCGATGCGCCGCCGCGCAGCACGGTGGAAGACCTGCCCACCGCCGCGCAGCCCCCGGTGTATGACGCCGATAAAGAGCGCTGAAGTGTGCCGACCAACGGTCGGCACCCACCGGAGCAACAAAAAACGCCGCCCAATGGGCGGCGTTTTTTTGCCTGGTAGTCGCCAACCTTGGTTGGCGCTCGGGATTGCCGGCCAGCGGCCGGCACTACCTTTGCAATCAGCGTTCGAGGATCGCCACCACGCCCATGCCGCCTGCGGTGCAGATCGACACCAGCGCGCGGCCACCGCCGCGTTCGGCCAGCTGCTTGGCTGCGGTCGCGATCACGCGGGCGCCGGTGGCGGCGAACGGGTGGCCGGTGGCCAGCGACGAACCCAGCAGGTTGATCTTGTCCGGGTCGATGCGGCCCATCGGCGCATCCAGGCCCAGGCGGTTGCGGCAGTAATCCTCGCTTTCCCACGCACGCAGGGTGCACAGCACCTGCGCTGCGAAGGCTTCGTGGATCTCGTAGATGTCGAAGTCCTGCAGGGTCAGGCCATTGCGCTTGAGCATTTCCGGCACGGCCACGGTGGGCGCCATCAGCAGGCCTTCGCCATGCACGAAATCGACCGCCGACACGTGCGCATCGCGCAGGTAGGCCTGCGGTTCGTGGCCATGCGCGCGTGCCCATTCCTCGCTGGCCAGCAGCACCGCAGCGGCACCGTCGGTGAGCGGGGTGGAGTTGGCGGCGGTGAGCGTGCCACGGCCGGACACCTTGTCGAACGCCGGCTTCAGCGTGGCCAGCTTTTCCAGCGAGGTATCCGGGCGCAGGATGTTGTCACGCTCGACGCCACGGAACGGGGCGATCAGATCGTTGAAGAAGCCGCGCTCGTAGGCAGCGGCCAGCTTCTTGTGCGAAGACACTGCCCATTCGTCCTGCGAATCACGCGAGATGTTCCATTCCTTGGCCATGTCCTCGCAGTGGTCGCCCATGCTCTTGCCGGTGCGCGGCTCGGCCACGCCGGGGAATTCGGGCTTGAGTTCGGAAAGCTTGAAGCCGGAGGTGAGCGCGCGGATCTTGTCACCGGTGCTCTTGGCGCGGTTGGCAGCCAGCAGGCGCGCGCGCAGCTTCTTGCCGTAGACGATCGGCACGTCGGAGGTGGTGTCCGAACCGCCGCCGATGCCCGATTCGATCTGGCCCAGGGCGATCTTGTTGGCGACAGTGATGATGCTGTCCAGCGAGGTACCGCAGGCACGCTGCAGGGTGATGCCCGGGGTCAAAGGCGACAGGCCGGAAGACAGCGTGGCTTCACGGCCCAGGTTCCAATCGCTGGAATGCTTGATGACCGCGCCCATCGCTACTTCACCCAGCTGCTGGCCATGCAGGCCGAAGCGCTCGACCAGTGCACCCAGCGTGCGTACCGACATGCCGAGATTGCCGACATCCGAATACGCGGTGTTCTGGCGGCAGAACGGAATGCGGACGCCACCGAGGATGGCGACGGGACGAGCGTTGGGCATGGAGATACCTGGCATGGATGAGGGTGTCTGCAACATGGCCTGCACGGCAGAGCAGGCATAATGGGGCCAAGTGTAGCTGCCGCCCTGTGATGGGCCAACCGTGGAACCATGAGCAAACCCGACCCCGCGATGAATGCCCTTGGCGTGCTGGCCCTGGAACTGGCCGGCGGTGAAATCCCCCGCCAGGCGGTGCTCAGCGCCGACCAGGCCGGCGAACTGGCCGAACGCATCGGCCGTGACCTGGCCAAACTGGTGCCGCAGGTGGCCGAGCTGGACCTGGTGTTCGCCGCCGCCCATTTCGACCCGGCCGAAGTCCTGCGCCCGGGCTGGCCGATCCACCGCCGCCTGGAAGAACTGCAGATGCGTGCCCCCGGCCGCAACCAGGGCGCGCGCCTGCTGGCCTTCGGTGCCGGTGCCGATGGCGAAGTGCCGCTGCCGTTCCAGGCCGATGCGACGCTGGCCGGTGGTGGACTGCGCGTGGTGCCCTTCCTGTTGACCGGCAGCGACGTGGCCACCACCGCCGCCGTGGCCGATGCGCTGGAAGAAGTGCTGCTGGCCAACGGCATGGCCCATGCCGATACGGCGCTGATGGCGCAGAACAGCTTCGGTGCGCGCATCGAACATGCGCGATACTTCACCGTGAATGATCTGGCCGCAATGATGTCGATGCAGTACGACAACCAGGGCCTGGCCGCGCTGTGGCCGCTGATCGAGACCGCGATCCTGGCCCCGGGCGAGGATGAGTGGCTGGACAACGCGCCCGAGCCGCTGCTGCGCTATACGCAGGGCGAGGCACGCATGGCCTTGTTCGATCCGGCGGGCTGGTGTGCGTACTACAGCCACAGCAAGAACGACTGCGACCGCCTGCAGGGCATCTACGAGCAGTTCCTGATGCGCCAGCGGCAGATGGCGGCGGTGCTGGAAGCGCACGGCGTGCCGGTGCTGTTCGTGCATTGCGAAGCCGGGCAGGACGCGCGCGAGCTGCTGGCGCGTTGATCCACACCCCCGGATCCGTGATTGCCGGCCAGCGGCCGGCACTACCGTTGAAGAAAAACGCCGGCTTTCGCCGGCGTTCTTCATTGGCTTACGGGGCCTTCTGGATGACCGCGCAGGCCAGGCGTGCGCCGGCGTTGCCGGTCGGCTGGGTGTGGTAATCGTCCGCGTCGGCGTGGACGATCAGGCCGCGGCCGATGATGTCGAAATCATCACCCTTGCCGATGTTGACGTTGCTCGAGACCGGGCCGTCGATGGTGGCCACGCCCTTGTCATCGGCCTTGATGTTGGGCATGTCGCCGCCGTGGTGCGGGTCGGCCGACACGTTGCCGTGGTCCTGCTTGCCCGGGTTGAAGTGGCCGCCAGCGCTCATGCCGTCCGGCGCGCTGCAGTCGCCCTTCTCGTGGATGTGGAAGCCGTGCTCGCTGCCCGGCTTCAGGCCAGTGATCTGGCCGGTGACATGCACCTTGCCGTCGACAACCTTGAAGGTGACGCTGCCCTTGGTTTCGTTGCCCTGGGTCGGTGCCAGTTCGGCGGTGGCCGTGGCATCGGTGGCCGGGGCGGCGTCGGTCGCCGCTGCAGCGGCCGGATCAGCCGGTGCTGCCGAGCCCTCTGCCGGGGTGGTGGCCGGGGCTTCCGGGGCCGCTGCCGGCTGCTGGTTGCAGGCCGCCAGGCCCAGGGCGGCGATGGCCGCGAACAGCGAAGTGTGGATCAGACGCATGGAACTCTCCTTGGAATGATGCCCGTGGCGATCAGCGGGAAACCTTGATCACACCGCAGGCGATGCGGACGCCGGCATTGCCGGCGGGCTGGCTGCGATAGTCATCCGCGTTGGCATGCACGACCAGTGCACGCCCGACGATATCGGTGGCGGCGCCTCCTCCAAGGGTAACGCCCTTGAGGTGCACATCAACGTTTGCCCTGCCCTGCGCATCGGCCTGTAGGTTGTCGATGTCGCCCAGATGGTGCTTGCCATTGCCGGCGCGCCCATGCGTGCTGGCCGTGGGATTGAAGTGGTTGCCGGCACTGCTGGCGTCGACCGCACTGCAGTCGCCACGTTCGTGGATATGGAAACCGGCCTGCTGCATCGGTTGCAGCCCCCCCACCAGACCGGTCAGGTGCACGCCGCCGCTTTCGGTCTTCAGCACCAGGCGACCACTGACGATGCTGGCCGAGGCCGGCGCCAGATTGGCTTCGGCCAGCGGGACCAGCGGCCTGGTGACGGCCGGCGGCGGCGTGGGCTGCGGCTTCTGCGGCGCGCTGCCACAGGCAGACAGCAGCACGGCGGCGGACAGCGGCAGGATGGCGAATGACAGACGCATCGGGAACTCCTTGCAGGGAACACTACGGACGGCATCGTCCATGGCGGATCAACAGTTCAGCAAGCGGGCGCGAGGACGGCGTGCAGAGGCCGTTCAATGCCCCCCACGGCGGCGGCCGGCACCCAGCTTGCGGGTGAGCGTGTTGCGGCCCAGGCCAAGCCGCGCGGCGGCCTCGGCACGGCGGCCGTGGGTGATCTGCAGCGCCGCTTCCAGCAGGGCATGGTCGACCCGTTCACGCACCTGCGCGTGCAGGCCTTCGGTGCCCTCGGCCAGCTGCCGCCGCGCCCATTCGGACAGCAGGGTTTCCCACTGGCCCGGATCGGCACCTGTGGGGCTGCTGCGGCGGCTGCGGGTGCGGTTCAACGCGGTATCGACATCGGCTACGCCGATGGTGTCGGCGGCGGCGAGGGCCGCCATGCGCCAGCAGACGTTTTCCAGTTCGCGGACGTTGCCGGGCCAGTCGTGGTCGCGCAGCGCCTGCAGGGCGGCCGCGGTCAGGCGCTTCGGCGGCGTGTCCAGCTTGCGCGCGGCGGCCGCCAGGAAGGTGGTGGCCAGCTGTGCGATGTCCTCGCGGCGATCACGCAGTGGCGGCAGCTGCAGGCGCACCACATCCAGGCGGTGCAGCAGATCGGCGCGGAACCGGCCCTGTGCCACCAGCCCTTCCAGATCCTGGTGGGTGGCGGCCACCACGCGCACGTCCACGTGGATCAGTTCGCGACCACCCACGCGGAAGAATTCACCCTGGGCCAGCACTCGCAGCAGACGGGTCTGCAAGGGCAGCGGCATGTCGCCGATTTCATCGAGGAACAGGGTGCCGCCGTTGGCCTGCTCGAAGCGGCCGATATGACGGCGCTGTGCGCCGGTGAAGGCGCCGGCCTCGTGGCCGAACAACTCGCTTTCCAGCAGTTCGGCGGGAATGGCGGCGGTGTTGAGCGCGACGAACGGCGCCTGCGCGCGCGGCGATTCGCGGTGCAGGGCATTGGCCACCAGTTCCTTGCCGGTGCCGGTTTCGCCGGTGATGAGCACCGCCAGCGGTGCCTGCGCCAAGCGGCCGATGGCCCGGAACAGCGCGCGCATCGGCGGCGTATCGCCCACCAGCTGGGGCGGCTGGTCGCTGGGTGCCTCGGCCACTACCGTGGGCGCAGCCAGCGCGGGAGCCACGGCAGGCAGCACACGCTGGGCCAGGGCCACGGCATCGTCCAGGTCGAAGGGCTTGGACAGGAATTCATGCGCGCCACCGCGGAACGCGCCGGCCGTGCTGGCCACATCGGTGTAGGCCGACATCACCACCACCGGCAGCTGCGGCAGGGCGGCTTTCAGCTTGTCCAGCAGCACCAGGCCATCATCGCCGGGCATGCGCACATCGGTGAACAGCAGCGCGGGTGCCGGGCCTTCGTTCAAGGCCGCAAGGGCGGGCGCGGCGCTGTCGAAATCGACGACCTGGTAACCGGCCTCGCGCAGCGCAGTGCTCAGCACGAAGCGCACGGCGCGGTCATCGTCGACCACCCAGATGCGCTGCGCGGAGGGAGGGGAATCAGACATCGCGCGGGGCCTCCTCGGCCAGGGCGGCGCCGTTGCCGATCGGCAGCAGCAGAGTGAACACGGTATGGCCCGGGCGCGAACGGTAGGTGAGCGTGCCGCGGTGTTCGCGCGCCACCTGCTGGGCCAAGGCGAGCCCCAGCCCGGTACCTTCGGCGCGGCCGCTGACCAGCGGCAGGAACAGGTGCTCGGCCAGCTCCTCGGGCACGCCACGGCCGTCATCGGCAATTTCCAGGCGCAGGGCCAGCGTGTGCAGCTGCTCGGCGATGCGCGCGCCATGCTCGACGCGGGTGCGCAGGGTGATGACCCCGGCGCCGGCCTGGATGGCATTGCGCACCAGGTTCCACACCGCCTGGGTAAGGCGGTCGGCATCGCCATCGAACTCGGGAATGCTGGGGTCGTAATCGCGCTGCAGGCGCACCGCCCACCCGGCTTCACTTTCGGCCAGGCGCAGCACCCGTTCCAACGCGGCGTGGATGTTCAGCGGTGCATGCGGCGCGGCCGGGGCGGGCGACAGCAGCTGGTCGAGCAGGCCGTTGAGGCGCTCGATCTCCGAACCAATGAGTTCGATCAGTTCGCGCTCGCTGGCGTCACGCTGTGCCGCGCGGCGGGCCAGCAGCTGGGCGGCGCCCTTCAGCCCAGCCAGCGGGTTGCGCAGCTCGTGGGCCAAGCCCTTGAGCGCGGCACTGAGCGCGCTGGGCAAAGCCTGGGTCGGGTCCAGGCCGGGGAATTCGTCGACCGGGTGGGCTTCCAGCAGCCAGCCGCCATCATCGCGGCGGCTCATCCAGCCCTCGGCGAAGCGCGCCGCCTCGCCCGGCAGGGCCAGCGCCAGACGGTTGAGCCGCAGGGCGTCGCGCTCGTCACGGGCGAGGAAATGGGCCAACGCCTCGCCCTGCACTTCCAGCGCGGCCAGCGGCTGGCCGATGAGGCGGCGGCCGCTGACACCCAGCCAGCGGGCGAAGGCGGGGTTGCAGCCGCTGATGCGGCCATCGGCCCCGGCCCAGGCCAGCGGCGTGCCGAGGGCATCGAGGGAAGGCGGGGGTGCGGGGTCGGACATTGCACCAATGTAGTGCAAAAGCGGCGGCATGGGGTCAGAGCCCTTTCCTGCGGAAAGGGATCTGACCCCTTGCAGGGCGGGGTCCGGGGTCGGATCCCTTTCCGCAGGAAAGGGCTCTGACCCTTCGAGCGGAATGCGTCGTTGATCGTCGTACCTGGGAATTACCTGCCGCCCTTGTACGGAGAATACTAACGCCTTACGATACTATCGCTGATCGTTACTACCATGCCGATCCAATCATTTGCCTGCAAACGCACGCAGGCGCTGTTTGATGGCCAGCGCGTGCCGAGATGGCGCCACATCGAAGGCACTGCACTCCGCAAGTTGGCGATGCTCAATGTTGCGGCTGATCTGCGGGATCTGCGCATACCGCCGGCCAATCGCTTGGAGCCATTGCGCGGAGTCCGCTGCGGCCAGTACAGCATCCGCGTCAATGATCAGTTCCGGCTGTGCTTCGTCTGGACCCGAGAAGGCCCTGCGGAAGTTGAAATTGTCGATTACCACTAAGGAGTCGCGCTCATGCGAACCGTCCCCTACCCCGCTCCCGGCGAGATCCTGCTGCACGAGTTCCTGGAACCTCTTGGCATCACCCAGTACCGCCTGGCGAAGGCGATCGGCGTGTCGCAGCGTCGGATCGGCGAGATTGTTACCGGTCAGCGCGCGGTGACGGCAGATACCGGCCTGCGCCTTTCCCGCTACTTCGGGCTGTCAGACAAGTTCTGGATTGGTCTGCAGGCCGACTTCGATGCGGCGATGACCAAGGAGAAACTGGCCGACGTGCTGGCGCGGATCGAGCCTTACAGCGCGGCGGTGTGAGGTTCATCCGGGGTCAGAGCCCTTTCCTGCGGAAAGGGATCTGACCCCTTGCAGGGCGGGGTCCGGGGTCGGATCCCTTTCCGCAGGAAAGGGCTCTGACCCCATGCCGGCTACAGCTTCATGTTGAAGCCGACGAACACGCTGCGGCCCGGGGCGGGCGAGAACATCGGGCGAGCGCTGTCCCAGAAGAAGCTGTCATACCAGGCGTAGGCGTACTCGCGGCCGGTGACGTTCTTCAGCTGCAGGTCCACGCTCCAGCGCGGGGTGATCTGGTACGCGGCACTGAGGTCGAGCACGGCAAAGCCACCGAATTTGCCGGCCACATTGCGTTCTTCCAGGTAGTAGTCGCCCTGTGCGCGTGCCTGCAGGCCCAGCCGCAGTGCGTCGCTGGCGCGGTAGTCCACGCCCAGGTTGCTGATGTGGCGCGGGGTGGCAGCAACTTCCCTGCCCTGCAGCGAAACGCTGGCATCGCGGTCGTCGCGGGTGATCTTCGCTTCCTGGTAGGCATGCGAGGCCCACACCGTCCAGTCGTCGCCCAGCTGCAGGCTCAGCTGCGCATCCACGCCACGGCGGCGGGTCTTGCCCAGGGTGACCGTGGTACCGGTGGCCGGCATGTTGGACACCTCGTTTTCCGCATCCTGCTGCCACACCGCCAGGCGCGCCTGGCTGCCCGCAAACGGCTGGAATTTCAGACCCAGCTCCATGCCGGTGTTGGTGGACGGCTGCATCGGTGCCTGCCCCGGGGTGAGGTAGGCCGGCGCGGTGGAGCCGGTGAGCACCTGGAAGGTGCGGCCCCAGTTGGCGTAGACGTGGGTGGTCTGGCCCAGGCTGTGGATGACGCTCAGCTTGGGCTGGCCGATGCTGCCGTAGTCCTGCAGGCGGCCGCTGACACCGTTCATCAGATGGGTGCGGCCACTGAAGCGGTCCACACGGTAGGCCGGCACGATCTTCCATGCCTCGGCGGGCTGGTAGATGGCCTGCACGTAGGCACCCCAGTTGTCGAAGCTGTGGCGGTCGTCGTTCTGCACGCGTGCCGGCGCCTGGCTGAAGTCGGTGGGTTCGGCGTAGGCGTAACGCTCGCGGAGGTAGCCGTTGTCCTGGCGCTCGTAGTTCAGGCCGCCTTCCAGGGTGAGCGCGGGGCTGGCCTGCCAGGTAAGCGTGCTGAGCAGGCCGGTCTGGCGTTCATCCCACACGCGGCGCTGGCGCGGCAGGTTGCCGGTGGGCAGGTCGCTGAAGGTCACCCGGCGATCGTCTTCATAGCGGTTGTCGTACAGCCGCGTGCCGAAGGTCAGTGCATCGGACAGCGCCAGATCCAGATGCACGGCGATCTGCCGCATGTCGCGGTCATCGCCATCATTGCCGTTGCGCAGGTCGCTGCCACGACGATGGGCGCGCAGTTCTTCGGCCGTCATGAAGCCGGGCTCGTCGGCCTCGTGGTGGTAGGCGCGCGCGGTCAGGCCCACGCGCAGGCCGTCGTCCAGCGAGCCATAGAACCATTTGCCGCCCAGCGAATACTTCCTGGAGGTGTCATGGTCGCGGTAGCCATCGCTGGCCTGGGTGCCCACGAAGTAGTTCTGGGCCAGGCCGTTGGCTTCGCGGCCGACCGCCAGCTGCGCATCGCGGGTGTTGTAGCTGCCATAGGCCAGCCGCGCATCGGTGTAGTTGCCACCCTGGCGGGTACCGAAGTTCACGTTGCCACCGATGTTGTGCAGGCCGTAGCGCGGGTCGTTGGTGCCGCGCACGACTTCGATGTAGCTGATTTCCAGCGGGAACAGCATGTCGATGAAGCGCTGGTTGCCGCTGTTGACGTTGCTGGGAATGCCGTCGATGAGCGTCTTGATGGCGTTGAGGTAGCCCTCGCCGTTGAACGCGCGGAAGCTGACCTTGCCCGATTCGGCGCCCTGCCGGGTTTCAGTGAGCTGAATGCCGGGCATCTGGCCGAGCAGTTCCCAGCTGTGTGAGACGTTGCGGTCTTCGATCTGGTCCGCGCCCAGTACGTCCACGGAGGTGAGCACCTGGTGCGCGCTCAACTGGCCTTCGCCGTGCTGGTGCACCTGAACCTTGCCGAGGGTGAGAGCGGCGTCGGCCGATTGTGCGAACGCTTCAGGGGCGAACGGGGCAGCCGCGAGGGCGGCCACCAGCGTGGGGGTTTTCATGGGGGTGGAAGGGCGCGGATGAATTGTAATCATATAACATTTCGCGCGCCAGCTTTGTGGAGTCGGGCTTGCTCGACCGCCGCTTCTGTAGAGTCGAGATCCTATGTTCGCAGTCAAGCCTGCTGGAAGCGGGCTTGGCCCACCTTCAACAGGGCTGGATCGAAATCCTTGCCGCTCTTGAATACACCCCACGCAATCCTGGCCAGCTTTCTGGCCAGAATGTTGAATACGGCTGTGCTTGGGTGTCCGCGCCCTGATAGATCGTCGTAAAGCGGCTGCCCGCCGCGGCAACGCTTGAGACCCATAGCCGCCATGTACAGCATCTGGCGCAGTACGGGCGCGCCTTGTTTGGACAGTCGACGCCGCCCCGTTCTGCCGCCGGATTCGTTGGGCCGAGGGTCCAGGCCGGTGCAGGCGATCCATGCGTTGGCGTTGGCCAGCGGCCAGCGCGTCATGTAGTAGACCAGATGCGCCGCCACGGCCGGACCGATCCCCGGAATGGTCAGCAGACGCTTGTAGAGCGCTTCGTGCTCTCCATCTCGGCACAACTGCTGCAGTTGGCTTTCCAGTTCCGACAGCGTGCTGGCCATTGCCTGAAGGATATCTGCCAGTTCGCCTGGGGCGCTCTTGGTGACCTCGAAGGACTGTTCCAAACGCGCCCGGGTCTCCACCAGCGTCTGTCGCTTGCGCAGCAGGTCGTGCATCTGCTGCTGCTCGTCGCTGCGTGGCACGTATTCACGCAAGCGGTCGCTTTCTTTCTTCACGTACCGGGCGATCACCTGGGCATCCATCGCATCGGTCTTGCCGCGCGCGCCGGTCGCCTTGCCGTAGTTCTTGATCCAGCGAGGATTGATCACGTAGACCACGTGACCGGCTTGAATAGCCATACGCGCCACCAACTCATAGTGCTTGCCGGTCGCTTCCATGCCAATCCGGCATCGCGGCGGGAGCGTCTTGAGCCATCTGGCGATGCCAGCCTTGGTGTTCGGGATTCTGTCACCCGCCTTGCAGTCGGCCACCGCTGGCACGAGCTCCTTGGAGTCCACATCCAGACCAATCACAAGAGAATCGGACATTTGCACT
>NZ_CP026004.1:0-172216 GCF_003086895.1 Stenotrophomonas sp. ESTM1D_MKCIP4_1 | reverse complement strand
GAGCCATCTGGCGATGCCAGCCTTGGTGTTCGGGATTCTGTCACCCGCCTTGCAGTCGGCCACCGCTGGCACGAGCTCCTTGGAGTCAACGTCCAGGCCAATATCAAGAGAATCGGACATTTGCACTGCTCCCAGCTATCCTTAAGGGGCTGGGGTGGTACCGCACCGACGTTAGCTTGCCTACATCGACGATCCCCTTTTGGGGGCCGTACGATCCTTTATCGACGTTCGTGTGCGGGATGGGGATCGCTCGACTCGTCTGTCGGCTCGATTCCGCAGATGCTTGCTTGACGGTCCCTCCACCCTGGCTCCTACATACCTCGTAGGAGCCGGCGGGAACATACAAGCTTGCTCGACTGCTGTTGCCAAGAGCAGTCGAGCAAGCTCGACTCTACGAGAGCGGTGAAGCAGTCGAGCAAGCTCGACTCTACGAGAGCGGTGAAGCAGTCGAGCAAGCTCGACTCTACGAGAGCGGTGAAGCAGTCGAGCAGGGCTCGACTCTACAAAGGCAGGTGTTGCGCGGGGGCTTACACCGGGTAGCCGGTGGCTTCCCTGGCCTTCTTCCAGGCGCTTTCAAATTCGCGGGCGGAGATTTCGTCGTCCTCGTCGAAATCCAGGAACGAGACCGGCTGGTCGGCCAGCAGGAAGCGGTCATCGCTCTGGCCGTGCTCATCGGCCCAGACCAGCTTGGTGCCGTAGATTTCAACCTGCCGCACGATCTTCTCGCCGCGGGCTTCCATCAGCACGTTGCCCTTGCCCAGGCCCGATTCGGCCCAGTGCTTGTAGTACTTCTTGGCGGTGTTGTTCTTGATGTTCTTCATTACTGCGGCCGGAAGGTTCGGAATGGCGCCATTATCAGGCATTTGGGGTCAGAGCCCTTTCCTGCGGGGCATATGGGGTCAGAGCCCTTTCCTGCGGAAAGGGATCCGACCCCTGCCGGTTCAGTTCGGCAGGGGGGCGCCCTTCGGCCACAGCATCCAGATATTGCCCTTCTGCTTCATGTCGCCGGCCAGCTTGCCGGCGGCATCGCCACTGCCCCAGTACAGATCGGCGCGCACTTCGCCGGCAATGGCACCACCGGTGTCCTGTGCGGCCACCGGGCGCACCACCGGGCTGCCATCCGGGCGCGTGGTGGACAGCCACAGCAGGCTGCCCAGCGGCACCACGCTGCGGTCCACCGCGACGCTGTAGCCGGCGGTGAGCGGCACATTCAGGGAACCGCGCGGGCCTTCCGGGCTGTCGGCGCTGCGCACGAAGAACACGTAGCTGGGGTTGCTGCGCAGCAGCTCCGGCACGCGCGCGGGGTGCGCCTTCGCCCAGGCGCGGATCGCATCCATGGTGACGTCTTCCTTCTTCAGCTCGCCCTGGTCCACCAGCCAGCGGCCGATGGCGCGGTAGGGGTGGCCGTTCTGTTCGGCATAGGCCAGCCGCACCTGCGTGCCGTCGGCCAGGCGCACCCGGCCCGAACCCTGGATCTGCAGCAGCTGCAGGTCCATCGGGTCGGTCAGCCAGGCCAGCACGGGCGCCTTGGCACCCTTGCCGGCAATGGTGCCTGCATCGTCATAGGGCTTGAGGACCTTGCCATCGAGGCGGCCGCGCAGGCGCTTGCCCTTCAGTTCCGGGTAGAGACTGTCCAGCTGCACCACGATCAGATCGTCGGGCGTGCCATACACCGGCACGGTGGCGGTCGCGGTGCGGGTGAGGCTGCCGGAGTAGATGGGTTCGTAGTAGCCGGTGATCAGGCCATCGGCCTGGTGGCCCCCGGCGCGCAATGCGTACACGTCGAGGTCGCGCTGCAGGAACTGGCGGATCGCCGCCGAATCCTTGTCGGACACCGTGGCTGCAGTCGCGCAGGGCTGGGCCCAGACCGCATCGCTCTTCAGGCGGGTGCAGCTGCTGCGCCAGGCGCTGAAGCCGGCCAGCAGGTCGACATCGGCGACGGCCGGCAGCGCCTTCCAGTCCACCCTGGCGTAGGTGGCGGCAGCGGGCTTGGACTGGGCGGGTGATCCAGGACGGGTGCCCGTGGTGGCGCAGCCCGCGAGCGCGGCGACGGCCAGGAGGGTGAGGAGCGCGCGCGGCGACGACGGAAAAGTGATCATCGTCGCAATGTAGTGGGGCCGATGGTGGCGGGGCAACCGTGCGCGTGGGTCGCGCCGAGGGTTGCGCGACGGGTGTTCAGGCTACGGCGTCTGCAGCAGCAGCGAATGCAGGATGCGGGCGTCTTCAGCGTCCAGTGTCTTTGGCAGATCGTCGCTGCCCCGGAAGCGGCGATGGAACGCGGCGACGGCCGCGTCGCGATCTTCCAGCGGATAACCGAAACGCGCCATCGCATTCCAGGCGTCGAAGCCTTCCGGCGCGGGACCATCGCTGGCACGCGGCCACACGCCGAAACCTGCTTCGGCCAGCTGCTGCCACGGGAAGAAACGGCTGGGGTCGGCCTTGCGCGTCGGCGCGAGATCGGCATGGCCGATCACCTGCCGTGGCGGGATGTTCAGACGCTCGGTAAGGTCACGCAGCAGCAGGATCAGCGAAGCGATCTGCGCGGGCGCGAACGGCGTGCTGCCGTTGTTGTCCAGTTCGATGCCGATGGAGGCTGAGTTGAGATCGGTGAGCGTACCCCAGCGGCCGGAGCCGGCATGCCAGGCGCGGCGCTCGTCGCTGACCAGCTGGTAGCGATGGCCATCGGCACCGATGAGGTAATGCGCGCTGACCCGGCCACCGCTGTTGGCGGTCCGCAGGGTATGCAGGCTCTGCTGCACCGAATCCTGTTCGGTGTGGTGGATGACGATGATGACCGGCCCGCGCGCGTTCTGGTTCGGCGATGGCACCCAGGTGGCCAGAGGGTTGCGGCTTGGCTGCGGCGCAGAAGCGCAGGCGGCCAGCAGCAGGCAGGCCGAGAGCATCAGGGAGGTGCGGATCGGGTGCATGTGCCCGATTGTGCGCGATCACGCGCGATGATGCATGCCCATGGAGCAGATCCACGCCATGCGTGGATGGCGGGCGACCTTCGCAGGCCGCCCGCCGTTGAATCAGGCCTCGTAGGCCGATTCGCCGTGCGAGGTGACATCCAGGCCAGTGCGTTCGGCCTCTTCGGTCACGCGCAGGCCGACCACCACCTTCACCAGCAGCAGGATGGCCGCGGTGACCACCGCCGACCACACCACGGTGAGGCCGACGCTGACCACCTGCACCCACACCTGGTGGCCGATATCCAGATCGGCCTTGGTGCCGCCCAGCGACTGCGCGCTGAACACACCGGTGAGGATGGCGCCGACGATGCCGCCCACGCCGTGCACACCGAACACGTCGGCGGTGTCATCCACCTTCAGCAGGCGCTTCAGGCCGGTCACACCCCACACGCAGACCACGCCGGCCACGAAACCAATGACGATCGCACCGAGCGGGCCGACGGTACCGCAGGCCGGAGTAATGCCGACCAGACCGGCCACCGCACCCGACGCTGCACCCAGCGCCGACGGCTTGCCCTTGGTGATGGCTTCCACCAGGGTCCAGCCCAGCACCGCCGCAGCGGTGGCCAGCACGGTGTTGAGGAAGGCCAGCGAGGCGACGGTATCAGCGGCAGCGGCGGAGCCGGCGTTGAAGCCGAACCAGCCGACCCACAGCAGCATCGCGCCGATGTAGGTGAACGGTACGTTGTGCGGCTTCAGCGCGGTCTGGCCATAGCCCAGGCGCTTGCCCAGGAACCAGGCGCCGACCAGGCCGGCCACACCGGCGTTGATGTGCACCACGGTGCCGCCGGCGAAGTCGATGGCTCCCATTTCACCCAGGTAGCCACCACCCCAGACGATGTGTGCCATCGGGATGTAGCTGAAGGTGAACCACAGTGCCGAGAACAGCAGCACCGCGCGGAACTTGATGCGTTCGGCGAAGGCGCCGACGATCAGTGCGGTGGTGATGCCGGCAAAGGTCGACTGGAAGGCTACGAACAGGTAATCCGGCAGGCCCGCGATGGGCGTGTTGCCGACCGAATCAGGCGTGAAGCCCTTGAGGAATGCGAACTCGGTGAACGAACCGAAGAACGGATTGCCGGCGCTGAACACCGCGCTGTAGCCGTAGGACACCCACAGCAGCAGCACCAGCGAGAACACCACCAGGATCTGGCTGAGCACCGACAGTACATTCTTCGAGCGCACCAGACCGCCATAGAACAGGGCCAGGCCCGGCACCACCATCAGCAGCACCAGCAGGGTGGACGTGAGCATCCAGGCCACGTCGCCGTGGTCGAAGGCCGGGGCCGCGGCTTCAGCTGCGGCGGGAGCCGCCGCTGCCGGGGCCTGCAGCGGCTCGACCGCAACCGGTTCGGTGGGCAGCGGCGAAACCTGGGCCTGGGCGTGGGCCGTGCCCGGCCAGGCACCTGCAGCCAGGGCACTGAGCAGCATCAGCAGGCACACCAGATGGAACCGGGCTTGCCACCCGGTGAAAAGGCGCATCTTCATTTGGGGGAGTCTCCGGAAGGGGTTACAGCGCGTCAGCACCGATTTCGCCGGTGCGGATACGGATGACCTGCTCGACGGCAGTGACGAAGATCTTGCCGTCGCCGATCTTGCCGGTGCCTGCAGACGACTGGATCGCTTCGATCACCGCGTCGGCACGCTCGTCGGTGACCACGGTTTCGATCTTGATCTTGGGCAGGAAATCGACGACGTACTCGGCGCCGCGATACAGCTCGGTGTGGCCCTTCTGGCGACCGAAACCTTTCACTTCGGTCACGGTGATGCCCGACACGCCAGCGTCGGAAAGGGCCTCGCGGACCTCGTCGAGCTTGAACGGTCGGATGATTGCGGAGATCAGTTTCATGCGCATGTCCCGATGGTGGATGGGGCCAACGCGCGAATGCGCGATGGCATCAGGCAACCACGGGCCATCGTGATGATGGCCGTGGCTGTTGCACCGGACACGAACCGGGCCGGGACAGCCGTGCCTCTCTCCTTGCACGGCCGACGCGGGAGGGAGGGCGGCCCATGTCGCGTATCCGGTCTCTCTTGCCCCTGGATCAGCGGACTGACAGTCCGCTCTACCAAAGCGGACCAACCGTCCGCTCTGCCAAAACGGACCAATGGCCCGCGTTCCCAATGCAGCGGACCAACGGTCCGCTCTACCAAGGCGGGCACAGGCCCGCCATGCGGCTCCCCAGCCGCAGAGAAAGGAGGTGATGGCGGCGGGTGGGAGGGGTACCCACCGCCATCACCGTCCGATCAGCTTGCGTAGTACAACTGGTATTCCAGCGGGTGGGTCGCCGCGCGGAACTTGGTCACTTCCTGCATCTTCAGTGCGATGTAGCCGTCGATGAAGTCATCGCTCATCACGCCACCGGCCTTGAGGAACTCGCGGTCCTTGTCCAGTGCTTCCAGGGCCTGGTCCAGCGAGGAGCAGACCTGCGGGATCAGCTTCTCTTCTTCCGGCGGCAGGTCGTACAGATCCTTGTCGCTCGGTGCGCCCGGGTCGATCTGGTTCTTGATGCCGTCCAGGCCGGCCATCATCAGCGCGGTGAAGGTCAGGTAGCCCGACTGGATCGGATCGGGGAAGCGCATTTCGATGCGGCGCGCCTTCGGGTTGGACACCCACGGAATGCGGCAGGAGGCCGAACGGTTACGGGCCGAGTAGGCCAGCATGACCGGGGCTTCAAAGCCCGGCACCAGGCGCTTGTAGCTGTTGGTGCCCGAGTTGGCGAAGGCGTTGATGGCCTTGGCGTGCTTGAAGATGCCGCCGATGTACCACAGCGCCAGCTGGCTCAGGCCGCCGTAGCCATCACCGGAGAACAGGTTGGTGCCGCCCTTGGACAGCGACTGGTGCACGTGCATGCCGCTGCCGTTGTCGCCGACGATCGGCTTGGGCATGAAGGTGACGGTCTTGCCGTTGCGGTGCGCCACGTTCTTGATGACGTACTTCATGCGCAGCAGTTCGTCGGCCTTCTGCACCAGGGTGCTGAACTTGGTGCCGATCTCGCACTGGCCGGCGGTGGCCACTTCGTGGTGCTGCACTTCAACTTCAATGCCGACCTGTTCCAGGGTCTTGCACATTTCAGCGCGCAGGTCATGCAGGGTGTCGGTCGGCGGAACCGGGAAGTAGCCGCCCTTCACCGCCGGACGGTAGCCGCTGTTGGCGCCGTCATACTTGGCGCCGGTGTTCCAGGCCGCTTCTTCCGAATCGACCTTGAAGAAGGTGTTGCCCATTTCGTTGGCGAAACGGACCGAATCGAAGATGAAGAATTCCGGCTCCGGGCCGAAGAACGCGGCTTCGGCGATGCCGGAGGACTTCAGGTAGGCCTCGGCGCGCTTGGCGATGCCGCGCGGGCAGCGGCCGTACGGCTGCATGGTGGCCGGGTCGAGGATGTCGCAGCTGATCACGATGGTCGGATCGGCATAGAACGGATCGACGTAGGCGCTGGTGGTGTCGGGCAGCAGGACCATGTCCGATTCATTGATGCCCTTCCAGCCGGCGATCGAGCTGCCGTCGAACATCTTGCCTTCTTCAAACAGCGACGGTTCGATGATGCTGACCGGGAAGGTGACGTGCTGTTCGACGCCACGCATATCCACGAAACGCAGATCGACGAACTCGATCTGGTTGTCCTTGATCAGCTTCTCAACGGTTTCCACGGACATCGGTACGACCTCGGATGGGGATGAATGCCTACTGAGGTAGAGCAATGACCGTGCCAACTTTTATGGATACGCAAGTTGTTGATTTGAAACAGCGCGCTCCGTCACGGTGCACGGCGGTGCGCACCAAAGGGGTGCATGGGTGGCATCGCGCACCCGATTGGTGCGGCAGGGATCGTCTATCCTCTCGACCTTCTTCCTTCCGCTGCCGGCGCCCATTTCCTCCATGTCCGATCTGCTCTCCGCCCTGTTGCTGGGCATCCTTGAAGGCCTCACCGAATTCCTGCCGATCTCCAGCACCGGCCATCTGCTGATCGCCCAGCATTGGCTGGGCGCGCGTTCGGACTTCTTCAACATCATCATCCAGGCCGGCGCGATCCTGGCCGTGGTGCTGGTGTTCCGCCAGCGCCTGCTGCAGCTGGCCACCGGCTTTGGCCAGCGCGAGAACCGCGAGTACGTGTTCAAGCTGGGCGCCGCCTTCCTGGTGACCGCGGTGGTCGGCCTGGTGGTGCGCAAGGCCGGCTGGTCGCTGCCGGAAACCGTGGGCCCGGTGGCCTGGGCGCTGATCATCGGTGGCGTCTGGATGCTGCTGGTGGAGGCCTATACCGCACGCCTGCCCGACCGTGACCAGGTGACCTGGACGGTAGCCATCGGCGTCGGCCTGGCGCAGGTGGTGGCCGGCGTGTTCCCCGGCACCTCGCGCTCGGCCTCAGCGATCTTCCTGGCCATGCTGCTGGGCCTGAGCCGCCGCGCGGCCGCCGCCGAGTTCGTGTTCCTGCTGGGCATCCCCACCATGTTCGCCGCCAGCGCCTACACCTTCCTGGAACTGGCCAAGGACGGAAACCTGGCCAGCGAGAACTGGGCCGACGTGGGCGTGGCCTTCGTTGCCGCCGCCATCACCGGCTTCGTCGTAGTGAAGTGGCTGATGGGTTACATCAAGTCGCACCGGTTCACTGCCTTTGCGGTCTACCGCATCGCCCTCGGCGCGGCGCTGCTGCTGTGGTTGCCCGCCGGCAGCTGAACAACGCCGGGACCGGGCAACCCCATTCCCGGTCCCGACCCGTTTTTCCAGGTTCCTCAAGGAGACTCACCACCATGAACCGCACGCTCACCCTGCTCCTCCCGCTGGCCCTGCTGGCCGCCTGCAGCCAGACCCCGGCACCCGCCGGCACCGGCGGCGACGATGTGGCCCCGGCCGCGACCAAGGCCGCGGACCAGCAGACGATGGCGCACCTGGATGTGCAGCGCCTGCAGAGCCAGCACTGGTTGCTGAAGCAGGCCACCGCGGCCGACGGCACGCGCATCGATGCGCTGTTCGCCCGCGCTGACAAGCCGGTCACGCTGGACTTCGCCGATGGCCGCCTGTCGGTGAGCAATACCTGCAACCGCTTGGGCGGCGGTTACACGCTGGACGGCGGCACGTTGAAGGTAAGCGCGCTGGCATCGACCCTGATGGCCTGCACCGACAAGGCGCTGATGGCGCTGGACGAAGCGGTATCCAGCCGCCTGCAGGGCGAGCTGAAGGCCGCGCAGGGTGCCGATGGCGCACTGACCCTGACCACCGCCCAGGGCGACGTGCTGGTGTTTGCGGCGGAGCCGACGGCTGAAACCCGTTACGGTGGACCGGGCGAAACCGTGTTCCTGGAAGTGGCCGCGAAGACCGCGAAGTGCTCGCACCCGCTGATTCCGGATTACCAGTGCCTGCAGGTGCGTGAAGTGAAGTTCGACGACAAGGGCCTGAAGCAGGGTGAGCCGGGCGCGTTCGAGAACTTCTACGGCAACATCGAGGGTTACACCCACGAAGACGGCGTGCGCAATGTGGTGCGCGTGAAGCGCTTCGCAGTGAAGAACCCGCCGGCCGACGCGCCCTCGCAGGCGTACGTGCTGGACATGGTGGTCGAGTCGGCCACCGAGAAGTAACGCCGGCCAACGCGCGGTAGAGCCGACTGTCAGTCGGCTTGCTCGACGGGGTTTTGTGGCGTCGAGCTTGCTCGACTGTCTGGAAAGCAGCCGAGCATGGCTCGGCTCTACAAAGAGCGAAGCCGGCCAACGGCCGGCTCTACCAGAAGCGAAGCCGGCCAGCGGCCGGCTCTACCAGAAGCGAAGCCGGCCAACGGCCGGCTCTACCGGAAGCGAAGCCGGCCAGCGGCCGGCTCTACCAGGGTTACAGCGCGGGGTTCAGCGTGTAGGTGCCGTGCAGCGCCGCTTCGGCCAGCACGTGGCCGTGCATGGCGCGGTAGGCATCGGCGGCGGTGAAACGTGGCGGCAGGTCCAGCGTCGCCACGTCCAGCGCAAACACGCGGAAGAAATAACGGTGCACGCGCTCGTCGTTGAACGGCGGGTACGGGCCGTCATAGCCCAGGTAATCGCCGGCCATGTCCGGGTTGCCGGCAAACCAGCCGGTAAAGTCGTTCACGCCCTGGCGGCTGCCCGCCGGGCCGGCCGGCGCCGGCTTGCCCTTGACCACGAAGCCATCGCTGCAGCTGCCGGCAGCGATTTCCCGCACCTCCGCCGGAATATCGGCCATCACCCAGTGCACGAAATCGCAGCGCGGCTGGTCGCGCGGCACGGTCACGTCGCTGCGCCCAACCGTCTCAGGCACGGTCGGCACGTCCGGGTCCACGCACACCAGCAGGAACGAGCGGGTGCCGTCGGGCACGCCGCTCCACGCCAGGTGCGGGTTGCGGTCGGGGGCGAAGCCGTCGGCATCACCGGCAGCGAATTCGCGGTCGATGGGTGCTGCGGGGGTGAGGCTGTTGCTGCTCAACTGCATGCGGGGACTCCTTACGCTTCGGGATAGCCCAGCCGCACCGCGACCGGGGTCAACAGTTCAAACGCTGCACCCATCACGTCCGCATACTGGCGCCAGTGGCCGGCCGGGAAACGCGGCGGGCCGATGCGCTGGGCCGGTGGGATCGGGGTATTGAACAGCTCCTGCAGCATGCCGGCGACCACGCGCGGATCATCGCGTACCTCGTCGATGCGCATCAGGATGTGCGGGTACAGATCCTGCTCGTGCAGGGTGGCCACCTGGGCCATCGAGCGCGCCAGCCACTCGGCCACTTCGGCCACGTTGTTCACCACGAACGGGGCCGGCGCACCGTAGGCGATCCAGTCCAGCAGCATGTCGCGCGGGTCGCGCAGCACCACCAGCAGGCGGCCCTGCGGCAGGTGCGGGCGCAGCGACCACAGCAGGGCGTTGTCCCACCACAGCAGCCAGTCGATCACCGTGTCGTTCTGTACGCCGCGCTTGCGCAGCGCGTCACGCCAGCCACTCACCAGGCCCTCGGGGCTGAGGTCGCCCGAGGCCAGCTTCTGCAGGGTGAAGTAGTTCTGGAAGGCGTCATCCGGCGGGGTCTGTGCGAAACGATCGCTGCGCATCACCGGGCTGGCCCCGGTGAGGGTGACCGCCACGCGCTCGACGCCCGAACCCGGCGCACCCCACAGGAAGATCGGCGCGGCGGCGGCGGCCTCGGCATCGACCTCACCAAGGTCGGGCCAGCTCGGCGGTGCCTTGGCCTGCGGCGGCAGCGGCACGCGCTGTGCGTTCTGGTCGGCGTGCAGATCCAGCCAGGTACGCAGCGCTTCGCGCGGCTGGCCGGCCTGGTCCTGTACTTCGCCCAGCCAGGTGCGCAGCTCGCGGCGGCGCTCTTCGGGCGCAGCGTCGATCATGCCCTGCACGTGAGCGATGGCGGCCGCCGGATCACGCGCCAGCAGCGCGCCGACCAGGCGGGTCTCGCCGCTGATGCGGCCCGGCTCCAGTGCGATGATGCGACGTGCAATCGCCTCCACGGCGTCGGCTTCGCCGGCCGCTTCATGCAGGCGCAGGCGGGCTTCCAGCGCCGGCACGAACGTGGGCATGGCTTCGATCCAGCGCTCGGCCACCGCAATCGCGCCCGGACTGCCGAAGCCCTCCGGCGCCAACCGCGCCAGCCACAGGTGCGGCAGCTGCGGGTGCTCGGCCAGGACGGCATCCAGTTCGGTACGTGCTTCTTCCTCGCGGCCCAGGCGCTGCCAGCAGGCCAGCAGCAGCTCGACCACGCGACGGTCCTCCGGGGCGGCCTTCAGCATCGGCCGCAGCTGTTCCAGCGCCTGCATCGGCTGGTCGGCCTGCAGCGCGATCTCCGCACCCAGCCGCTGCAGCGCCGGCGTATCCAGGCCCGGCACCTGCAGCGCCTGCTGCAGCTGCTGGTGGGCGGCCTCGACGTTGCCCTGGCGCAGTGCCAGCTGCACCACCAGGCCGTGCAGGCTGCTCATCTTCGGGTTGATCTCCAGCACGCGGCGGAACGCCTGTTCGGCGAAGGCCAGCATGTCCTTGGCCTGGTAGGCCGAACCCAGGGCATACAGCACGCGCGGGTCGTTGGGCATCTGCCGGGCGGCTTCGGACAGCAGCTGCAGGGCGCGGTCGGCATCGTCGCGATACAGGGCCACCATGCCCTGCAGCGCCATCACTTCCGGATGGTCCGGCTCCAGCCTGGCAGCCATGGTGGTCTGCCGCGCGGCCGTGTCGATGTCATTGCGGCCGATCGCCAGATGCGCCTGCATCAGGTAGGCCTCGAACGCGTTCGGGTTGAGATCGGTGGTGCGCAGCAGCGCCTCATCGGCGCCTTCGTACCGGTGCAGGGCCAGCATCAGGCCGGCCTGCTGCAGGTGGAGCTGCGCGTCCTCCGGGGCCAGCAGCAGCGCCTGCTGCAGGGCGCCCATTGCAGCCTCGGGCTGGTCCTGCTGCTGCAGCGCAAGCGCCAGCCAGCGGTGGGCCTGGGACTGGGTGGGTTCGTCGTGCACCCACGCCTGGGCCAGCTGCACGGCCTGTGCGGTGTCGTTCTGGCGCAGGGCCTGGAGGATCTGGTCTTGCATGGCAGTCCGGTTCAATGGCAAACCCGCATTGTAGCGGGCTGCGCGCCGGCGCCGGTTCAGCCCGCCAGCACCCGCTGCAGGCGCTGGGCCACCCAGCGTTCGGAGAAGCCGTCACCGCGCCAGTTTTCCAGGAACCCGCAGTGCCCCCCCCAGCAGGCCGTTTCCAGCCGCGCCTGCTGCGGCAACTGCCAGTCGCTGAAGGTGGAATAGGGAATGACCGGATCGTCCTGGGCCATCAGGATGTCGGCCGGCACCTGCAGGGTCGACAGGCGATCCCCCGCAATCGAGTAACCATCGAAATACGCCTGCAGCGAGCCGAAATCGGTATGCCGCTCGACCAGCCAGGCGGTCAGCGCGCGGATGTCCAGCTTCAGCACGCGGTCGTCGCAGTCGCTCAGTTCCGGGAACAGGTCGCGCTTGCGGCGCAGCGAACCGGCCCACTTGCGGCGGAAGTACCAGTCGTACATCGCCGGGCCACTCTGGATGCTGTCCATGGTCAGCGCCGGGTCCAGCACCGGGCAGACCGACGCCACTCGCTGCAGCGGCACGCCGGCCGCCGGTGCACGCAGCGCCAGGCGCAGCACGAAGTTGCCGCCCAGCGAATAGCCGGCCGCGACCAGCGGCAGATCCGGCCAGCGCCGGGCGATGTCGCCGGCCGCCTGCACCACTTCATCGATGCGGTTGGAGTGGAAGATGCCGGGGTTGAGATGGTGGGTGTTGCCGTGGTCGCGGAAGTTCAGCCGCACCACGTCGAAGCCCTGGTCGATCATGCGCGCAGCCGCCATGCGCATGTAGCTGGATTCGGCGCTGCCTTCCCAGCCATGCAGCAGCAGGGCCATGCCCTTCGGCTCGCGGCCTTCGATGTGGCTGTGCCAGCCCTGCAGGCGCACGCCGTCGCCACCATCGAGGATCAGTTCTTCGCTGACCGCACCGGTGGCGGCCAGCAGCAGCAGGCCGCGCTGCAGGCGCATGCGGCTGGAGCTGAGCATGGACTGCAGGTGCGGGTTGCGCAGCCAGCGCGGCGGCTGGTAGTCAGCCGCATGCAGCGTCGGCGTACCGGCGTCCAGGAGAGGTGGCGGGATCAGGGCCACCGCACTCTCACTCCCCGCTCATGGCTGCCACGATGCGCGCGCGCGAGGTTTCCGCGATGCGTCGACGGCCTTCCAGGTCCTGGGCACCGATCGGTGCCAGGAAGTGCACTTCCGCACGTCGCGCCGGCTCACCGAGCAGGCGCAGGAAATTGGCGAAGAAACTCTCGCCCGGGCCGAAGGCCACGATGGTCTGGGCATCGCCACCGGCGCCGTAGACCAGCGCCACCGGCTGCACCGGCACGCCGGTTTCGACCGCGGCCTGGAAGATGCGGGCGTGGAACGGACCCACTTCGTGGCCGCCACGGGTACGCCCTTCCGGGAACACCCCCACCGCCCTGCCATCACGCAGGCGGTCGGCCATGACCTGCATCACCCCACCGAGCGATTCGGTGTTGCCGCGCTGGTGGAAGATGGTCTGCCCGCGTGCGGCCAGCCAGCCTACCAGCGGCCAGCTGGCAATCTCACGCTTGGCCACGAAACCCATCATGCGCTGGCTGTGCAGGATGGAGATATCGACCCAGCTGACGTGGTTGGCAACGAACAGTACCGCACCCGGCAGCGGCCGGCCGATCTGCACCAGTCGGAATCCGAAGATCCACATCAGGCCGCCCTGCCACCAGTTCACCACTTTGGCGCCGAAGGTGGCCTCGCCCACGCGCAGCTCGCCCCACGGCGGAAGCATGCCGATCAGGATCAACGGCAGGAACACGACGATGTGGACCAACAGCAGCGGTACGCGGTACAGGTAACGGCACACACGCGCCACGCCGCCACGGGGGGCCGGAGTGGGGGAAGTCATCCGCGCACGATACCCGAGGGCCGCAGCGGCTGCCAGCCGATTCTGGCCATAAGTCCTATTGACCGGGGCCATCGGCGGGAACACGGTGTCCTGTTGGCGGGGATGGTGGGGCGACCGGCCGGGCCGCATACCTGCCGGCGCGGCGGTTGCGGCTGGCCCGGGATGGGGCCAATGGACGCGTCGGCGGGGCTGGCCCCGGATGCGTAGAGTCGAGCTTGCTCGACTGCTCCTGGCGCGAAATCAACAGCAGTCGAGCATGGCTCGACTCTACTGGGTGGCGGCCGGCGAACGGCAGTCGAGCAAGCTCGACGCTACCGGGTGGTGGCCTCAGCCGTGGCCGGCAGCCACCACCGCCAGGGTCAGCCGCGAGATGCACACCAGCCGGCCCTGTTCGTCTTCGATGCGGATCTCCCACAGCTGGGTGCTGCGGCCCACGTGTACCGCACGCGCAGTGCCGGTGACGGTGCCGCTGCGAACGGCGCGCACATGGTTGGCATTGATTTCCAGACCCACGCAGACCTGCTTGCCGGTATCCACGCAGAGGTTGCCGGCGCTGCTGCCCAGGGTTTCGGCCAGCACCACCGAGGCACCGCCATGCAGGATGCCGTACGGCTGGCGGGTGCGCTCATCGACCGGCATGGTGGCCTGCAGCCAGTCATCGCCGGCGGCCGTGAACACGATGCCCAGGGTATCGATGGCCGTGCCACGGCTGAGCGTATTGAGCTGTTCGATGGAAACGGCTTCGCGGAACACCGGGGTCATGCAAGCACCTTCAGAGGATGGGGACGAGGCCGGCGCCGAATGCGGTCAGCATGCGCACCAGCAGCCATTTCGGGCCGACGTTCACTTCGGGGAAATCACCGACGGCCACGTAGCAACGGTGGAAATCCGGGCTCTGCCGCGGCAGCGGCTGCGGGCAGTCCACGCCGGGCTGGAACTCGTAATCGGTGGCGTAGCGCCACGGCCAGAAATCCAGGATCGGCAGTGCCTCGGACGCCTTGCCCACGCTGTAGTTCAAGCCCGACAGCACCGGCGGCTTGGCGCGCGGCGCCACCGTCCAGGAATTCTGCGGATGGGTATCACGCAGGATGCTCTGCGCCAGCTGCTCGGCGAATACCGGGTCGTCGATGATCACCGCGCCTTCGGTGTTGTAGTTCTCGCTGCGCGGATCGAAGTTGTGGGTGCCGACCACGCCGATACGGCGATCGACCACCAGCGACTTGGCATGCAGGCCCATGCGCGCGCCCTTGCGGGTGACCGGCAGCGGCTTGTTGACCGCCTTGCTGCCCAGGAACGAGGGCCGGGTTTCGGTACGCAGCAGCCGCGTTTCCACTTCGCTGCCGGCGGCGCGACGGCGCGCCCGGCTGTTCTCGTAGGCACTGCCCAGGCGCGGGTGTTCCACCGCCGGGCGCGTGGCCGGCGCTTCGTCTTCCGCCGCCAGCGTTGACGGTGCATCGCCCTGGCCGCCCCCGGCATTGCTGCCCGCAGCGCTGCCGCCGATCAGCGGATTGCGCACGCCCTGCCCGCCCCCGGTGCTGCCACCGCTGCCCAGCGGGTCGGGCAGCAGGTTGCGGTAATCAACCGGCGCATCCAGCGGGAACGGCTTGTACTCGAAGATGTTGAAGCCCAGTTCGCGCATGTTGCGTCGCTTGTACTTGTACGACAGCGCATAGACGATCGGGTTGTCGGTGGCCGCCAGGCTGTTGCTGGACACCACCACGCGCGGCGGCTCGGGCCGCTTGCGCAGCTCGCGGAACAGTTTCTGCGCCGGCTTGGACAGCACCAGGTACGGCGTCTGCAGGATCACTTCCTTCTGCGCACTCGAGATGAGTGCATCCAGCTGCGGTTCGGTGACGTGCTGGCCAGCCAACGGCGCATCGGCGCGTTCGCGGCGGTGCTTGCGTGGCAGGTCGGCCACGTAACGCACCGAGTGCACGGGCAGCGCGGTGTCGACGAACGAACGGGTGACGAACTCGGTGTCGTTGGCTTCCTCGCTGACCCGCTCCACGCGCTCGGGGCGGCGGAACTGCGCCGGCGGCATGGCGGGCACGCCCTCCTTGAGCAGGGTGCGGCCGACATCGTTCAGGCGTTCGGCAGGCACGCTGCGCGGCGCGCGCCAGAACGCGTCGAAATTGGCGGCCATCGCCCGCGCTTCCGGCCCGGCAATCAGCACATCGCGGTCGCGGAAGTTGTACTCGCGGTCCCAGTCGTAATAGTCGTCCTGGTAGTTACGCCCGCCGACCACGCCGATGGCATCGTCGATGACCAGCAGCTTGTTGTGCATGCGCTGGTTGAAGCGCCGGAAGCAGCACAGCACGCTGCCGGCGTAGTCGAAGTAGTTCAGCCGGGCTTTGCCGAAGGTCGGGTTGTACACCCGCAGCTCGAAGTTCTGGTGGGCACCGGACAGGGCACCGAGGATCTGCAGATCGGAGATGGCCGACAGCTGGTCGATCAGCACCCGTACCTTCACCCCGCGGCGCGCGGCGGCCAGCAGCTCGTCGATGACCAGCCGGGCACTGTCATCCTTATCGAAGATGTAGGTCTGCAGGTCGATGCTGCGGGTGGCGCTGCGCAGCAGGTTCAGGCGGGCGACCAGCGCGCCCTCGCCTTCATCCAGCAACGTGGCGTAGTGCTGCGGCTGCGCCTGGGTGGATTCGCTGAATGCACGACCGGCCAAGGCCCGCAGCGGCGAATCCTGCGCGCAGCGGTCGGCACGCTGGCAGTCCACCTGGGCCGAACGGGCCTGCACGGCAATGGCCTGGGCACGGTCGCGCTCGGCGTGCGACAACGACGCGCAGCCGCTGCCCAGCAACACCGTTGCCAGCGCCAGTACACGCAGCAGCAGGTTCACGGTTTCGGCGCCTCGCTCAGGCGGGCTCGTAGTACGAAGGTCACTCGGTCACTCAGGGCAAGCTGCCAGCTGTCCATGCCGTACCGGCCTCGTTGCACGGTACCGCGGCTGACGACATCGCAATCATAGCCGGGTCGGGCGCAATCCGCCTTCTCCACCCGCAGGGTTTCCGGGTGGCTGACCCCGCGCAGGGTCAGCCGGCCCTGGATGTCGCCGCCGTCGCCGACGGTGTCCGGCCAATACGGCAGCGAGTCGAACTCCACCGATGGGTAGCGCCCGGCGTCGAAGAACTCCGGACCGCGCATCCAGCCGGTGTAGCGGTCCTTGCCGGGAATCTCCACCGACCGGGTGAACATCTTCAGGTGAACCTGGTGCCGGCCATCGGACAGCACCTCCACGCGCCCCTCGAAATGCGGGAACAGCCCTTCAATGCGCTGTCCGAAACGGGTGCGCACCTCGAACCCGATCCGGGAACGCTGCAGGTCCAGGTACAGCACGCGCGGCGATTCGGCCGACGCCAGCGCCGATACCGGCGGCAGCGAGGTGGGGGGTGGGGGGGCGGCCCACGCCGGGCTGCAGGCCAGCAGCACCGGCAGCAGGCAGCGGCCGGGCCGTGCCAGACTCATCGACTCACGGCCACCAGAACGCGTTCAGGCTCGCCACGCCCGGCTCGATCGCCGCCTCGCGCGGGAACCCAAGCACCGCCACGGCCGCCGGCGGCATGCCGCGGTAATCGCTGCTGGTGCCTTCGGTCATCAGCGCCACCAGCCTTTCCAGGCCGGGGTTGTGGCCGACGATCAGCACCCGGTCAAGGTCGCGGCGCTCATCCACCAGCGCGGCCAGGGTGCCGGGGGTGGCTTCATAGATGCGGTCTTCCAGGCGTTTTTCGACATAGCCGATGGTCGCCAGCACCGCTTCCAGGGTCTCGCGGGTGCGCCGTGACGGCGAGCACAGCACACAGTCGGGCAGCAGGTTGTTTTCCTTCAGCCACTTGCCGGCCGCCTCGGCTTCGGCAAGACCCACCGGCGACAGCGGCCGATCAAGATCGGCCTGGCCGGGGGTGGCCGGTTCGGCATGGGCATGGCGCAGCAGGATCAGTTCACGCATCGCGGGTTTCCATGAAGAGAGGGTGCAGCACAAAGGGTGACGTACGCGTCACAGCTTCAACCAGGCCAGCAGCGGTTCCCAGTCCGCCTGGTGCTCGCGCACCTGGGCTGATCGGTAATCGAACAGACTGCGGCCCAGGCCGGTCATCACCACGTAGCTCTGGCTGTCGCGCAGCTGGGCCACCACCGGGTAGGGCCATTCGCCCAGCATCTGCAGCGCCTGCTGCGAGGTCTGGGTCCACGGCTTGGTGCGGTTGAGGACCAGGCCGACCGGCAGCTTGCGGCTGTGCACGCGGGGGTTCTGCGCCAGGCTGTTGAGGAAGCCGACGATGGCTTCGATGTCCAGCGCCGAGGGCAGCACAGGAACCACCACGGCATCGGCAGCGTCGAGGAAATGGGGGATATCGTCGGCCAGCGCGCCGGCCGGTGCGTCGATGATGACGGTATCGGTGCCGTCGGGCAGCTTCTGCGCCCACTGCTTCTTCCGGTACACGTCGATGGGCAGGACGGCGCTCTCCAGCCCGGCCCGGCGCTGGGCCCAGCGGGTGCTGGAACCCTGCGGGTCGGCATCGGCGATGACCGTGGCCTGGCCCTGCAATGCCGCGTATGCGGCCAGGTGGGTGGCGACGGTGGTCTTGCCCACCCCGCCCTTGGAACCGGCCACCAGGATCGTCTTCATGCCAGCCTCGCTTCCGGGTACGTGCCCCGAGCGTACACCGGCGATGGTGACGGAAGGTAGAGACGGCCTGAATCAATCTGCGCCGGCTTTGCTATCGTGGCGCCCCCGAAGGATCGAACCGGCATGAGCGAACTGCAGGACCTGAGCGCGCTGATCCGCGCCAACACCCCCCTGATCGTGATCGAGACCCAGGATGAGGCTCGCATCGTTGAACTGTTCCGGCAGACGCTCATGCATGTCTGGCGCGCCCTGCACCGCTGGTCGATCACCGAGGGGCTGCGCCGCATCGATCTGGAGCGCGAGGACGACGCGATCGGCCCGCCCGATGCGAGCGCGGCATTGCAGATGATCCGCCAGGCCGAACAGCGCGGCATCTACCTGCTGCTCGATTTCCACCCCTACCTTGGGTACGCCAGCCACCAGCGTGCGCTGCGCGACCTGATCCAGCGCCGCCACAGCCAGCCGCACGTGCTGGTGCTGATCGGCGCCAAGGTCGAACTGCCGGCCGAGCTGGAAGCGCTGGCGGTACGCTTCAACCCGCGCCTGCCCGATGCCAATGCGCTGCTGAAGATGCTGCGCGAGGAGGCCGATGCGTATGCCCGCGAGCATGGCGGCCGGCGCGTGGAAGTGGACAGCGAGGCGGTCAGGAAAATCCTGAAGAACCTGCAGGGCCTGAGCCTGGTCGATGCCCGGCGCATTGCCCGGCAGCTGATATACGCCGATGGTGCGCTGCGCGACGACGACCTGCCGCAGCTGGCACGGTTGAAGTTCGAGCTGCTCAACCGCAGTGGCCACCTGTTCTTCGAGCATGACAGCGCGCGCTTCGGCGACGTGGCGGGCGCCAACCGGCTCAAGCGCTGGATCAACCAGCGCCGGGTGGCCTTCATTGCCGGCTCGGCCCCGGCCGGCCTCGACCCACCACGCGGCATGCTGCTGCTGGGCGTGCAGGGCTGCGGCAAGTCGATGCTGGCCAAGGCCACCGCCGCCGGCTTCGGCGTGCCGCTGCTGCGCCTGGATGTGGGTGCGCTGTACAACAAGTACCACGGCGAGACCGAAGCCAACCTGCGCCAGGCGCTGGCGTCGGCCGAGCAGCTGGCCCCCTGCGTGCTGTGGATGGACGAGATCGAAAAGGGGCTGGCCAGCGGCGGCGACGATGGGGGCGTATCGCGGCGCGTGCTGGGCCACCTGCTGACCTGGATGGCCGAGCGCAAGGCGCCGGTGTTCATCGTGGCCACCGCCAACCAGGTGCACGAGCTGCCGGCCGAGCTGCTGCGCAAGGGACGCTTTGACGAGATCTTCTTTGTCGACCTGCCCCCGCCGGACGTGCGGGTGGAGCTGCTGCGGCTGCATCTGGGCCGGCGCCAGCTCAACGCCGATGATTTCGCCCTGCCAGCGCTGGCGGCGGCGGCGAACGGGTTTTCCGGCGCGGAGATCGAGCAGGGGATCGTGGCGGGGCTGTATTCGGCCCATGCCGAGGGGCGGCCGCTGGATACCGAGCTGCTGATGACCGAGATCCGCGCGACGCGGCCGCTGTCGGTGCTGATGGCCGAACAGGTGGCGGCCTTGCGCGAGTGGGCGTCGGGACGGACGGTTTCCGCGGACGACTGAGGGTTTCCGGCCAACGGCGGGGCCCCTCGTGGCTGGTGGTAGGTGTCGACCTTGGTCGACACATCTGTCAGATATCGAATGAATTCATCCACGCATGGCGTGGATCTACCGTGTCGACCAAGGTCGACACCTACCAGAGCAGACATGGGGTCAGAGCCCGTTGCCAAGCAACGGGATCCGACCCCTTGCCGTTCCGGAGCCATCACCCCAGGACCCACACCCACGCCGGCAGCGTGACCAGCGACAGCACGATGCCATACCCCACCAATGCGGCCGCCAACCGGGGCGCCAGCCGGTGCGAGATCGCCAGCGCGGCGGCAGTGATCATCGTCGGCATCGCCGACTCAAGAACATTGGCCTTCAACATCAGGCCCTGCATGCCCAGCGCCCACGACAGCGGCAAGGCCAGCGCCGGCAGCACCAGCAGCTTCAGCAACAGGCCCACCGCCAGCGGCCGCAGCTCCTCGCGGCGCAGTCGCAGCTGGATCGACAGCCCTACCGCCAGCATCACCAGGGGCAACATCGCATCGGCCAGCTGCTTCAACGCCGTGCCGATCCATGACGGTGGCTGCGCCGGCATCACCAGCAGTGCAAACACCAGCGCCCACAACGGCGGGAAACGGCCGATGCGTGCCAGCACCTGCAGTGCCGTCGGCGGGCGGTCGCCGCTGTAGCGTGCCAGCACCAGCAGGCCGAAGGTGGACAACAGCAGGAACGTGCCGAACTGATCGTAGACCACGGCATAAGGCAAAGCCGCATCGCCCAGCAGCGCACGCACCATCGGGTAGCCGATGAAGCTGGAATTGGCCAGGGCCACGCAGATCAGCAGCACCGCGTGCACGTCGCGGGCAAAGCCGAACACGCGGGTGGCCAGGCTGACCAGCGCCCACGTGGCCAGCATCAACAGCCACGGCGTCGCCATCAACCCCAGCACACTGGCATCCAGCTGCAGGTGAGGCACATAGGTCAGCACCGCTGCGGGCAGGCAGACGTACAGCACCAGCTTGTTGAGCGTCTCGGCGGCGTTGTCCGGCAGCGCACGCAGGCGGGCGAACAGCATGCCCAGCCCCAACATGGCCAGGATCAGGGCGAAGGCATCGAAGGCCATGGGCGGCTCCCCGTCAGGCACAGGCCTGCGACCGTTTCGATTGTGCGATGCAGCACCGCAGGCGGCAAGCGCCTGCGGTCATGCCTCACGGCCAGGCCGGCGGCGCAGCAACCCAGGCCTGCTGCACTTCCGCCAGGCTGGCACGCTCGTCTTCGCGCCAGCCCGGCAGCAGCTGTGCATAGCGGCTGCTGTCGCTCCATTGGCCGGGCTCGGTGCGCACGGCGGCGGCATACCACTTCACCGCCTCCTGCTGCTGGCCGGCCCGCCACAACGCCAGCGCGTAAGTGGGCGGTATCCAGGCCGCGTTGCTGCGCAGGTTGTTGGCCACCGACTGCCACTGTTCCAGTGCGGCCAGCGCCTGGCCCTGGCGCAGCAGGTCCCAGCCGTAGTTCCAGCGCACGCTGCGGCCCAGGCTGCTCTGCACCGGCGCTTCGGCCAAGGCCTCGCGGTAGAGCTGATCGCCCAGTTCTGCCCGGCCCTGCGCGATGGCCACCGAGGCCAGCTGCACGGACGCCTCCAGCGCTTTGCGGCCGCGTTCGCGCTGTTTCACCAGCTGCGCGACCAGGTCGTCGCCGGAGCCGTTCACCACGATGATCGGTGCGGCGGCGGCATCATTGTCGAAATAGAACTCCTGCGGTGCCGGCAACGCCGGTGCGGCCCACGCGGCGGCCGCGCCCGAGACCAGCAGCACGCCGGCCACGAACTTTCCTGCAACTGACATCAAAAATCCCCCAGGTTGAAACACCAACCTCCCCTCTCTCACCCCGATCCTAACCCCAGCAAGGCCACCGAGGCGAGTGCCGGGCCTTCCGGGCCCCACTGTTACAATTCGCGCCTTTCCCGCCGCGTGCCCGCACGCGGCCGGTGCCAGCCGATCCCACCGGGCCAGCCATGACCAGTACCGCGCAACTCACTTCGCCCTCTTCCGCCGACCTGATCGACCGTGATTACACGCTCGACCACAAGTACACCCGCAACGAGGGGCGGATCTACCTGAGTGGCGTGCAGGCGCTGGTGCGGCTGCCGCTGATGCAGCGCCTGCGCGATGCGCACGAGGGCATCGACAGCGCCGGCTTCGTCAGTGGTTATCGCGGCAGCCCGCTGGGCGGCTTCGACCTGGAACTGTGGCGCGCGCGCAAGCACCTGGAAGCGGCCAAGGTGAAGTTCACCCCGGGCCTGAACGAGGACCTGGGCGCCACCATGGTGTGGGGCACGCAGCAGACCAACCTGTTCCCCGGCGCCAACGTGCAGGGCGTGTTCGGCATGTGGTACGGCAAGGGCCCCGGCGTGGACCGCTGCGGTGACGTGTTCAAGCACGCCAACGCCGCCGGTACTTCGCGATACGGCGGCGTGCTGGCGCTGGCGGCCGATGACCACGCCTGCCGCAGCTCGACCCTGCCGCATGGCAGCGAAGACGAGTTCGTCAGCGCGATGATGCCGGTGCTGAACCCGGCAGGCGTGCAGGACATCCTCGACATGGGCCTGCTGGGCTGGGCGATGAGCCGCTACACCGGGCGCTGGGTCGGCTTCAAGACCATCGCCGAAACGGTGGAATCGTCGGCTTCGGTGGAAGTCGATCCGCTGGCCCGGCGCATCGTGCTGCCGGAAGACTTCGACATGCCCAGCGGCGGCCTCAACATCCGCTGGCCGGACCCGCCGCTGGACCAGGAAATGCGCCTGCACCGCTATGCGGTGAAGGCCGCACAGGCGTTCGCCCGCGCCAACGGCATCGACAAGGTGGTGATGGACGCGCCGCGTGCGCGGCTGGGCATCGTCACCACCGGCAAGAGCTATCTGGACGTGCTGCAGGCGCTGGAATACCTGGGCCTGGATGAAGCGGCATGTGCCGACATCGGCATCCGCGTGTACAAGGTCGGCATGACCTGGCCGCTGGAGCCGGAGGGCATCGCGCGCTTCGCGCAGGGCCTGGAAGACATCATCGTGGTGGAGGAGAAGCGTGCCTTCATCGAGCGCCAGATGAAGGAACAGTTCTTCAACTGGCCGGCCAGCTGGGGCCAGCGTCCGTCCATCGTCGGCAAGTACGACGAGAGCGGTGAGTGGATCCTGCCGTCCACCGGCGAACTGACGCCGGCCACCATCGCCGGCGTGATCGGCCGCCGCATCCAGAAGTTCTTCAACAACGAATCCATCGAACAGCGCCTGCAGTGGATGCAGGAGAAGGAAGCCGAGCTTGCGCTGCCGCGCGCCAGCTTCCCGCGCGTGCCGCACTACTGCTCCGGCTGCCCGCACAACACCTCCACCCAGGTGCCGGAAGGTTCGCGTGCGCTGGCCGGCATCGGCTGCCATTACATGGTGACCTGGATGGACCGCAGCACCGACACCTTCACCCACATGGGCGGCGAAGGCGTGACCTGGGCCGGGCAGGCGCCGTTCACCGACACCCCGCACGTGTTCCAGAACCTGGGCGACGGCACGTATTTCCACAGCGGTTCGCTGGCGATCCGCCAGGCGGTCGCGGCCGGCGTCAACATCACCTACAAGATCCTCTACAACGATGCGGTGGCGATGACCGGCGGCCAGCCGGTGGACGGTCCGCTGAGCGTGCCCGACATTGCAAAGCAGATGCGCGCCGAAGGCATCCACACCATCGTGGTGCTGTCGGACAACATCGGCAAGTGGACCGGCCAGCGCGAACACTTCCCCAGCGACGTCGAGTTCCACGACCGCAGCGAACTGGATGCCGTGCAGAAGCGCCTGCGCGAGGTGAAGGGTGTTTCCATCCTGATCTACGAACAGACCTGTGCCACCGAGAAGCGCCGTCGCCGCAAGCGCGGCAAGCTGGAAGACCCGCAGAAGCGCGTGCTGATCAACTCGCTGGTGTGCGAAGGCTGCGGCGACTGCGGCAAGAAGAGCTTCTGCGTGTCGGTACTGCCGAAGGAAACCGAATTCGGACGCAAGCGCGAGATCGACCAGTCCAACTGCAACAAGGACTATTCGTGCGTGAATGGCTTCTGCCCGAGCTTCGTCACCGTGCACGGTGGCCAGCCGCGCAAGGGCAGCAAGCGCGATGCCTCCACCCTGCTGGACAACCTGCCGGCACCGACGATCCGCGGCACGCTGGAACAGCCCTGGAACATTCTCATCACCGGCGTCGGCGGGACCGGCGTGGTCACCATCGGCGCCCTGCTGGGCATGGCCGGCCACCTGGAAGGCAAGGGGGCCACCGTGCTCGACCAGACCGGCCTGGCCCAGAAGGGTGGCGCGGTGACCACCCACATCCGCATTGCCCGTCGCCCGGATGACATCCACGCCGTGCGCATCGCCGCCGGCGAGGCCGACCTGGTGCTGGGCTGCGACATGGTGGTGGTGAATGACTACTGGGCGCTGTCGAAGGTCCGCGCCGGCCGTTCGCAGGTGGTACTGAACACCTACGAGGCGATGCCGGGCACCTTCACCACGCGTCCGGACATGCAGTTCCCCGCCGCCGACATCGTGGCCGGCGTGCGCGTGGCCCTGGGTGGGCAGGAGCCGCTGCAGCTGGATGCCACCCAGCTGGCCACCGCCCTGCTGGGCGATGCCATCGCCGCCAACCTCTTCATCCTCGGCTACGCGTGGCAGCAGGGCCTGGTGCCGCTGTCGTTCGACTCGCTGATGCGTGCCATCGAACTGAACGGCGCGGCCGTGGCGATGAACCAGCAGGCCTTCGCCTGGGGCCGCCTGGCTGCAGTCGATCCGCAGGCCGTGCAGCAGGCGGCTGGCCTGGTGCGCAACCGCCACACCGATACCGAATCCACCCCGGGCCCGCTGCACCCGCTGCCACCGGGCGAGTGGGAAGGCAACGAATGGGGCGCCACCGCCGCACCGCGCAACACGGCCGACGAGCGCGAGCTGCGTGGCCTGCCGTCGCACGGTGGCGACGTGGCCTTCCTGCCGCTGGATGACGCGCGCCTGTCGCGTTCGCTGGACGAGATGATCGAGCGCCGCGCCGCGTTCCTGGTGGAGTACCAGGATGCCGCCTACGCCACCCGCTACCGTGATCTGGTGGCGCGCGTGCGCGCGGCCGAAGCCGAGCGCATCGGCGGTTCCACCGCGCTGACCGAAACCGTGGCCCGCTATCTGTTCAAGCTGATGGCGTACAAGGACGAGTACGAAGTGGCCCGCCTGTACACCAGCGGCGACTTCCAGCGCCGCCTGCAGCAGCAGTTCGAGGGCGACTACCAGCTGCGCTTCCATCTGGCACCGCCGCTGTTTGCGAAGAAGGACGAACAGGGCCGCCTGCTGAAGAAGGAGTACGGCCCGTGGATGTTCAAGGCGTTCGGCCTGCTGGCAAAGCTGAAGTTCCTGCGCGGCGGCCGCTTCGATGTGTTCGGCCGTACCGCAGAACGACGCATGGAGCGCCAGCTTATTGCCGATTACGAGGCGACGGTGCAGCAGCTGCTGGAAGGCCTGGAAGACGGCCGCCTGGCCCTGGCCGTGGAAATCGCCAGTGTGCCCGAGCACATCCGCGGCTTCGGCCACGTCAAGGAAGCGCACTTCGCGCAGGCCAAGGCGCGTGAAGCTGCCCTGCTGGCGCAGTGGCGCAACCCGAAGGCACTGCATATCGTGCAGGTGGCTTGAAGGTAGTGCCGGCCGCTGGCCGGCATCGTTCTGGGAATTGATTGCCGGCCAGCGGCCGGCACTACCGGCGGTTCACCCCAGCCGCCACAGCAGCAGCCGGTTGTTGGCCGGCATGGCCACATCGCGCAGGCGGGTGAAGCCGTTGTCCTCGGCCAACGCCTGCACGGCCTCCACGTCGCGGATGCCGCTGCGCGGCTCACGGGCCTTCAGCCAGCCATCGAACTGCGCGTTGCTGTCGCTGGTGTAGCGGCCGCCGTAGTTGAACGGCCCGTACACCGCCAGCAACGCACCATGGCGCAGCAGCGGCGGCAGCGCGGCAAACAGCGCCTGCACATGCTCCCAGCTCATGATGTGCAGGGTATTGGCAGTGAACGCCGCATCGAACGAGCTGCCCTCGGGCAGGGTCAGGCCCGGTGCCGGCGGCAGTTCCACCTGCAGCGCCACGGGCGGCAGCAGATTGAGCAGCGCCGCTTCAGCGCGCCATGCCTCGATACCGCCCAGATGGTCGGGGTGATCGCTGGGCTGCCAGCGCAGCCACGGCCATCGCTCGGCGAAGAAGGCCGCATGCTGGCCGGTGCCGCTGCCGATCTCCAGCACCCGGTGGCGATCGCCCATCCACGGATCGAGCGCGGCCGCGATCGGCTCGCGGTTGCGTTCGCAGGCTTCTGAATACGGCTTGCTCGACATCGGGGGCGTCCAGGCGGGGTCGCCCCATTGTGCACGAGGGGGGTGTTCCGGGCAGGGCTTGCAGCCCTGCACCTGCTTCAAGCCACGACAACGTCAACGTCAACGTCAAAAGCCTGCATTCCGTGGGTTGGCGGGGCGGGTCCGGTTGAGGGGGACGCCGTAAACCCATCCATGGGGGCTTGGTCGCCGCATCCATGCGGCTCACACCCCCTCAACCGGACCCACCCCGCCTTCGACAGACCTCCGCGATCTGTCGGAGCGGCGTTCTGCTCTGGTGGGTGCCGACCGTTGGTCGGCACGGATGAATTCATTCGATATCTGACAGATGTGCCGACCAACGGTCGGCACCCACCAACAGCACACGGAAACTGTCAGAGGTGGGGCGGTGTGGGTGGGCAGGACCGTTGGCGCCATGGATGGCGCCATCGAGCCCCCAAGGATGGGTTTACGGCGTGTCCTGCCCACCCACACCGCCCCGCCATCCCACGGATAGCCCGCTTTTGAATTTGACGTTGCCTCTGCAGGTGCAGGGCGCAGCCCTGCCGAAACCCTCCCCTACCATGACTGCAGTCACTTGCCCGATCACCCCGCGCTGGCGAAAGTCGGACAGTTCAAGTGATCGGAGTGGTCCTTTGCCCTCCGCACAGGTGTGAAAGAGAGAGAGACGCTGTGCAACGACGTGAGTTCCTGGCTTTTTCCGGTCTGGGCCTGGCCGGCCTGGTGCTGCCGCAGTCGCGGCTGATCGCGGCCGAGCAGCTGCTCGCGCCGGTGGATACCGCCCAGCGCCGGCGCCTGGCCGAGGTCGCCCTCGCCGCCGCGCGTGCGGCCAAGGCCAGCTACTGCGACGTGCGCATCGGCCGCTACCTCAACCAGTCAGTGGTCACCCGCGAACACCAGGTCGGCAACGTAACCAACCGCGAGTCGTCCGGCGTGGGCGTGCGGGTCCTGGTCAACGGCGCCTGGGGCTTTGCCGCCACCCATCAGCAGACCGACGCAGCCGTGCGCGGCGCGGTCGAGCAGGCCACGGCCATCGCCCGTGCCAACGCCAGCATCCAGAGCCGGCCGGTGCAGCTGGCACCGACGCCCGCGGTCGGTGAGGTGCGCTGGCAGACCCCGGTGCGGAAGAACGCCATGGAAGTGCCGATCCAGGACAAGATCGAACTGCTGCTGGCGCTCAACAGCGCCGCGCTCGATGCCGGCGCCGACTTCATCAACTCCACCCTGTTCCTGGTCAACGAGCAGAAGTACTTCGCCTCCAGCGATGGCTCCTTCATCGACCAGGACATCCATCGCATCTGGCTGCCCTTCACCGCCACCGCCATCGACAAGGCCAGCGGCAAGTTCCGCACCCGCGCCGGGCTGTCCTCGCCGATGGGCATGGGCTATGAGTTCCTCGATGGCGATGCGCGCGGCAAGGTACAGCTGCCCGGTGGGATCACCGCCTACCGCGATTCCTACGACCCGGTCGAGGACGCCATCGCCGCTGCCCGCCACGCCCGCGAGAAACTGAAGGCGCCGTCGGTGAAGGCGGGCAAGTACGATCTGGTGCTGGACCCGTCCAACCTGTTCCTCACCATCCACGAAAACGTCGGCCACCCGCTGGAGCTGGACCGCGTGCTCGGCTACGAGGCCAACTACGCCGGTACCAGCTTCGCCACGCTGGACAAGCGCGATGCCGGTTTCCGCTGGGGCAGCGACCTCGTCACCTTCTTCGCCGACAAGACCCAGCCGGGCAGCCTCGGCGCGGTCGGCTACGACGATGAAGGGGTGAAGACGCAGCGCTGGGACCTGGTGCGCGATGGCGTGCTGGTCGATTACCAGGCCACCCGCGACGAAGCCCACATTCTCGGCCGCGAGGCGTCGCACGGCTGCAGTTACGCCGATTCCTGGTCCAGCGTGCAGTTCCAGCGCATGGCCAATGTCTCGCTGGCACCGGGCAAGGCGCCGCTGAGCGTGGACGACATGATCAAGGACGTGGAGAACGGCATCTGGATCCACGGCCGCGGCTCCTACTCCATCGACCAGCAGCGCTACAACGCGCAGTTCGGTGGCCAGCTGTACTACCAGATCAAGGATGGAAAGATCACCGGCATGGTGGAGGATGCGGCCTACCAGATCCGCACGCCGGAGTTCTGGAATGCGTGCACCGCCATCTGCGATGAACGTGATTTCCGCCTCGGCGGTTCCTTCTTCGACGGCAAGGGCCAGCCCGCGCAGGTCTCGGCGGTCTCGCACGGGTCGTCCACCACCCGCTTCAACGGCATCAACATCATCAACACCGCGCGCAGTCTCGGCGCCTGAGTCGTCCCAACCTTCGACGTGGAGAGCAGCCTTGCAGAGACGTGACTTCCTCGCCCTCACCGGGCTTACCGCAGGCGGCCTGATCGTGCCGTCGTTCTTCGGCAAGGCGATCGCCGCCGAGCAGCTGCAGAGCACGCTGGACCTGGGCCTGAAGAAGCGCCTGGCCGATGCTGCGCTGGCCGCTGCCCGCCAAGCCGGCGCCACCTACTGCGATGTACGCATCGGCCGCTACCTGCGGCAGTTCGTCATCACCCGCGAGGACAAGGTGCAGAACGTGGTCAACACCGAGTCCACCGGCGTCGGCATCCGCGTGATCGTCAACGGCGCCTGGGGCTTTGCCGCCACCAATGCGCTGGGCACAGCCGACGTAGCGCGTGCCGCGCAGCAGGCCGCGGCCATCGCCAAGGCCAACGCGGGCGTGCAGACCGCACCGGTACAGCTGGCCAAGGCCCCGGGCGTGGGTGAAGTGAGCTGGCGCACGCCCATCCGCAAGAACGCCATGGAGGTGCCGATCAAGGAAAAGGTCGACCTGCTGCTGGACGTCAATGCCGCCGCGCTGGGTGCCGGCGCCAGTTTCGTCAATTCGATGCTGTTCCTGGTCAACGAGCAGAAGTATTTCGCCTCCACCGATGGCTCCTACATCGACCAGGACGTGCACCGCATCTGGGCACCGATGACGGTCACCGCCATCGACAAGGCCAGCGGCAAGTTCCGCACCCGCGAAGGCCTGTCCGCGCCGATGGGCCTGGGCTACGAATACCTGGACGGCGCTGCCGCCGGCAAGGTGCTCACCCCCAACGGCGTGGTGAACTACGGCTCCTCCTACGACATGAAGGAAGATGCCATCGCTGCAGCGAAGCAGGCACAGGAAAAATTGAAGGCACCGTCGGTGAAGCCCGGCAAGTACGACCTGATCCTCGATCCGTCGCACACCTGGCTGACCATCCACGAGTCGATCGGCCACCCGCTGGAACTGGACCGCGTACTCGGCTACGAAGCCAACTACGCCGGCACCAGCTTCGCCACCCTGGACAAGCGCGAGCAGCATTTCCAGTACGGCAGCGAGCACGTCAACATCTTCGCCGACAAGACCCAGCCGGGCAGCCTCGGCGCGGTCGCTTACGACGATGAAGGCGTGAAGTGCAAGCGCTGGGACCTGATCAGCAACGGCAAGCTGGTCGACTACCAGACCATCCGCGACCAGGCCCATATCCTCGGCAAGACCGAGTCCGATGGCTGCTGCTACGCCGATTCCTGGTCCAGCGTGCAGTTCCAGCGCATGGCCAACGTGTCGATGGCGCCGGGCAAGACCCCGCTCAGCGTCCCGGACATGATCAAGGACGTCGAGAACGGCATCTACATCATCGGCGACGGCTCGTTCTCCATCGACCAGCAGCGCTACAACGCGCAGTTCGGCGGCCAGCTGTTCTACGAGATCAAGAACGGCAGGATCACCCGCATGCTGGAAGACGTGGCCTACCAGATCCGCACGCCGGAGTTCTGGAACGCCTGCACCGCCGTGGCCGACGAGCGCGACTACCGCCTGGGCGGTTCGTTCTTCGACGGCAAGGGCCAGCCGGGCCAGGTCTCGGCGGTCTCGCATGGCTCGTCCACCGCGCGCTTCAACGGCATCAACGTCATCAACACCGCACGCAGCCTCGGCTGACCGGTCAGGAGCCCTTACACCATGAGTATCTTCACCGAAGCCCAGGCCAAGGCCATCCTCGACAAGGTCATTGCCCTGTCCAAGGCCGATGAGTGCACCGCCGTGCTGGCCGGTTCGATCAACGGCAACATCCGTTTCGCCCTGAACAACGTGTCCACCAGTGGCATCGTGGACAACACCGAACTGGCTGTCACCGTGGCCTTCGGCAAGCGCGTGGGCACCGCCTCGATCAACGAGTTCGACGATGCCGCGCTGGAACGCGTGGTGCGCCGCGCCGAGGACCTGGCCCGCCTGGCCCCGGAGAACCCGGAGTTCATGCCGGCCATCGGCAAGCAGACCTACCGCGCCAGCCCCACCTTCAGCGAATCCACCGCTGCCATCGATCCGGCGTTCCGCGCCAAGGTCGCCGCCGATTCCATTGCGCCGTGCCGTGGCAACGGCCTGATCGCCGCCGGCTTCCTGGAAGATGGCCAGGGCTTCTATGCCACCGCCAACAGCAACGGCAACTTCGGCTACCAGCGCAGCACCAGCTTCGACTACACCTGCACCGTGCGCACCGAAGACGGCCGTGGTTCGGGCTGGGTCGGCCGCAACCTGAAGGACGCGGCGGACTTCAAGGCCGACCAGGACATCCGCATCGCCATGCGCAAGGCCACCGAATCCTCGGAAGCCAAGGCGCTGGAACCGGGCAAGTACACGGTCATTCTCGAGCCGGCCGCCGCTGCAGGCCTGATCAGCTTCATGATGAACTTCTTCAGCGCACGCTCGGCCGATGAAGGCCGCAGCTTCCTGTCCAAGAAGGGCGGCGGCAACAAGCTGGGCGAACAGGTCTATGACCCGCGTGTGAGCATGTACGCCGACCCGTGGCATGCCGAGGCACCGGTACTGCCGTGGGATGGCGAGGGCATGCCGCGCGAGCGCATGGCCATCATCGAGAACGGCAAGGTCGCCAACCTGGATTACTCGCGCTTCTGGGCGCAGAAGCAGGGCAAGACCGCCAAGGCCACGCCGGGCAACCTGCTCATGAGTGGTGGCGACAAGAGCACCGCCGACCTGGTCCGCGGCACCCAGAAGGGCATCCTGGTCACGCGCACCTGGTACATCCGCATGGTCGACCCGCAGACCGTGCTGCTGACCGGCCTGACCCGCGATGGCACCTTCTACATCGAGAACGGCCAGATCAAGCACCCGGTGAAGAACTTCCGCTTCAACGAATCGCCGGTGATCATGCTCAACAACATCGAAGAACTGGGCAAGCCGGTGCGCGTGGCCGGTGATGAATCCAGCTTCGTGATGATGATTCCGCCGATGAAGCTGCGCGATTTCACCTTCACCTCGCTGTCCGACGCCGTCTGATGGATCGCCGGGCCTGCCTGCGCTGGTTGGCCGCTGCCGCTTCGGCGGCAGCGCTGCCAGCCTTCGCACAGGCAGGCCCGCGCAGTTCGCGTTACGACTTCTGGTTCACCCGCCTGCAGTACGACTCCGGCGACTGGGACGTGGACGCGCGCATGCCGTCCAACCTCATCACCTCGCTGATCGACTACACCTCGCTGCGGGTGGACCCGCAGGAGCACGTGGTGGCGCTGGCCGACCCGCGCATGCTCGAAGCCCCGTTCTGCTACCTGGCCGGGCACACCCTGGTGGAGTTCAACGCCGCCGAACGGCAGAACTTCGTGCGCTACGTGCGCAACGGCGGCTTCGTCTTCGTCGACGACTGCAACCATGACATCGACGGCCTGTTCGCCACCTCGTTCGAGGCGCAGATGGGTCGGCTGTTCGGGCCCAGGGCCCTGCAGAAGCTGCCCAACAGCCATGCGCTGTACCGCAGCTTCTTCCGCTTCCCCGACGGCCCGCCCGCCACCGGCTTCGAGCTCAATGGCTGGGGCGATGACCTGGTGCACGATTACCTGAAGGGCATTGAGGTCGATGGCCGCCTGGGCGTGCTCTACAGCAACAAGGATTACGGCTGCGAGTGGGACTACGACTGGCGCAACAAGCGTTTCCTGGCCGAAGACAACACCCGCTTCGGCGTCAACATCGTGATGTACGCATTGAACAATTGAACGGACCACGCCCATGACCGCGCTCGACCTTGATTCCCTGCTGCCACGCCTGGATGCGCTGCGCAGTGCCCTGGCCCGTGCCGTGGTCGGCCAGCACACGGTGGTCGAGCAGCTGCTGATCGGCCTGCTGGCCGGTGGCCACTGCCTGCTGGAAGGCGCACCCGGCCTGGGCAAGACCCTGCTGGTACGCTCGCTGGGGCAGGCACTGGAGCTGAAGTTCCGCCGCGTGCAGTTCACGCCGGACCTGATGCCCAGCGACATCCTGGGCACCGAGCTGCTGGAAGAAGACCACGGCACCGGCCATCGCCATTTCCGCTTCCAGCAGGGCCCCATCTTCACGAATCTTCTGCTGGCCGACGAACTCAACCGCACCCCGCCCAAGACCCAGGCGGCGCTGCTGGAAGCGATGCAGGAGCGCACGGTCAGCTACGCGGGCACCACCTATGCGCTGCCCGCGCCGTTCTTCGTGCTGGCCACCCAGAACCCGATCGAGCAGGCCGGCACCTACCCGCTGCCCGAAGCGCAGCTGGACCGCTTCCTGCTGCACGTGCTGGTGGACTACCCCAGCGAGGACGAGGAGCGCCGGATCCTGGAACAGACCACGGGCGGCGCGACCGAAGCCGTGCCCAAGGTGCTGGACGCCGAGGCGGTGATCGCGCTGCAGGCGGCCGTACGCCAGGTGCATGTCAGCCCCGATGTCCTGGCCTGGATCACCCGTCTGGTGCGCGCCAGCCGCCCCGGCGAGGGTGCACCGGCCGCCATCAACCAGTGGGTGAAATGGGGTGCCGGCCCGCGCGCGGGACAGTCGCTGGTACTGGCCGCCAAGGCGCGTGCGCTGCTGCAGGGGCGCTTCGCCGCCACCCGCGAGGACGTGCAGGCACTGGCCGCACCGGTCATGCGCCATCGCCTGCTGCTGTCCTTTGCCGCCGAAGCCGAACAGAAGCGGGCCGACGACGTGGTCGCCGCCCTGCTGCAGGCCGTGCCGTTCCCGGGGTGAGGCGCGCGTGAGCACCGCAACGCCGTTGACCCTGCCACCGGAACTGCGTGCGCGCCTGCGCGCGTTGCGCCTGCGGCCGCGCCTGGCCAGTGGCGCCAGCGGCATCGGCCAGCACGCCAGCCGCAGCCGCGGTGCCGGGCTGGAATTCGCCCAGTACCGCGCCTACGAACCCGGCGACGAACTGCGGCAGATCGACTGGAAACTCTACGCGCGCTCGGATCGCTTCTTCGTGCGCGAATCCGAACGCGAAAGCCCGATCACCGTCTGGCTGCTGCTCGACGCCACCGCTTCGGCCGGGCAGGCCGACCGCGCGGTGCCGCAGCGCACCCGCCTGGACCACATGCGCGGCCTGGCCGCCTGCGTGGTCGAACTGGCCCTGCAGCAGGGTGATCGGTTCGGCCTGCTGGCGATCAATGGCGACGGTCTGCAGCTGGTGCCGGCCGGCAACGGCGCACGCCAGCGCGACCGCGTGCACCTGCAGCTGCATGCCCTGCAGGCACGCGGTGGCTGGCCGGCGGCCGAGCGCCTGCGCCCGTTGTGGGAACGCGTACGCCCGGGCGATCTGCTGCTGGCCATCGGCGATGGCTTCGATGAGGCAGGCATCGTGCTGCTGGAGCAGCTGGCCAGTGCGCGCCGCGAGGTGATGCTGCTGCAGGTGCTGACTGCCGACGAGCGCGACTTCCCGTTCGACGCCGGCCATCGTTTCCGCGATCCGGAAACCGGTGACGAACTGCTGGGTGATGGCGCGGCCATCCGCGCCGACTACCTGCAGCGCTTCGCTGCCGCGCATAGTGCGCTGCAATCGCGCCTGCAGGCCGGCGGCATCGCCAGCGCCACCGGCTGGCTCGACCAGCCATTGGACCAGCCGCTGCAGGCGCTGTTCGGGCGCGGGGGCGGCGCATGAACCTGCTGTTCCCGCTGGGCCTGGCGGCGCTGGCAGCGTGGCTGTTGCCGCTGCTGATCCACCTGGCCCGCCGCCATCCCTATACGCCACTGGACTTCGCGGCACTGCGCTGGCTGCGCGCGCAGATCCGCCCACGCCAACGCATCCGCTTCGATGATTGGCCCCTGCTGCTGGTACGCCTGCTGTTGCTGGCCGCGTTGGCGTTGCTGCTGGCACGCCCGGCTCTGAGTGGCAGCGCGCCCTGGCCCGGCACGTGGACGGTGGTGGCGCCCGGGCTGGATGCCAGCGCACTGCGCGGCCGCAGTGAAGACAGCCACTGGCATTGGCTGGCGCCAGGTTTCCCGACCACCGACCAGCCCGCTCCCGACGCATCCGCGCCGTTGCCCAGCTTGTTGCGCGAACTCGATGCGCAGCTGCCCGCCGGCACGGCGCTGACCGTGCATGTGCCCGATCCGCTGCCGGGCCTGGAGGGTGCACGCCTGCAGCTGTCACGTCCCGTGCAGTGGCAGCCCCATGCCATGCCCCTCCCCAGCACCCCGGCGGCCGTGGCCGCACCGCGCCTGCGCGTGCATGCCGAGGCACCGGCCAGCGCCCGGCATTGGATCGGTGCGCTGCAGCGCGCGTGGAGCAGCCAAGCCGCCAACGATCTGCCCGCCGGTACGCTGCCCGCGCGTGGTGAGATCGCCGTGTGGGGCCGGGGCGATGCCCTGCCGGCGGAGTGGCAGGCCTGGCTGCGCGACGGTGGCAGCGTGCTCACCGCGGCCACGCCTGCGCCGCAGGCCGGCATCCTGCTGCGGAGTGCCGAAGGTGCCCCGCTGCTGTGGCAGCAACGCGTCGGCCAGGGTCGCCTGCTGTCGCTGCCCGGCGAATGGGACGCCGCGGGCAACGCGGCACTGCGTGATGCCCGCCTGCCACAGGCCCTGCTGCTGGCCCTGCAGCCGCCAGCACCGCCGCGCGTGGGCGCTGCGCAGGACCAGGCACCGCTGCAGGTGGCCCTGCCGGCAGCCACCGCCCCACCGCGCGAGCTGACCCCATGGCTGCTGCTGGCCATCGTGCTGCTGTTCGCACTGGAACGCGTGGTGGCCAGCCGCGCGGCGCGGAGGCCGGCATGAACGCACTGCAGCGCACCTGGCAACGCGCACGCCGCCGCCGCGCCAGCATCACCCTGCTGCTCGGCCTGCCGTGGGCCCTGGCCGCCACCGCGCTGGCCCTGCGCCTGACCGGTTTCGATGCGGCCTGCGTGGTTGCCACGTTGGCGCTGCTCGCCTGCGCGGGCATGGCTGTGGCAGGCGCGCGCCACCTGGACCGGCGTTGGCTGCAACGCCAGCTCGATGGCAGCGGCCGCAGCGAAGACAGCGCCGATCTACTGTTCACCGATGCCGCCCGGCTCAACCCGCTGCAGCAGCGCCAGCGCGCGCATGTGCTGGCCGCGCTGGAACATGCGATGCCGGACCTGCGGCCACGCTGGCCGCGCGCGGCACTGGCGCTGTGCTGGATCGGCGGCATGGCCATCGCTCTGCTGGCGTTGGGCTGGCCGCGCAGCACCGGCATACCGGCGGAACCCGGCAGCACGGCATCGGCACCCGCTGTGGCGGCAGGCCCGCTGCAGCTGCAGTCCACCCGCCTGCAGATTGATGCGCCGGCCTACACCGGGCAGGGCACGCTCACCCGCAACGCACTGGACGCCAAAGTCGCCGCCGACAGCCGGCTGTCCTGGTCACTGCGCTTCGACCGCCGCCCCGCCACGGCATGGCTGCAGTTCCACGATGGGCGCCGGCTGCCCCTGCACGAACGCGATGGCCAGTGGCAGGCGCAGGATGTGGCACGCGCGCCGGCGCTGTACCGCGTGGTGAGCGAACCGGCGCTGGCCAGCACGCGTCTGTACCGGCTGGACGTCGTGGCCGACCGCGCACCCAGCGTGCGCGTGCTGGAACCCGCTGCCAGCCTGGTGCTGGGCACGCCTGGGCAGCGGCAGTGGACGCTGCGCTTCGAGGCCACCGATGACTACGGCGTGGCCGCGCAGGCGAAGCTGTCCATCACCACCACCCAGGGCAGCGGCGAGAACATCACGTTCGTCCAGCGCAGCGTGACCCTCAGCGGCAGCGGCGAACCGACCGCGCGGCGCTTCGCCCACACGCTGGATCTGGCCGCGCTGGGTGCGCAGCCCGGCAACGATGTGATCGCCCAGCTGGAGGTGCGCGACAACCATACCCCCAGCGCGCAGACCGGCCGCAGCAGCAGCGTGATCCTGCGCCTGCCGACCACGGAGGTAGCGCTGGGTGCCGAACTGGAAGGCCGCATCAAGAAGACGCTGCCCGCCTACTTCCGCAGCCAGCGGCAGATCATCATCGATGCCGAAGCACTCATCCGCCAACGCCGCAGCCTGGCCGCCGACACCTTTGTCAGCCGCAGCGATGCCATCGGCGTCGACCAGCGCATCCTGCGCCTGCGCTATGGCCAGTTCCTCGGCGAAGAAAGCGAAGGCGCAGCGAAGCCTCCACCGACCAGCGATCTGCCCACCAGCGATGCGCCCACCGCAGACGCGCACGATCACGAGGACCACGGCGACAGCGACGGCCACGACCACGGCGGCACGGCCAGCAGCGCCGATACGCCACCGGTCTTCGGCAGCGCCACCGACGTGCTGTCCGAGTATGGCCACACCCACGACCACGCCGAAGCGGCCACGCTGCTCGACCCACAGACGCGCGCCACGCTGAAGGCCGCGCTGGACCAGATGTGGTCGGCAGAAGGCGAGCTGCGCCAGGGTCGGCCCGAGCAGGCGCTGCCGTTCGCCTACAAGGCACTGGCCTTCATCAAACAGGTCCAGCAGGCCGAACGCATCTACCTGGCCCGGGTGGGTCCGGAACTGCCGCCCATCGACGAAAGCCGACGCCTGAGTGGCGACCGCAGCGGACTGGCCAGCCGTGAACTGCCGTTGGCCGCGCGCACGCCGCCCGACCCGGCCATCGTCGAGGCATGGCAGCGGCTGGGCGACGGCGATGGCATGCCCGACCTGGATGCGCTGGCCGGCTGGCAGCAGCGCAACGCCGCCTTCCTGCCCGATGCACTGGACCTGGCCGCCGCCATCGAACAACTGCGGATCGAACCGGACTGCCTCAACTGCCGCCAACAACTGCGTGCGCAGCTGTGGCGCGCCCTGCAGCGGCCGCTGCCGCAGGTGATGCGACGCACGGCCGCCGACGCGATGGGCCAGCGCTACCTGGATGCGCTGGAGACTCAGCCATGAATGCCACCTCGTTGAACCTGTGGCTGGCCCTCGCCCTGGCAGCCATCGTCCTCATCGCCAGCGTGCTGCAGCTGCGCGCACCGACCGCGCATCGCGGCCGACGCGCGGTGCGGCTGGCCCTGCAGGCCGGCGCCGCCGTGCTGCTGTACTTCTGCCTGCTGCCGCCCAGCCAGCAGCGGCCTGCGGGGGGGCTGGTCGTGTTCGCTGCAGATGCGAACGCCGCCGGCGCATTCCCGGCCAGCGATGGTCCGCTGCTGTTGTTGCCGGAGGCCGCGGATGCAGCCGGTGGCCAGCGCGTGCCTGATCTGGCCACGGCCTTGCGTCAGCACCCGGCGTCCATGCTCACCCTGGTCGGCGCCGGGCTGGACGCGCGCGATCGCGATGCCGTGCTGCCGATGAATGTGCAATGGCAGGCCGCGCCTGCGCCGCGTGGCTGGATCGCGCTGCAGCCGCCCGCAGATGCCGCGCCCGGTGCGCGCTTCGAGGTGCACGCACAGGCGCAGGGCGTACCGGATGGACGCGCCGAACTGCTGGACCCGGCCGGCACCGTGGTGGATCGTGCGGCACTGGCCGCCGATGGCCGCGTGCAGCTCAGCGGCATCGCCCGCGCGCCTGGCCGCAGCGTGTTCCGTCTGCGCCTGCTGGATACCCAGGCACACGTGCTGGACAGCGTGCCGGTGCCGCAGCAGACACAGCCGAGCGCCGCGCTGCAGCTGTTGGTACGCGCCAGCGCACCCGGCCCGGAACTGAAGTACCTGCGCCGCTGGGCCACCGATGCCGGCCTGCAGGTGCAGGTGCAGGCCGATGCCGGCGCAGGCCTCAGCGTGGGCGACGGCGCCGTGCCGCTGGATGCCGCCGCGCTCGCGCGCAGCGATCTGCTGCTGCTGGACGAACGCAGCCTGGCCGCGCTCAGCGGCGGGCAGCTTGCCGCCGTGCGCCAGGCCCTGCGCGATGGCATCGGCGTGCTTGTACGCAGCGCAGGCGCACCCTCGGCCAGCGCGCGCCAACGCCTGCGCGATCTCGGCCTGCCGTTGCAGGGTGATGGCAGCAGCCACCTGGTCGAACTGCCCGGCGACGGTGAAAGCACGATGCTCGCCGCGCGGCGCGGGCCACTTGCGTCCAGCACCCTGCCCACCGCCGATGGCGATGCGGCAGATCGCAGCTCGCACAGCGCTGCGCTCCCCGCGCTGGAAGCGCTGGCGCTGCAGGTCACCGGCAGTACGGCCCTGCTGCACGACACTGCGGGCAAGGCACTTGGGGGATGGCGCAGCGTCGGCAAGGGCCGCATCGGCCTGCTGCCCATCACCGACAGCTGGCGCTGGGTGCTGGCCGGTCGTGATGATCGCCATGGTGAACTCTGGAGCGATGTGATCAGCGCGCTGGCGCGCGCGCAGGCCGACGCCCGTCCGCTGTGGTCACCGCAGCCGCAGGCCTGGGCGGGCGAGCGCGTTGCCCTGTGTGGCGTGCAGGCGCCGCTGCAGGCCTTCGATGCGAAGGGTGCGGGTGTGCCGCTGCTCGTGGATGGCGCCACGGCATCCCAGCGCTGCGCCGGCTGGTGGCCGCGCGATGCCGGCTGGCAGCGCCTGCAGCATGGCGACATGACCATCTGGCGCTATGTGTTCGACCCGAAGGACGCACCGGCCCTGCATCGGCAGGCAATGATCGATGCAACGACACGCGCGCTGTCCACGGCCGCCCAGGTGAATGCCGCGGCGATGCAACCCGTACCCGGCCCGCGCTGGCCGTGGTGGCTGGCGTTCGTGCTGTGCGCATCGCTGCTGTGGTGGCTGGAACGGCGCATATGAAAACCGGGGTCAGATCCCTTTCGCCTGCGAAAGGGCTCTGACCCTGCCACACGGAACGCGAACAGCATCCACGCATGGCGTGGATCTACTGCGCGGTAAGGATTCCTTTCGCTCGCGAAAGGGCTCTGACCCCACTGTTCACCTCAACGCGCCCCGGTACGCCGGTACACCCCGTCGAACCGCACGTTCATGCCGCCGCATTCGCTGTTGTCCGATACTACCAGCACATCCCCCAGCAACTGGGCGTGCACCGTGCAGCTGTCCTCGACGAAATCCACCTGGCTGCCGCGCGGCGTGGCCTGCGCTTCCACCTGCCCCATGTTCGGCCCATACGGCCGCTGTTGCGGCGTGGGGTTGGCCGAGGGCCAGTAGGCATCGCCCTCCACCTGCAGCTGGTTGCCACGCACGCGGATACGCAGCCCGTTGTCGCCATCTTTCCAGTCACCGGCCCAGCGCTGCAGCGTTGGCGTCACCTGCGCTACCGGCTGCAGCTTGCTGCGGTCCACCCAGCCGGCGCTGCCGCCCACCTTGTTGGGGAAAAACGCGCAGCGGTACGGTCCCAGGTCACGGCCGGTCACCACCGTGTCTCCGCTCACCACGTAGCTGCGCTGGCGGCAGGCGGGCTCGCCCTTGGCCGGGCAGCCGTCCGTGTCACCCAGCAGATACAAGCGCTGCGTGCCCACCACCTTGGCCACGGCGAAATCCGATTGGGCGGAAGGAAACGCGCCGTTGCGGCACGAGCCGTCATCGGCCAGGTCGCTGGCAGCGGCGGCCAGCGGGCTCAACGCGGCAAGCAGGAGAAGGGAGCGCAGCAGCATCCAGGCAGCCTCGAAAGGAAAGGCGGCAGGATAGCGCCTACCTCCCGACCGGGGAGTCGCAGCCATCCTGCTGCTCGCAGAACTGCTGTGCACGACGCTGCTGTTCGGCGGTCAGTTCCGGCGGTGGCCGGGCAATGGCGGACTGGATCTGGTCGGGGCCTCCGGTCAGCTTGTTCAGACCGCGGCCCGCCGCCAGCACGCCCTTCACCACACCCATCATGATGTAGCCACCGCCCATGCTCACCTGCTCGGGCGACGGCGGCTCGCTCCAGTCGCGGCTGAAGCGGTTGTCGCCGAACTTCACCGGGTTCTTGAAGCGGTACAGATCCACGGGTTCATCGTCTTCGGGCTTGATCGCGCGCACTTCGCCCAACGTGGTGACATCATCCTGCGGCGGCGCGGCCAACGGTGATGGCGCAGCGGGCTCGACCACCGGCGGGGCGGCCGTGGGGGCGGGCTCGGCCAGTGGCGCAGACTGCTGCGCATGCGCGGTGACGGCCAGCATCATGCCGGCCAGAAGTGCTCCCTGCGGGTTCCGTCGTGCCACAGCCCTTGCCCTGTCTGTTGCGTGCAACCCCCGAGGATACGCATCGCAGCTTCAGATTTCGTTTGCCGCAGTGCAGGCGTTCAGCCCGCGATGGCGAAGGCCCCGCGGTGCGGCAGCGGGCCAACGCACTGAATGGTTCACTGCATCCCGGCACGTTGTCTCACACCCTGAGACCCATCTGTGGTGCCATGTGACCCCTCGCAATCCGTACTGGCTCCATCTTCCATGGCCTACGAACTCGCCAAGCGCACGGCCGACGCCGAGCAGAAACTCGCCACCCGCGACGGCCTGCCCGCCCGCGATGGCGCCCTGCTCAGCGCGCGCCTGCAGCGCCGCTACCACGATCGCATCACCGGCAGTTTCGCCATTCCCGGCCGCGAGGGCCGCTACGCGCCCATTCCCGATTCGGTGCCGCCGGCCCTGGCCGCCGCGCTGAAGGCGCGCGGCATCGAGCAGCTCTACAGCCACCAGGCTGAAGCGTGGGATGCCAGCCAGCGCGGCGAACACGTGGCCATCGTCACCCCCACCGCCAGCGGCAAGTCGCTGTGCTACACCCTGCCGGTGGTCAGCGCGGCCACGCAGGACAAGGCCAAAGCGCTGTATCTGTTCCCCACCAAGGCCCTGGCCCAGGACCAGGTGGCCGAACTGCTGGAACTCAACCGTGCAGGTGATCTGGGGGTCAAGGCCTTCACCTTCGATGGTGACACCCCCGGTGATGCGCGCCAGGCCATCCGCCTGCACGGCGACATCGTGGTGTCCAACCCGGACATGCTGCACCAGGCCATCCTGCCCCACCACACCAAGTGGGCGCAGTTCTTCGAGAACCTGCGTTACATCGTCATCGACGAGGTGCACACCTATCGCGGTGTGTTCGGCAGCCATGTCACCAACGTGCTGCGCCGGCTCAAGCGCATCTGCGCGTTCTACGGCGTGCAACCACAGTTCATCCTGTGCTCGGCCACCATCGGCAACCCGCAGGCGCATGCCGAAGCATTGATCGAGGCGCCGGTCACCGCCATCACCGAATCGGGCGCACCCAGCGGGCCCAAGCAGGTGCTGTTGTGGAACCCGCCTGTGGTCAATCCGGACCTGGGCCTGCGCGCCTCGGCACGCTCGCAGAGCAACCGCATCGCCCGCATCGCGATCAAATCCGGGCTGAAGACCCTGGTGTTCGCGCAGACGCGGTTGATGGTGGAAGTGCTGACCAAGTACCTGAAGGACATCTTCGACCACGACCCGCGCAAGCCGCCCCGCATCCGCGCCTACCGCGGTGGCTACCTGCCCACCGAACGCCGCGAGACCGAACGGGCGATGCGCGCGGGCAACATCGACGGCATCGTCAGCACGTCGGCGCTGGAACTGGGCGTGGATATCGGCAGCCTGGACGTGGTCATCCTCAACGGCTACCCCGGCAGCGTGGCCGCCACCTGGCAGCGCTTCGGCCGCGCCGGCCGCCGCCAGCAACCCGCGCTGGGGGTGATGGTGGCCAGTTCACAGCCGCTGGACCAGTACGTGGTGCGGCACCCGGATTTTTTTGCCGAAGCCTCGCCCGAACACGCGCGCATCGCTCCGGACCAGCCGCTGATCCTGTTCGACCATATCCGCTGCGCGGCGTTCGAGCTGCCGTTCCGGGTCGGTGATGGCTTCGGCCCGATCGACCCGGAAGTGTTCCTGGAAGCGCTGGCCGAAACCGAAGTCATCCATCGCGAAGGCGAGCGCTGGGAATGGATCGCCGACAGCTATCCGGCCAACGCGGTCAGCCTGCGCGCAGTGGCCGACGGCAACTTCGTGGTGGTCGACCGCAGCGATGGCCGCCAGCAGATCATTGCCGAAGTCGACTATTCGGCTGCCGCGCTCACCTTGTACGAAGGTGCCATCCACATGGTGCAGTCCACCCCGTACCAGGTGGAAACGCTGGACTGGGAGGGCCGCAAGGCCTACGTCACGCGCACCCATGTGGATTACTACACCGACAGCATCGACTTCACCAAGCTCAAGGTGCTGGACCGTTTCGATGGTGGTGTGGCCGGGCGTGGCGATTCCCATCACGGCGAAGTGCACGTGGTGCGCCGCGTGGCCGGCTACAAGAAGATCCGCTACTACACGCACGAAAACATCGGCTACGGCCCGGTGAACCTGCCGGACCAGGAGCTGCATACCACCGCGGTCTGGTGGCAGCTGCCGCAGGCTCTGCTGCTGCGCGCGTTCGCCAGCAAGCAGGATGCGCTGGATGGTTTTCTTGGCGCCGCCTATGCGCTGCACATCGTCGCTACCGTGGCGGTGATGGCCGATGCGCGTGACCTGCAGAAGTCGGTCGGCAACGGCGATGGTTCCTGGTTCGCGATCGCCGACCAGAGTGGCCGTGGCCAGCTGCGCGGCAGCGAGGGGGATCCCGGCATCGTCGAACTACTGCAGGAATTCGTGCCGACCGTGTACCTGTACGACAATTTCCCCGGCGGTGTCGGCCTCAGCGAACCGCTGTGGCAGCGCCAGGCCGAGCTGGTGCAGCGCGCGCGCGAGCTGGTGCAGCGCTGCGACTGCAAGGCCGGCTGCCCGGCCTGCGTCGGACCGGTGCTGGCCGCGCAGGAAGAAGATGAAACCTCGCCGCGTGCGCTGGCGCTGCGCGTGCTCGACCTGTTCGATGCGCAGGCCTGCCAGCACGTGCGCGACGTGGTGGTGACCAGCCGCGACCCGATGGAGCTGCTGGCACCGTGAGCCTCAGCCTGGACAAACTGCGCCTGCTGCGGAAGCAGGCCGGCGACCCGAAGGCGGGCACGCCGGCCGTGCCCGAGGCGCCGCCCGCCGCACCGCCGCCGGTGGCCGCCAACGATGCACGGCAACCTGCGGCCGAACGTTCGGTGTTTGCGTGGGTGGAACAGGAGATACGCCACAAGCCGACCGGCGCGGCCGCACCTGCCACGGCATCCGCACCGCTGCGTCGTCCGGAGGTGGGCAGCCTGCATCGCCTGCTCGGCCTGCGCACACGGGGGGCGGCCGCGCCAGCACGCGCCAACGCCCAGGACCGGCAGCTGCCCGGCGAGGAGATCGCACCGGGCCTGTTCCTGATCGAGTCGCTGCAGCCCCAGCCGATTCCTGCGCAGCCGTTGTCGCTGGGTTTCGCCCGCCGCGAAGGCGAGCACGTGGCAGCGCGCGATCTGCTGTTCTTCGATACCGAAACCACTGGCCTGGCCGGCGGCACCGGCACCCGCGCCTTCATGATCGGCGCCGCCGACTGGCATGCGTGCCCGCAGCGCGGCGAAGGCCTGCGCATCCGCCAGCTGCTGATGTCCACCATGGCCGCCGAGGACGCGATGCTGGCTACCTTCGCCAGCTGGCTGCAGCCGTCCACCGTGTTCTGCAGCTACAACGGCCGCAGCTATGACGCACCGCTGCTGAAGGCGCGTTACCGGCTGGCCCGGCAGCGTTGCCCGATCACCGCACTGGACCATGTGGACCTGCTCTACCCCACCCGCAGGCGTTATCGCGGCAGCTGGGAGAACTGCAAGCTGTCCACCATCGAGCGCCAGCTGCTGCGCGTGGTGCGCGAGGATGACCTGCCCGGTTCGGAAGCGCCTGCGGCATGGCTGCGCTACCTGCGCGGCGGCGATGCAGTGAACCTGCGCCGCGTGGCCGACCACAACCACCAGGACGTGGTGACCCTGGCCCTGCTGCTGCAGCGGCTGATCCGCGAGGAACAGCGCGAGCGCGAAACGCTGGCGCTGGTGCAGCCCTAGCCACGCGCGGATTCAGGCGGCGTTGACACTACTGACACGCGCAGCGGCGACACTGCCCGCTGTCCCTACACCGGAGCCGTACCCATGCGTCCGACCTCAATGCTGCTGCTGGCCAGCATCCTGCCGCTCGCAGCCTGCAGTCACGCGGGTGCCAACAGCACCGCCGATACCGGCAGCCTGCCGGCCAAGGTCTCCGATGGCCCGCAGGAATGCCGTCCCGACGCACTGGAAGCGTTCACCGGCAAAACCGCCGATGAGGCCACGATCAAAAAACTGGTGGCTGACAGCGGCGCTCGCAATGCCCGGGTGGTGAAGCCGGGCATGGCGGTGACGATGGATTTCCGTCAGGACCGGGTGACCGTGCACGTGGACGCGCAGAACAAGATCGAACGCGCCAGCTGCGGTTGATGTTCCCGGCCAGCGGCCGGCACTACCCCATCTGCTGGTAGTGCCGGCCGCTGGCCGGCATTTCCTTCAGAGCTGCTGCGCCTTGCCACTGGCCATCGCGCGGGCGATCACCTGCTTCACCTGCGCCGAGGCCTGCGCCTGCAGTTTGGCCTGCTGTTCACCCAGCACCGCCTGCTTGTTGCCCAGCGCCGCCTGGCGCAGGCCGAGCGTAGCCTGCTGGTCAGCCAGTTCGCTGATGTCCTTGCTGTGCGCATCCTGCACGGCCTGTACTTCGCGCATTGCCAGACGCGCCTCGGCGGCGGCCTGGCGGGCAATCGCCGCGTCATCCATCGAGCCGCTTGCCGCCCTCGCCGCTTCGGCCGCGGCCTGGCGGTTGATGTCGGTTTCGCGCAGGGCCTTGCTGGCGGCCTGCGTTGCCGCACGGCTGATCTCCCGTGCATGCACCGCCTGCTTGCGGCCCAGTTCCCCCTGCTGACGCCCCAGGGCGCCCTGCTCGCGGCCGAGCTGGCCCTGCTGCCGGCCCAGTTCCGCCGACTGCGCGTAGACGCGCTGCAGCGGTTCGATCAGCGCCGGGTCACGCACGGCATAGCGCTTGTTGCCTTCGCGGAACCACAGCACCGGGCCATCGCGGCCGACATCGCGGCGGGCCTGCTGGATGTCGTCGATCGTCGCGCTGGCATAGCTGCGGCCATGGTCGATCAGCACGTGGCCACGTTCCAGGTCGTTGCCCAGGTGCAGCTCGCCCACCGTGGTGTAGCTGTCGTCATCCTCGGCCGGCGGTGCCGGAGGCGCGGGCGGCGCAGGCGTTGCATCGGCGGCGGCCGGCGGAGTTGGCGGCGTCGGCGGGGTCGGCATCACCACGTGGGTGGCATTGGCCGGCACTGCAGGCGCGGCCGGCGGTGCGGGTACCACCTTCGGCGGTGCAGGCGGCGCCGGCGGTGCCGGGGCGGCCACCAGGCGCATCGGTGCCACGCCCACAGCAACCACCAGGGCGGTCAGGCCGATGGCGAGCAGGCGCGGACAGGCACGACGAGGCTGCAGGCTGAGCAGGCGGCGCTTGAGACTGGTGGTGCTCGGCGCGGCACTGGCCACGCCCAGATGCGGCTGCGGCGCCACGCCCAGCTGCAGCAACAGACGGCCATAGGCATGGCGGCTGGCACCGTGCTGGCCGACCACCGCCGCATCCACCGCCTCTTCGCGGGCCTGGGCATATTCACGCACGGCCAGGCGCAGCAGCGGATGGAAGAAGAACAGGTGCTGGGCCAGTGCGGGCAACAGGCCCCACTGCAGGTCACGGCGCTGCATGTGCTGCAGTTCATGGGTCAGCGCCAGATCCAGCGCATCGCCCTGCAGCGCAGTGGCACCGGCCGGCAGCAGCAGCACCGGGCGCAGAGGACCGACCAGCTGCGGTGCATCAACCTGTTCGCTCATCCACAGGCCGGGTGCACGGCGCAGGCCATGGGCATCGGCCGCCAACTGCAGCGCCTGCACCAGGGCAGCATCTTCGCAGGGGTGCGAGGCCGCCAACAGCGCGCGGCACTGGCGCCACTCGCCGAAGGTGCGCCATGCCATCACCAGCACGCCGGACAGCCACAGCGCGGCCAGCGCCATCGCCCACCAGGCCATCGACGATACGCCGCTGCCGATCGACGCGGCGATGTCAGGGGCCTGGTTGATCGGCGCGGTGGCCAGCAGGTTCGCCGAGAGTTCCGGCGCCACCGGATGGATCGCATCGGCGGCCAGGTCGGTGGCGCTCATCGCCACGGCCTGCGGCGCCGGCAGCCAGGCCAGCTGCAACGGCTGGCTCCAGAACAGGCCCAGCACTGCCTGCAGCGACACCAGCCACCACAGGCGGCAGCGGGTGCTGGCCGACAGTGACGGCAGCGCGCGGCACAGCCCGTACACCAGGGCCACCAGCAGCACGGTCTGCAGGCTGGTCCAGCCCAGGCGTTCCAACAGGGGAATCAGCATCGTTGTGTCCATGGCTCAGCCCTCGTCGCGACGCGATTGAAGTTGGGCAACCAGCGCTTCCAGTTCGGCCAGCTCGTTGTCGCTGACCTGCTGGCGCTGCGACAGATAGGCCACGAACGGCGACACCGAGCCCTGCAGGGTGTTGTCGACGAACTGGGCCACCGCGCCCTGCAGCACGCTTTCCGGGCCACGGGTGGCCTGGTAGCGGTAGACGCCGTCCTGCTGCTGGCGCTGAAGATACCCCTTGGCGCGCAGCCGCTCCATCATCGTCAGCACGGTGGAACGGGCCAGCCCGCGGGCCTCGCCATAGCCACTGGCGACCTCGCCGACACTGGCCGGCGCATGCTCATCGATGTACTGCAGCAGGGCCAGCTCCTGGTCCCCGATGGTCTTGCCACGCATGACGCATCTCCATTGACTACACGTGTAGCTACTGTCGATGTGACGACACGTGTAGTCAACCCCCCGGAAGTCATGGGCCGACGAACGGTAGGGGCGTGCGAAGCCCGATATGCAGACGCATAAAGATTGGCTCCTGCGCCAAACATGGCTACTCCCACGGGAAGTCAGGCCCAGATTCGCAAGCCCCGAGTAAAGGCCTTGGGTGTGGCGCCAGCCTCTCCGAAAATCACCAACTGGATATTGGCGCTCAGGCACCGTCAATACGCAAAGTTCTGCGTCTCAGAGCGAGTGCAATGAGCGCCAGCATGATCCCCATCGTCGGAGGACGTGATGCGATCAGGCTTCTGGCACACCGGCGTGCCGCATTCGATATTGCCTTTGTCAGGAAGCACTCTGGGCTTGGATGAGCCGCAGGAGTGCCCGCAACGCCTCTGGCAGCTGGCGCCGGCTGGGGTAGTAGAGATGAAACGCTGGTCCCATCGAGGTCCATTCGGGCAGCACCCGTTGAAGACGGCCCTCGGCCAACTGTGTGGTGACTCTGTTCTCCAGGCAGTAGGCAATGCCTCCGCCGGTCTCTGCCAGCTCGATGGCCAGAATCGTCTCGTTGAGTATTGCCACCCACTCCACCGAAACCACTTCCGACCGATCACCGGATTCAAGCTCCCAGTGATAGATCTGCTTGTTGCCCATCCGGATACCCAGGCATCGGTGGTTCGCCAGGTCGGCGGGACTTTCCAGAAGAGCGCTTTCCTTCAGATAGCCTGGGGAGGCGACCATGATCCATCTGAGCCGCTGGCCCAACGGGATGGCCACCATGTCCTCCGGTACCAGCCCGCCGTAGCGGATGCCTGCATCAAAACCATCGTTGACGATGTCCACGACTTCGTCCTGGACCACCACTTCCATCCGCACATCGGGAAAGGCCTGGATGTAGCGGGCAAGGATTGGGGCCAGGATCAGGCGCGCAGCGTCGCTGAGGACATTCACCCGCAGCTGGCCGATCGGGCGGTCCCGATATCGATTGAGCGTCTCAAGACCCGACTCGATCTCACCGAACCCTGTGTTGAGACGTACCAGCAGTTCTTGCCCCGCCGGCGTCAGGGTCACGCTTCTGTTGGTGCGATTGAACAGGCGTACACCTTGGCGGGTCTCCAGCCCCCGCATGGCGTGGCTGAGCGCCGAGGGCGACACATCGAGCTGCGCGGCGGCGCGCCGGAAGCCGCCCGACTCGGCGATCTGACGAAACATGTTCAGGTCGCCCAAATCCCCCCTGGTCAGCTTGGCCATCTTCGTTGCTCTGTGTCCCGTGTGACATGCACCGTACACCGGGCCATAAGCGCCCGGTGTTTAGGAGCGCTCATGAATACGATCCACGCAGTTCAACACAGAGCAAGTCTTTGAGGCGGCAGGATTTTCCCTATTTTGTGCAATTCAGTTCATCGAATTGTTGAATCCTACTCAGCCAATCCTTGCGCCGCTAATCCCACCATTGCCCACAGCAAAAGGCTGAGCAGATGCGGGATCGCAATGAAGAACACATACAAGAACCCCGCACCGATGGGGGTGGTGCCCGCCCAGGTCGTTCTGGCGCTTGGTGGACTGTTCATCGGAACGGCGGAGTTCGCTGCCATGGGCTTGTTGCCGGACATGGCCAAGACCTATGCCGTTGATGTTCCTACGGCCGGACATCTGATCAGCGCTTATGCCATCGGCGTTGTCGTGGGTGCGCCTCTGCTGGCCATGCTCACCGCCAGGATGGAGCGGCGCCGGATCCTGATGGGCCTCGCTGTGCTGGTGTTGGTCGGCAACGCGCTCTCGGCCATGGCAAGCAGCTTTGGCCTGAACGCCATTGCCAGGTTCGTCTCGGGCCTCCCCCATGGCGCCTATTACGGAACGGCAGGCCTGCTGGCGGCGTCGATGGTTCCTGCCAGCCAGCGCACCCAGGCCATCGGGCGGGTGATGCTGGGTCTTGCCGCAGCCAATCTGATCGGCGTACCGCTGGTGACCTGGATGGGCCAGAGCTTTGGCTGGCGGTCAGCGTTTGGCCTGGTCGCTGCCGGCGGGGCGCTGATGCTGGTGCTGCTGCCCATCACGGTGCCCACGCTGCAGCCGGAGCCCGGCGCATCCCCGAAGACGGAGCTGTCAGCCCTGACGTCCCGGCAGGTCTGGATGACGCTGGCCACGGCAGCGATCGGGTTTGGTGGCATGTTCGCGGTGTACAGCTACATCACCCCGACGCTGACAGAGGTGACCCGGCAGCCGGCGTCCAATGTTCCATGGTTCCTGGCCCTGTGGGGTCTGGGGATGGTTGTTGGCAACGTCGTTGGTGCCTGGCTGGCCGACAGGTCGCTCAACAAGGCCATCGTGGGGTTCCTGATCTGGAACGCCGTGTTCCTTGGGATCTTCACCTGGACCGCAGGCAGCCCCGTTCCAGCAGCGGCGACGCTGTTCCTGATCGGCATTGGCTTTGCGTTGGTACCGGCTCTGCAGGCGCGCCTGATGGACGCAGCACCCAAAGCCCAATCGCTGGCATCGGCGCTGAATCACTCGGCCTTCAACACCTCCAACGCCATTGGCGCCTGGACCGGCGGCCTGGCCATTTCACTGGGCTTTGGATGGGCCTCGACGGGACTGGTCGGCACTGCGCTTGCCGCAGCCGGTCTTGCCATCTTCGCGGTCGCACTCTCCCAAACGCGCTCAACCCGGCCCTAACGCGGCGCACCCCACTACCAGCCCGATCCAATCAACAGAAGGCGCCCCGTTGCGCTATCCGCTCAGGAGACCATTCAATGACTCAGCGTATGAACAAGGTTGTCGCCAAGAACAACGTCGCCGTCATCACTGGCGCCGCCAAGGGCATCGGCGCGGCACTCGCACGCGAACTGCATGCGCGGGGCATGAAGCTGGCCCTGTTGGATAGTGATGCCGAAGGAGTGAGTGCCCTCGCCGCAGAGCTGGGTGAGAACGTGGTGCCCTATCAAGGGGATGTCACATCGGAGCGTGAGTTCACTGCCTTCAGGGATGCGGTGATCGAGCGCTTCGGCAGCGTCCATCTGCTGGTCAACAACGTGGGCGCCACATGCCATGCGGGACCTTGGGACGCGCTGGGCACATGGCGCCGCGCCATGGCGGTGAACTTTGAATCGGCCCTGCTTGCGCAGCATCTGTTTGTTCCAGCAATGATTGCCGGCAGTGACGCGGCGGCTGTCGTGAACCTGGGATCCAAAGAAGGCATTACAACGCCCCCGGGCAACGCGGGGTACTCGACGGCCAAGGCCGCCCTCAACGCAGTCACTGAACAGCTGGCCCATGAGCTTCACCAGACCACACAGGGGCGTGTCTCGGCCCATCTTCTCGTTCCTGGCTACACCTGGACGCCGATGAACTTCCCCGGCTTGGACGCATCCATCGACGCCAAGCCTGCAGCTCCATGGACCGCAGAGCAGGTCGTCGACTACTTCCTGGCCCGGCTGTTGAATGAAGACTTCTACATCATTTGTCCGGACAACGAGGTCTCTGCCGAGTTGGACGCCAAGCGTTTCCGCTGGTCAGTAGAGGACATGATCCAGAACCGGCCGGCGCTCTCCCGCTGGCACCCGGCCTGGCAAGCGCGATTTGCAGATTGGCTCAAAAGCTGATCGTCGGATGTCCCCGGCAGGTGCCCCGGAACCCTTGCATGCAGAGTGGGGGATCCGGCGTCTCTGTTGCGCGGGCGGGATAGCCAGACAGACAAAGAGGGAAAGCATGATCCGCCCAACCTCATCGCTCAAGTCAGTCCCCGCCCGTGTTCCTCAGCCCAAATGGTGCGCCAGTGTTTCACGTCTACTGCTTCCTGCTTTTCGCCTATGTCGCCGTCCGAGTGATCTACCCGATTCGGGTACAACTGATCTATCGGATCGTCGCACTATCGATCCTCCTGATCGGCTCGATGAACCGCCTGCTGAGCCAGGTTTCATTTGGCGACATGTTCTCCCCCGAACTCCCCGGCTGGATCGTTCTGGCGGCAGGTGCTGTCATGGGTGCAGTCCTGTTCATGGCCGCACTTGGGTTGCTCACAGACCTTACAGCTCTGTTATTGCTCGCTTCGCGGGGCAAGGGGGCAGCTAAGCAATGGTTGCTGCGGGTGCGTCCTTTCGTCGTTGGGATTGCGCTTCCTCTGGCCGCAATCGCCGCGTACCACGGGAAAAAGGCGCCTCAGGTCAATGAGATTGAGGTCCGGATCGAGCACCTGCCAAAGGAGCTTGACGGCCTGCGCGTGGTCCAACTTTCAGATCTGCACGTAAGCAGGCTTCTGGGCAAGCAGTGGCTGCACGACGTGGTAGTGCGCGCGAACGCTCTCAATCCGGATATCGTCGTCATCACCGGTGATTTGATCGACGGCTACGTTCCGGCTCGCGACAACGACATCAGTCCTCTAGGCCAGCTTCGGGCCAAGGAGGGCGTGTTCGTGTCGCTGGGAAACCACGAGTACTACTTCGATCACAAAGCTTGGACACGTAAGTTCCAGGCCCAAGGGCTACACGTGCTGATCAACGAACATGTGCTGATTGGGCAAAGGAAAAAGCATCTGGTACTGGCTGCGGTCACCGACGAAGCAGCGGAGAAGGTGCGCGCAGAGATGCCAGATCTGCGCAAGGCACTTGATGGGGTCACTGCTGCGGAGCCGATCGTCCTCCTCCGTCACCGCCCCAATGGCGTCACCGAGAGCCAGAAGCTTGGTGTTGACCTTCAGCTGGCCGGCCATACGCACGGCGGAATGATTCTGGGCGTGGACAGGGTGGTCGCGAACGCAAACCACGGCTTGGTATCAGGGATGTATAAGCGCGGCAGCACGAACATCTACGTCAATAACGGTACAGGGATCTGGAACGGATTCCCGCTTCGTTTAGGCCGCCCGTCTGAGATCACCCTTTTCACGCTGGTGAAGAAGCCGCGCAGCCGCGACTCAGCACATGGGCTGTGATATTCAGGGCGAATCTCACTGAACCCTACTGTGAGCTCACATCAAAGCAAACGCTCTGATGGAGACTCATGCAATCCTGAGCTCGCCCAGTTGCTGCTGCGCTGCCTGCAATGTATTGGCGTCGCCGTGGGAGCGATATGCCAAGGAGCGACTTAGGTCCAGTAATGACCGATCCTGCGCAGCCAGCGTCTCCATCGAAGTGTTGAACGACTCCTGCTGCTTGGTGAAGTAGAAGAACCGCTCCAGGATGCGCAACGCGCGGGCTGCCTTCATCGTCTACCCCGACTGCGGTGTGGCGGTGGTGGAGATGACCAACCGGGTCGGCGCCAACCCGCATCGGTTCATTCCACGCTTTGCTGATCTTCATGCGCCTGTTGCCCCGCCCTGAGCACAGCGGCCGGCCAGCGGCCGGCACTACCGCCGGGTGAGCGGCGCCGTCCACGCATTACCGGCAGAATCGCCGCGTCAGCCGCGCGGCCCACCCATCACCGGCAGGATCGCGCCGCTGATGTAGCTGGCGCACGCGGGCGAAGCCAGGAACACATAGGCCGGTGACAGCTCCTCCGGCTGCGCCGGGCGGCCCATGTCGCTGTCCTTGCCGAACTCGGCAACGTCCTCGGCCTGCTTGTCGGCGGGATTCAGCGGCGTCCACACCGGGCCCGGCGCCACGCAGTTGACCCGGATACCTCGCGGCAACAGCTGGCTGGCCAGCGCCTTGGTGAAGGCGTGAATGGCGCCCTTGGTCGCCGAATAATCGATCAGTGCCTTGCTGCCGAACAAGCCGGTTTCCGAGCCAGTGTTGATGATGCTGGCGCCCTCGCCCAGGTACGGCAGCACGGCCCGCGCCATCTGGATGTAGCCGCCGATGTTGGTCTGCAGCGTTTCCTGCAGGTGCGCGTCTTCCAGGTCTTCCAGGCGCCCGCAATGCAGCTGGAAGGCTGCGTTGTTGACCAGGATGTCGATCCCACCGAAGGCCTTGGCCACCTGCTTCACCGCCTTGTTGCAGAAGCGCGGGTCGCGCACGTCGCCGGCGATCACCACACAGCGCCCGCCTTCGCGTTCCACATGCTGGCGGGTGATGTCCGCATCCTCCGCCTCATCGAGGTGCAGCACGGCGACATCGGCGCCTTCGCGGGCGTACAGCACGGCCACAGCGCGGCCAATGCCGGAATCGCCGCCGGTGATGATCGCGCGCATGCCCTGCAGTTTGCCGCTGCCCACATAGTCCGGTGCAAGGAAGCGCGGCGCCAGTTCGAGTGCGTGCTCATGACCGGGCTTGGCCAGGTGTTGGGCCGGCATCGTTTCCGGCTGCCTGCGTGCACCGGCCTGGGTGGCGGTTTTCTTGGTGGCTTTCTTGGCGGCGCGCGCGTCCTTGGCCTTCTCCTGGTCCTGCAGGCGGCGCTGCCGCGAGGCCACACGAGCGGCGCGCGGGTCGCTGGCGGCGGCCTTGCGGGTGGCGGTCTTCACCACGCGCGGGCGATCAGGGTCGGCAACCGTCTTGGCGACGGTGCTGCCTTTGCGCACTTTGGGCGACGCCTTGCGGCGGGTGGGGGACTTCTTCGTGGTGGCCATGCAGGTCTCCTCGGGGGAACAGGGTTGCCGGCCAGCGGCCGGCACTACCGGGACGGCGTACGCCGCTCGTGCAGTGTCGCCATCCGCGTTGTCGGTGGCAGTGAGCGTGCCGTGTCCATCGCGTGCACGGCATTCATTCCGCCACCACGCGTGTCGTCGCACCCTGCCAGCAACAACACTCATCAGGGATGCCCCCATGAAGCACCTCATTGCCACCGCCGCCGTCTGTTTCTCCCTGGCTGCCTGCAGCAGCAGCCCGGTCGCCCAGATCCAGCCCATCGACGGCGTGATTTCCGGCCAGTGCCATACCAACATGGTGCGCGGCGCGGTCGGCCTGGCCGCGTCGGACATGACTGTCGAACGTGCGCGCGTGGACAGCGACAGCCTGCACGTGCAGGTCACCCGGGGCAGCCGTGAGCACAGCGGCAACACGGCCAGCGGCACTGCCGACCCGGCGGCGGGTGCGGCGCAGGAAGGCGGTGATCGCCTGACCATCGAGACCGGCCGGACCAACAACATCACCGCCATTTATTGCGGGTAACCGCCGACGGGCAAGCTCGACGCTACGCAGGGCTCACGTACTGCGCTTTGCCAGCCGCCGTGCGCGGCGCAGCACCTTCAGCGTGGCCTGCTCCCACTGCCGCGGGCCGCGCAGGCCCGCCAGCGCGTTCAGTTCGCCGCGTTCCCAGCCGGCAAACACGCAGGGGTCGATGTAGGCCTTGCGGCAGACGGCAGGCGTGTTGCCCAGCCGCGCGGCCACCTGGCACACCACCTCGCGCTGCGCCTTGGCCAGCGCACGCTGGCTGGCCGGTTCGGGCAGTTCGGTGGCGGCGAAGGTCTGCACCGCCGCCAGGGTGCCACCCCAGGTGCGGAAATCCTTGGCGGTGAAATCCTCGCCCATCACCTCGCGCAGGTAGTCATTCACCGCCCCGGAATCGACCGGTTGGATGACCCCCTCGTCGTCGCGGTACTGGAACAGCGCCTGCCCCGGCAGCTGCTGCACGCCGCGCACCAGCGTGCCCAGCCGGCGGTCGCCCACAGTCACCTCGTGCAGCTGCCCGGATTTGCCACGGAAACGCATGCGCACGCGCCCGCCTCGCAGAAGGTCCAGATGGCGGTTGCGCAGCGTGGTCAGGCCAAACGACTTGTTCTCTTTGGCATAGGTTTCATTGCCCACCCGCACCAGGGTGTCGGCCAGCAGCGCGACCACCACGGCCAGCACCTTGTCCCGCGGGAAACCGCGCTGCTTGAGATCGCGGCTGAGCCGGCGCCGCAGTCCCGGCAATGCTTCGCCGAAAGCGATGGTGCGATCGAACTTGCCTGAATCGCGCACCGCCGCCCAGTCAGCGTGGTAGCGGTACTGCTTGCGCCCGCGCGCATCGCGGCCGGTCGCCTGCAGGTGGCCATTGGCATGGGCACAGATCCACACGGCGGTATAGGCCGGGGGGATGGCCAGCGCGCGGATGCGCTGCAGGGTGGCGGCATCGCGCACCGGGTGCCCATCGGCATCACGGTAGGCAAAGCCCTGGCCTGCGCGGCGCCGGCTGAAGCCGGGCTGGGTGTCATCGACATAGCGCAGGCCCGCCGCGCGCGCGGCCTGTCGTTCGGGGGTGGGGGCAGAGGACATGGCACCAGTGTGGCGTTCAGCGCGGCGTGGCCACGTCAATAACGCAAGACAAACACGTGAGCGGCCACGGGCGGCTATGCTCAGGTCTTCACAGTCCCTTCCGTTCCGGAGTCATGATGCCGTTCCACATTCGCGCCCGTTCGCTCTCCGCCCTGCTGCTGCCGGCCGTGCTGGCGTTGTCCGCCTGCCAGGCGCCGGCGCTGGACGAGCAGGATTCGGCCACCGCCCACGCCCAGCAGGCCGCCGAAGCCGCCAAGGCCCCGGCCGATGAAGCCGGCAAGGCCACCGAAGCACCGCCGGCCGGCAACTGCGATGCCAGCCAGGTGCAGAGCCTGGTCGGGCAGACCTACACCGACGCACTGGGCAAGCAGGCCCAGGAAGATGCCGCCGCCACCCAGGTGCGCGTGCTGAAGCCCAACGACATGGCCACCATGGAGTTCCTGGGCGACCGCCTGAACATCGAAGTGGATGAAAAGGGCCTGGTCAGCGGTGCGCGCTGCGGTTGACTGAAAGCCAGCGCCGGCAAGGGTTTGCCGGCGTTTTGGTTGCACGCGCAACCGTGTATTGCGGCGTTGCAACAACTGTGATCTAGTCGAGGCATCCGGTGGCCTCATGATGCGCTCCAGGGAATGAGCGGGCACGAGTGTCCCTGCTCATTTCATTACGCATCGAGGTAGAGATGGCCCCCCGCAACCGCCAAGGGCTTTACGACCCGCGCTCCGAGCGCGATGCCTGTGGCTTCGGCATGGTCGCCCAGCTTGACGATCAGCCCTCACGCCTGCTGGTCGACACCGCCATTGCCGCGCTGTCGCGCATGACCCACCGTGGCGGCGTGGCCGCCGACGGCCTCACCGGCGATGGTTGCGGCCTGCTGCTGCGCCGTCCCGATGCGTTCCTGAAACTGCTGGCTGCCGAAGCCGGCATTGCCGTCGGCGCGCGCTTCGCTGCCGGCCTGGTGTTCCTGCCGCACGACGCCGACGCCGCCCAGGCCTGCCGTAGCCAGCTGCAGGCGCAGGTGGAAGCGGTGGGCTGCAAGGTGGCCGGCTGGCGCGACGTGCCGACCGACGACAGCGTCTGCGGCCAGCTGGCCCGCGATACGCTGCCGCGCATCGAACAGGTGTTCGTCGATGCCGGTGTCGGCCAGGACGATGGCGGCTTCGCGCTGGCCCTGTTCCTGGCCCGCCGCCGCAGCGAACAGCAGCTGCGCGGACACGCCGATTTCTACGTCACCACCCTCAGCCCCAACGCGATCAGCTACAAGGGCATGGTGCTGCCGGACAAGCTGAGCCGCTTCTTCCCGGACCTGCAGCGCCGCGAACTGGCTTCCAGTGCCATCGTGTTCCACCAGCGCTTCTCCACCAACACGCTGCCGCGCTGGCCGCTGGCGCATCCGTTCCGCATGCTCGCCCACAACGGCGAGATCAACACCATCGAAGGCAACCGCCGCTGGGCGCAGGCGCGCAGCAAGGTGTGGAAGACCCCGCGCTTCGACATCGCCGAGTTCGATCCGGTCATCTCCATGCACGGCTCCGATTCGCAGAGCCTGGACAACATGCTGGAACTGATGGTGTCCGGTGGCATGGAGCTGATCCAGGCGCTGCGCATCCTGGTGCCGCCGGCCACCCAGTCGCTGGAATTCAAGGATCCGGACCTGGCCGCGTTCTACGAATTCCATGGCCTTAACAGCGAGCCGTGGGACGGCCCGGCCGGCATCGTCGCCTGCGACAACCGCTACGCCGTGTGTACGCTGGACCGCAATGGCCTGCGTCCGGCGCGCTGGATGCTGACCGCCGACCGCCATTTCCTGGTCGCCTCCGAGGCGGGTGTATGGGAAGTGCCGACCGAACGCGTGGTGCGCAAGGGCAAGCTCGGCCCGGGCGAGATGATCGCCATCGACCTCAAGCGCGGTGACCTGCTCGATTCGGAGGCCATCGACCGCATCAACCGTGGCCGCGCGCCTTACAAGCAGTGGCTGCAGCAGGGGGTCACCTACCTGCAGACCGAACTGATCGACCCCTCGCTGGTGGAAGAACCCTTCGACGAAGGCACCCTGCGCAGTTACCACAAGCTGTACCAGCTCAGCAGCGAGGAAGTGGAGCAGGTGCTGCGGCCGCTGGCCGAGACCGAGCAGGAAGCCACCGGCTCGATGGGCGATGACACGCCGATGGCCGTGCTCAGCCAGCGCAGCCGCCCGCTGTACGACTATTTCCGCCAGGCGTTCGCGCAGGTCACAAACCCGCCCATCGACCCGCTGCGCGAAGACTGCGCGATGTCCCTGTCCACCCAGCTCGGCAAGGAGACCAACATCTTCCATGCCGGCCCGGAGACGGTGAACCACGTCATCCTCAATTCGCCGGTGCTGAGCCAGCGCAAGCTGCGCCAGCTGCTGAAGATGGACCAGTACGTGCAGGCCAACCGCCTGCTCGACCTGTCCTACAGCGAGGACGAAGGCCTGCGTGCCGGCATCGAGCGTATCTGCAGCGAAGCCGAACAGGCCGCCCGCGACGGCATGGTCATGCTGCTGCTGTCCGACCGTTACCCGGTGGCCGGACGGCCGATGGTGCACGCCCTGCTGGCCACCAGCGCCATCCACCACCATCTCTCGCGCCTGGGCCTGCGCTGCGACGTCAATCTCATCGTCGAAACCGGCACCGCGCGCGACCCGCACCACATGGCCTGCCTGCTTGGCTTCGGTGCCACCGCCGTTTACCCGTACCTGGCCTACCAGACCCTGTTCGACCTGGGCCGTCGCGGCATCCTCAAGCTCAGCAAGGGCGGCGAACAGTCGCAGATCGGCCGCCGCTACCGCAAGGGCGTCTACAAGGGCCTGTCGAAGATCATCTCGAAGATGGGCATCTGTACCGTGGCCAGCTACCGCGGCGCGCAGCTGTTCGAGATCATCGGCCTGGAACCGGAGGTGGTCGATCTGTGCTTCCCCGATACCGCCTCGCGCATCGGGGGCGCCGGTTTCGCCCGCCTGGATGCCGATGCACGCGAACTGTGCGCACAGGCCTGGGATGCCCAGCAGGGCGTCGATGTCGGTGGCCTGCTGAAGTATGTGCATGGCGGCGAGTACCACATGTACAACCCGGACGTGGTGACCACGCTGCAGCGCGCCGCGCGCAGTGGTGACCCGCGTGCGTGGCAGCAGTATTGCGATGCCGTGCATGCGCGGCCGCCGTCGGCGCTGCGCGACCTGCTGGAACTGGTGCCTGCGGCCTCGCCGGTACCGCTGGATGAGGTCGCCCCGGCCAGCGAACTGTTCCCGCGTTTCGACACCGCCGCCATCAGCCTCGGCGCGCTGTCGCCGGAAGCGCATGAAGCGCTGGCCATCGCCATGAACCGCCTCGGCGGCCGCAGCAACTCCGGCGAAGGTGGCGAAGACCCGGCGCGCTACGGCACGCAGCGCCGCAGCAAGATCAAGCAGGTGGCCTCCGGCCGCTTCGGCGTCACCGCCGAATACCTGGTCAATGCCGAGGTGCTGCAGATCAAGGTCGCCCAGGGCGCCAAGCCCGGCGAAGGCGGCCAGCTGCCCGGCCACAAGGTCAATGAACTGATCGCCCGCCTGCGTTACGCCAAGCCCGGCATCGGCCTGATCTCGCCGCCGCCGCACCACGACATCTATTCCATCGAAGACCTGGCCCAGCTGATCTACGACCTCAAGCAGGTCAACCCGACCGCGCTGGTGTCGGTGAAGCTGGTCAGCCATGCCGGCGTGGGCACGATTGCCGCGGGCGTGGTCAAGGCCGGTGCGGACCTGATCACCATTTCCGGCCATGACGGCGGTACCGGCGCTTCGCCGGTCAGCTCCATCCGCTATGCCGGCGTGCCGTGGGAACTGGGCGTGGCCGAAGCGCACCAGGCGCTGCTGGCCAACGACCTGCGCGGGCGCACCCTGCTGCAGACCGACGGCGGCCTGAAGACCGGCCTGGACGTGGTCAAGGCCGCGCTGCTGGGCGCGGACAGCTTCGGCTTCGGCACCGCGCCGATGATCGTGCTGGGCTGCAAGTACCTGCGCATCTGCCACCTCAACAACTGCGCCACCGGCGTGGCCACCCAGGATGACCGCCTGCGCGAGAACCACTTCACCGGCCAGCCCGAGCGCGTGGAGAATTTCTTCCGCCTGCTGGCCGAGGAAGTGCGTGGCTGGCTGTCCTACCTGGGTGCGCGTTCGCTGGAAGAGATCGTCGGCCGCACCGACCTGCTGCGGCAGATCGAGGCCGCGCCGCGTGACGGCGTGCGCGTGGACCTGTCGCGCCTGCTGGCCGACGCCCGTTACGAAGGCAGCCACTGCGCCGCGCAGCGCCTGTACGAATCGCCGGACAGCCTGGCCACGCAGATGGACGGCCTGCTGGCACCGGCCATCGAGCACAAGCGCGGCGGCGAACACCGCTTCCTGATCCACAACACCGACCGCAGCATCGGCACCCGCCTGGCCGGCGCGGTGGCCCGCGCGCACGGCAACCAGGGCATGGCCGAGGCACCGCTGGAACTGCGCTTCCGTGGCAGTGCCGGGCAGAGCTTCGGCGCCTTCAACGTCGGTGGCCTGCACCTGGAAGTGGAAGGCGAAGCCAACGATTACGTGGGCAAGGGCATGGCCGGCGGCCGCCTGGTGGTGCGCCCGCCGCGTGGCGCCCGCTTTGAAGCCCGCAGCACGGCCATCATCGGCAACACCTGCCTGTACGGCGCCACCGGGGGCGAGCTGTTTGCCGCCGGGCGTGCCGGCGAGCGCTTCGCGGTGCGCAATTCCGGCGCGCTGGCGGTGGTGGAAGGTGCCGGTGACCACTGCTGCGAATACATGACCGACGGCGTGGTGCTGGTGCTGGGCAAGGTCGGCCTGAACTTCGGTGCTGGTTTCACCGGTGGCCTGGCCTACGTGCTGGATGTGGACCGCGATTTCGTCGACCGCTACAACCACGAACTGATCGACATCCACCGGGTGTCGGCCGAGGGCTTCGAGAACTACCGCCAGCACCTGCACCGCCTGATCGGCCGCCACCGCGAGCTGACCGGCAGTATCTGGGCGCAGCAGATCCTCGATGAGTTCCGCGATTACATCGGCAAGTTCTGGCTGGTCAAACCCAAGGCCGCCAGCATCGAGTCGCTGACCGAAACCCTGCGACGCGCCGCGTAACGGTAGTGCCGGCCGCTGGCCGGCACCCCAGGATCACGTAGTGCCGGCCGCTGGCCGGCAACCGCAAAAAAACCATAGAGCCAGCCATGAGCCGCAAGCACGCATTCCAGTTCCTCGATCTGCCCCGGACCATGCCGCAACGCATCCCGGTCGAACTGCGCACCTCCGGCGACTGGGGTGAGCTGTACGGCAAGTTCGGCAAGGAAGATGCCCAGTACCAGGCTGGCCGCTGCCTGGACTGCGGCAACCCGTACTGCAGCTGGAAGTGTCCGGTGCACAACGCCATTCCGCAGTGGCTGCAGCTGGTGCAGGAAAACCGCATCCACGAAGCGGCCACGCTGTGCCACAGCACCAACCCGTTGCCGGAAGTGTGCGGCCGCGTGTGCCCGCAGGACCGCCTGTGCGAAGGCAGCTGCACGCTGGAGGAATTCGGCGCGGTGACCATCGGTGCGGTGGAGAAATACATCGTCGATACCGCGCTGGCCACGGGCTGGCGCCCGGATCTGGACGCGGTGCAGCCCACCGGCCAGAGCGTGGCGGTGATCGGTGCCGGCCCGGCCGGCCTGGCCTGCGCCGACCGGCTGGCGCGTGCCGGCATCACCGCCGTGGTCTATGACCGCTACGAACAGATTGGTGGCCTGCTGCAGTTCGGCATTCCCAGCTTCAAGCTCGACAAGGATGTGATCCACCGCCGTCGCGAAGTGCTGGAGGGCATGGGCGTGCAGTTCCGCCTGGGCGTGGAGATCGGCCGCGATGTCAGCGTGCAGCAGCTGCTGGACAGCCACGACGCCGTGTTCGTCGGTACCGGCGCCTACCGTTACACCGATGGCGGCCTGGACGGCCAGGATCTGAAGGGCGTGCTGCCGGCGCTGCCGTTCCTGGTGCAGAACAGCCGCATCGTCAGCGGTGATGATCCGAAGGGCCGGCCGATCGCCGGCTGGGAAGACACCATCGCCCTGCCCGACCTCAACGGCAAGCGCGTGGTCGTGCTGGGCGGCGGTGACACCGGCATGGACTGTGTGCGCAGCGCCGTGCGCCTGGGCGCAGCCAAGGTCACCTGCGCCTACCGCCGCGACGAGGCCAACATGCCCGGCAGCGCGCGCGAGGTGGCCAATGCACGCGAAGAAGGCGTGCGTTTCCTGTTCAACCGCCAGCCGCTGTCCATCGAGGCCGGTGCCGATGACGAAGTGATCGGCGTGACCGTGGTCGAGACCCGCCTGGGCGAACCCGATGCCAATGGCCGCCAGAACGCGGTGCCGATCGAAGGCAGCGAATCGCTGCTGGAAGCAGACGTGGTGATCATCGCGTTCGGCTTCTCGCCGACCCTGCCGGCGTGGCTGTCCGAGCACGGCGTGGAAGGCCAGTCCAACGGCCGCATCGTCGCTGGCGGCAAGGACCGCCTGCCCTACCAGACCGCCCACCCGCGCCTGTTTGCCGGTGGCGATGCGGTGCGCGGCGCGGATCTGGTGGTGACTGCGGTGGCCGAAGGCCGCGACGCCGCGGCCAGCATTGTGCGCCTATTGGCCCACTGAACCGGCCTCCACCGGCGGCGATACCGCCTGCGCCGCCGACGCGGGAGGGGCGTCGCACGCTGGCAGGTACAGCGCCAGGCTGACGGTGGTGCCTTTGCCGGGAATGCTGTGCAGCTGCAGGTCGCCGCCCAGTGCGGCGGCCAGTTCGCGGCAGATGGCCAGGCCCAGGCCGCTGCCACCGAAACGGCGGGTGATGGAGGCTTCGGCCTGGGTATAGGGCGCGAACACCGCCCGCTGCCGCGCCGGGCTGATACCCACCCCCGTGTCGGCCACCTGCAGCCGCACGTGCTGGCCGGCGGCGTCCTGGCGCTGCACCTGCAGGCGCAGTTCCACCCCGCCGTGCGAGGTGAACTTGAGCGCATTGCCGGCCAGGTTGAACAGGATCTGCCGCAGGCGCAGGCCGTCGACCAGCGTACCCGCCTGCAGCGCGGGGTCCAGCACACACTGCAGATGCAGGCCCTTGCTGGCCGCCAGCGGCGCCAGCAGGCGCTGCACGCCGCGCAGCAGGGCAGGCAGGTCGGTCGGCGCCGCCTGGCAGGGCGGCTCACCCGCCTGCTGCCGTTCGCTGTCCAGCACGTCGTCGAGGATCTGCCGCAGCATGATGGCCGCCTCCTCGAGGGTGGCCAGCAGCTGCCGCTGGCGCGGGTCCAGCGCGGTTCCGGCCAGGTCATTCAGCATGCCCACCACGGTGTTCATCGGTGCACCGATCTGTTCACTCATGCTGGCCAGGAAATGCGCCTTGGCCACGACTGCCTGTTCGGCCTCGCGCCGCGAAGCGTTCAAGGCGCTCGCGCGCATCTGCGCCTCGGTCACGTCCATCCAGTAGCCGCTCCACTCGACGCCACTGCCATCGCCATCACTGCAGGCCACCGGCCGCCCGTGCGAGCGCACCCAGCGCCAGCCCATCCGCCCGCGACTGCGGAAGGTGACATCGATCGGTCCGCGCACCAGTGCCGCCGCATCGACATGGGCCATCACCGGCCCGCGGTCGTCCGGATGCACCGCGGCCAGCAACCGGCGATGGTCGACGCGTGCGGCGTCCACGCTCATGCCGAACAGCGCATGCACATCGCCGGCGATATACGGCACGCTGTATTCGCCACGGCAGCTGCGCCGTGCCCGATAGACCACCGCCGGCAGGCCAGCGCTGACCTCCTGCAGGCGCTGCTGCAGGCCGCGGCGGCGCTGTGTCTCGCGGTGCAGCCGCCAGTACCCGAGGGCATGCACCAGGCCCAGCCCGAGCAGGGCCAGCACCGCGGCAGCCAACCAGCGCAGCCACGGCGGAGCGGGTACGGCCGCCTGCACTGGCGCCGCGTCTTCCCGCGCAGCCAGCGCTGTGGCGCGCACGCTGGGTGCAGCGGCCAGATGCGAGTTGATGATGGCCAGCCAGCGCGAGCAGGCCGGCGTCGTGGCCAGCACCAGGGTGTCGTCGAAACCGGCCGGCGCGGCCACCTGCAGCGACGGCTCATGGCCCTGGCGCAGCAGATGGTCGACGTCGACCAGGTTGGCCACCACGGCATCCACCTGCGCGGCCACCAGCAGGCGCAAGGCCGTCTCCAGCGGCGTCGGTGGCAGCAGCAGCGCGCCGGGCGCCTGGCGTGCGAGCAGCGGCGCCAGCGTCGCCGGATCGGGACTGGCCACGCTCTGCCCGCGCAGCCCGCCCAGATCGAGGATCGGAGGGTCGTCGCGGCGCCGCACGATCACCTGCGGTATATCCAGGTAGGTGGTACTGATCGGCCACTGCGGCGGCAGCTGCTGGCGTGACCAGCCCAGCACGGCCTCGGTGCCCGGCGGAAGATGTCCCTCGGCCAGCCGGTCGGCGGGTACCGCCTGCACCTGCAGCGGTACCTCCTGGGCATGCAGCGCGGCCAGCACGGCGGCAACGCCCGCGTGCACCGGCCCCGGCGGGCCGCGGGTTGCCGGTGAGGGGTCGGCGGCATGCACCAGCCGCAGCGGACCGCCGCAGTCATCGGCGCGCACGGGCAGTGCCGCCAGCAAGGCCAGCAGGACGCCGCCGGAACGCCAGTGGCGGCGCGCAGCGGCGGCATCAGGACAACCAGCGACACTCACAAAGCACTCCTCAGGCCGCAGGCCGGACACACGGCTGCACGGATCAGCGGCCACCTGCCACGCTAGCGACGCGGCCGGTGACGACAATGAGGAAAATTGCAAAATGCTCCGGTGATGCCGATAGCGACATACACTGCCGCTTCTGACAGTTCAGGGAGCCTGTGATGCGTATCGGCCTGGCCGCCAACCGCCTGCACCACCATGATGCGCGTGCTGCGTTGTTCCGCTGGCTGCGCGCCAGCGAGCCGGGCCTGCGCGAGCTGGGCGTGTCGCTGCATGCGGTCGGGCGTACCCACGACGCGATCGAGCGGCACGGCTTCCTGGCCAGCTACGCGGGCCTGCAGCGCTATCCTTACGGACGCCAGGGCGGCCTGATGAAGCTGGTGGCCGAAGTCGTCGGCATGGGTCCGGATCGCACCCTGGATGGCGCGATCTACCTGATCGATCCGGTCGACCCCTCGTCGGTGTTTCCGGAGGCAACGGCGCTCAAGCGGCAGTGCGTGATCCACGGCAAGCCGTTCATTTCGACGGTGGCCACCGCCCGAGACTGGATCGAGATCGAACGTGTGCACGCCGGGCTGGCGGCCGATGCCGGCGCCGACGATCTGCATGCCTTCGAGAGCCAGACCCTGGCCTTGATCGCCCACGATGCGATGAAGCCGGCGATGCTGGCCTTCGCCGACGAACACTTCGATGTGCTGGCCCGGTTCGGCGAGCGCGTGGCCACCGGTACTACCGGCCAGCGCTTGAACGAGCTGGCATGGAGCCGTGGCTGGCCCAGCGATACCCCCTGGGTGACGCGCTACCAGAGCGGCCCGATGGGCGGCGATGCGCAGATTGCCGACCGCGTGCTGGAGGGGCAGTGCCAGCGCGCGATCTTCTTCGAGGATCCGCACGTGGCACGCCAGCATGAGGCGGACATCCAGCTGCTGGAGCGTGCCGTAACGACGGTGACCGACCAGGCCGTGTGCATTACCGCACCGCGGGTAGCCGCACGCTGGGCGACGGCGGCGGCGCTGCGCGCACGCTCTCGGTAGAGCCGAGCCCATGCTCGGCTGCGGGGCGCGCGCTCTTCCGTAGCGTCGAGCTTGCTCGACTGCTGTTCGTCGTGATGAATGAAAAATCCGCGATGCGCGCGGTTACAGCAGCTGGCGCAGCATGGCCTTCAGGCGCCGCCCTTCGAGCTGGAAATAATCGCGCTGCTCGCGCCACGCCGGGAAGCGTTGTTCCACTTCGTACCAGAACGCGGGTGAGTGGTTCGGCTGGATCAGGTGGCAGAGTTCGTGCACCAGCACGTACTCGAATGCTTCAGGGCGGCCCAGCACCAGAGCCAGGTCCAGTGCCATGCTGCCGTCAGGAGCCAGCGAGCCCCATTGCGAGGACATCACCTTCAAGCGCACCCGGCTGGGCGCGCGTGGCAGTCCGGGCAGGTACTTCGGCAGCCAGCGACCGACATCGGCGCGGGTCTGTGCTTCATAGAACTCGCGCAGCAGGCGGCGCAGGGTCGCATCGCCGGCACGGCTGGGCCACTGCACGCAGGCACCGTTGTCGTCGATCTCCAGGCGTGCAAAGCGGCCTTCCTGCCAACGCACCGGCAGCAGTTCGCCGCGCAGGGGCAGACTGCCGTCTTCGCCCGGCTGCAGCGGCGGTGGCAGCCCGGTTCCCTGGTAGGCACGCAGCTGCAGCGCCAGCCAGTCACGGTGCTGCTCGAGGAAGCGCTCGCCCATCACCAGGCTCGCGCGCGGCGGCAGGGTCAGGCGCGCCCCCCGCTCATCCACGCTCAGCTTGATGCGTCGCGCGCGCGGGTCGCGCACGCGCAGCACCTCGATCTCGGCATCGTCCAGGCGCAGGCGGACGGTGTCGCGCTGCACGGTGGCGGGCGGGGTCGGGCTGATCAGGCGACGCAGCAGACGGCTCATGTGCCCAGCATAGCGCTGCCCGAGGCCGCTGGATGACCGGCGGCCCGGGCAGTGCCTGTTCAGTCAGCCTTGCTGAGCTTGAAGGCTTCTTCCAGCAGCAGGAACAGCCGACGGATCTCGGCGCTCTGCAGGGCGAAGCGGGCGTCGAACTCGGCGCGGCGGCCGTCTTCGTCGGCATGTTCCAGCTGGTCCAGCGCGCCGTCGAGGAACTTCAGCTTGCGCACGATCAGGTCATCACCGATGACGAAGGACAGATTGTCCTCGAAGATCAGCGCCAGCTTGGTCACCTGCTTGCCGGCATCCAGGTGCTTGTCGATCTCATCGCAGCGCAGTTCCTGGTGCTGGCACTTGACCACCGCGCCCCCTTCCACCGGGTCCTTCATCTCGCACTCTTCGCCCAGGCTCAGGCCGGTCGGCAGCGGTTCACCGGCGATCCAGCCGGTCAGGATCGAGCGCGGCGCGACTTCCGCGTTCAGCGGCATCGCCGGGAAGCTGCCGAGCAGGCCACGGATGTCGGACATGAAGTACTCGCCCGTCTTGCGGCTGGAGGTGTCCACCGCGACGTAGCCGTGCTGCAGGTCAATGAAAGCGTCGTTGCGCGAAGACTTCACGAAGGCGCGCGGCAGCAGTTCATGCAGCAGGTCGTCCTTCATGCGCTTGCGCTCGCGGCCACCGGGGCGGCGGCCTTCCTTTTCCTCGATCTCTTCCAGCTTGCGCTCAAGCAGGTCGTTGACCACGGCCGCCGGCAGGATCTTGTCCTCGCCGCCCACGGTCAGCCAGAGGTGTTCGGCGATGCGGTGCGACAGCAGTTCCTTCTCCTCGCGGCCGAAGGGCGAGATGAAGCCGCGCGAATTCATTTCCAGAGCGCCGACCGGCTTGAGCAGGGCGTGCGGCAGCAGGGTGTCCACTTCGGAGAAATCGGTGGTGGTCGGGAAACGGAAGAACGTCAGGTTGCGAAAGAACATGGAATTCCGGATGGCGAAGAGGAAGGGCGTCCCACCTTAGGGGGCGGGCGTCTCGGGAGCCGCGTCGGCGTCGGCCGGAAAACCGGCCTGCCAGGCATCGGCGTCGGGCGGTGCCGCATCATCGCGACGGCCCAGCGCCATGAAATCGAACAGGCTGGGGTCAGCCAGCTGCGAGGGGTGGACCTGGCCCATGGCCCGGGCGATCTGGTCGATGCGGCCGGGATGGTCCTGGTCCCATTGCTGAAGCATCCGTCCCACCTGGCGGCGCTGCAGGTTTTCCTGGCTGCCACACAGGTTGCACGGGATGATCGGGAACGCACGTGCCTGGGCGTACGCGACGATGTCGCGCTCGCGCACGTAGGCCAGGGGACGGATGACCACGTGGCGGCCGTCGTCGCTGCGCAGTTTCGGCGGCATGCCCGACAGCTTGGCGTGGTGGAACAGATTCATGAAGAAGGTCGCCACCATGTCGTCGCGGTGATGGCCGAGCGCGATCTTGGTGAAGCCGTGCTTTTCGGCATGGTTGTACAGCGCGCCACGGCGCAGGCGCGAGCACAGTGAACACATCGTGCGGCCTTCGGGGATGACCCGGCTGACCACCGAATAGGTGTCCTGTTCGATGATCTGGTACGCCACGCCAAGGCTGGCCAGGTACTGCGGCAGCACATGTCCGGGGAAGCCGGGCTGCTTCTGGTCCAGGTTCACCGCCACCAGCTCGAACGGCACCGGCGCCTTCTTCTGCAGCTGCAGCAGCACGTCCAGCAGGGTGTAGCTGTCCTTGCCACCGGACAGGCAGACCATCACCTTGTCGCCGGCCTCGATCATGCCGAAGTCGGCAATGGCCTGGCCGACCTGGCGGCGCAGCTGCTTGCCCAGCCGCTGCACTGCGCGCAGGCCCGGACGCGGTGCGACAGGCGCACGCGGCACGGGATCAGGCAGGGCAATGACGGCGCTCATGGCCGACCATTCTACCGGCTCGGGACCGGCGCCGGCCCAGGCCCTGGGACCGCCCTCTCCCAGTGGTCATCGGTGCTGTGTATGCTCGGAGGCTGTGGATACCTACAGCCCCGCCGAGATCGTCGAACGCCTCGTCGCCCTGCGCGCCGAACACCGCGTGCTGGATGAACAGATCACCCGCATGGCTGCCAATGGCGAGGACGAGCTGGAAGCGAAACGGCTGAAGCGGCGCAAGCTGCAGCTGAAGGACTGCATCGCCAAGCTGGAGAGCCTGCAGATTCCGGACGAGCCTGCGTAGCCGGGGCCCCATCCACGCATGGCGTGGATCTACCGCCGGGCATGGCCCGGCGTTACCTTGGGGTGGCCCATCCACGCATGGCGTGGATCTACTGCCGGGCATGGCCCGGCGTTACCTTGGGGTGGCCCGTCCACGCATGGCGTGGATCTAGTGCCGGGCCCGGCGTTACCTTGGGATGGCCTGTCCACGCATGGCGTGGATCTACCGGCAGGCCATTCGCCGGGCGGGGCCCGGCGCGGCCGTCATGCCTGCGGCGTCGGCTCTTCCGGGCGTGCCGCTTCCGGGCTGACGCGCTCGATGGTGTGGCGCAGCTCGCGACCGAGGATGAACTTTGCGTCCTTGGCCCAACTGTCCAGGCGGTCGTCGAACAGCAGCTTGCTGTTTTCGTCCGGCCACACCAGGCGCAGCTCGCGCAGCTTCTGGATGAAACCGCGGAACAGCGACTTGTCGAAGAACTCCGGCGCGGCCGGTGCGTACAGCAGGCTGAGGCGCTGCGCGGCCTGCTGGCACAGGCTTTCCAGCTCGGCAGCGCCGAGCGTGCCGGGGCCGTTCTTCACCAGTACCGAGATGGCGATGTAGTAGCGCTCGAAGGCCTGCTGCAGCGAATGGCCGATGGCCCGCAGGCGGAACACTTCGTCGGTCTGCCCGGTGTTGCGGGTCAGCATGCCGCCGTCATCGTCGTTGACCTGCTGCAGCAGGCCCTCGCGGATGAACACGTCGATGGTCTGTTCGATGCGCTGGGCGAACTCGTCCTCGCTCCACGGCAGGAACAGCTCGGCCTGCAGGAACGGGTACACGGTGCGACCCAGGCGGACCAGGCCGGTGCGGCTCATGCGGCGGTTGTTCTGGAAGCAGCAGGCCACCCACGACGAGGCGGTGAACAGGTGCACCACGTTGTTGCGGAAGTAGCTGAGCAGCACCGCGGTATCGCCACTGACGCTGAGCACGTCGCCCAGCGGGTGCTTGATGCGGGTGAGGACGTTGATTTCCTCGGCGTGGGCGATGATGCGCTCCGGCGAATGCGGGGTCACCGTCACCCGGCCCGAATACGGCATCTCTTCCAGCAGGGTCTTGCACAGCTCGATCTGCGCGATCAGGTCGGCTTCGCCCATCGCGTGCTTGGGCGTGGACAGCAGCGCCAGCGCCAGCAGGTTGATCGGGTTGACGTCGGCGGCGCCGTTGATGCGCACCTGGATGCGGTCGGCCAGGGTGTCCACGGTGGTCGACAGCCATGCCGGCTTTTCGTCTTCCGGCACCGCCTCGCCCTTCCACTCCGGCGCCTTCTCGGCCAGCACGTCGTTCAGCGCGATCGGTTCGCCGAAGTTCACCACCACCTGGCCGTAGTTCTGCTTGAGCACCTTGGGAATGCCCCACAGCAGCGACCAGATCGATTCCTTCTCCTTGGGCCGCCCGGACAGTTCGTCCAGGTAGCTGCCGCCTTCCATCAGCTTTTCATAGCCAATGTAGATGGGCTGGAACAGCACCGGCTTGCGCGGCTGGCGCAGGAATGCGCGCAGGGTCATCGAGATCATGCCGCCCTTGGGCTGCAGCAGGCGCCCGGTGCGCGAACGGCCACCTTCGACGAAATACTCGATGGAATAGCCACCGGCCACCAGCTGCGCGACGTATTCGCTGAGCACGGCCGAGTACAGCGCGTTGCCGCGGATCGAGCGGCGGATGAAGAACGCACCGCCCTTGCGCAGCAGGGTGCCGACCACCGGCAGGTTCAGGTTGATGCCGGCCACGATGTGCGGCGGCACGATGCCACGGTCGTACAGCAGGTAGGACAGCAGCAGGTAATCCATGTGGCTGCGGTGGCTGGGCACGTACACCACTTCGTGGCCCGGCGCGGCGGCCTTGAACTTGTCCAGGTGGTGCACCAGCACGCCGGCGTAGATGCGGTTCCACACGTGGCTGAGCATGAAGCTGGCCGAACGCACCACCGGGCTGGAATAGTCGGCGGCGATTTCCCAGGCGTAGGCGTGCGCCTTCTTCCAGGCATCGGCCGGCTTGGAGTTGTCGCGCTTGGCCTGGGCGGCGATCGCCTCGCGCACCGGTTCGGCGGCCAGCACCTGGTCCACCAGCAGGCGGCGGGTGGACAGGTCGGGGCCGATGACCGATTCACGGATGCGGCGGAAATGGGTACGCAGCACGCGCTGCAGCTTGCGCACGGTGCGCTCGGGCTCCAGGCCCTCGTCCACGGTGCTGCGCAGCGAGATCGGGGGGGCGAAGCGCACGATGGTGCTGCGGCCGTTCAGCAGCAGGCCCAGCAGGCGGCGGAAGCGGCCGACCAGCGCCCAGTTTTCCGAGAACAGCACGGCGAACCAGCCGCTCTGCTTGTCCGGCGCGCGGCCGACGAAGATCGACACCGGCACCAGGTGCACGTCCAGGTCGTCGCGCACACGGTGCGCCTGCAGGACCTTGGCCAGCGAATCGGAGTGGGTCTTGGCGCCGCGCTGCTCGGGGATGAGCGAGTTGCTGGAACTGCGCCGCGACAGGGCCAGGTAGGCGCGCTTGCGGCCGGTCGGGTCGCCGGCCAGCGGCACCAGCGGCGAGGGCAGGCCGGCCTGGCGGCAGGCCTTGTCCAGGATCAGCGCGTTGGACAGGCCGTAGTCTTCCAGCACGTAGACCACCGGGCGGCCATCGTTGTACTGGCCCGGGTCTTCCGGCTCGATCTTCAGGGCCAGCCACGGCTCGACCAGGCGGCCAAGCAGGCGCGCCCAAAGGGGGCGGCGGCCAGCGGGACGGGCGTGCGCGGGCGGCGGCACCGGGTTGGGGCCGGTGCCGGTCGAGGGAGACGCCGCGGCCGGATCGGCGGGCGTCTGCTGGGGTTCTTCGCCGGGGAACGGCAGCGGGTTCTGTTTCGACATCGGCGCCATTATGGCTTAGGCGGCGTGGTTGCCGCTTCCCCGCCGGCGGCGGGGGGCTGCGCAGGCGCCGGCGCGGCCGCCGCGCGGGCCGCATCGGCCTTGCGCAGCAGGGCATCGGTGTCGGCCAGAGTGCGGGTCAGGTACCAGTGGCCTTCACGCCGGCTCAGCGGCAGCTGCAGCTGCAGGGTGCGCCCGGCCAGCTCGTACTCCATGCGCACCAAGGCGTTGTCGCCTTCCACCGAAAGCAGTTCCCCGCGCAGGCTGCGCAGGGCGTCGTCCACGCCCAGCCCGTAGCTGGCCAGGACCGCCTTGACCGTGTGCAGGAACGGCGCCAGCTGCTGCAGGCTGCCTTCCATGCCGGCCGCACGCAGGCCGTCTTCATCGTCGAAGCCCACCTTGGCGGCGGCCTCGACCAGAGCGGCGATGCTGCTGCGGGCGCGGGCCCGATCGCTGATCGGCGCGCCCTGCGCCCAGCCGGCCAGGGTTTCCACCAGGGCGATATAGTGCGTCTGCTGGCTGGGGGTGTAGCCCTTCTGGTGGCGCAGGTACTGCACGCCGAAGTTGCCCATCGACTGGGCCGCCTGGCGCACCGCGCTGGCCTGGCCGGCCAGCTGGCGGTCGAAGCTGCGCTGCAGTTGGGTGGCGGCCTGCGGCTCGCGCAGGGCGGCCAGCATCGGCAGCATCTGGTCGCCCAGAGGCAGCTCGCCCAGCGGCCACTGGCTGTGGCCGTCGGTCCAGGCCTGCTGCAGGCGCTGGTACTGGCCCGGCGGCACCGACAGGCGCGCGTACCCGACCAGATCATCCTCGACCAGGCGCTGGGCCATGGCCTGCACCGCCGCCACCGGCTCGGCCGCCGGCTTGGCCGGGTCGCTGCCGGATTGGCGGCACGCGGCCATCGCCAGCAGCACCATGGCTGCCAGCCCCCATCCACGCGCAGACCTTCGTCGCACTGCCACGCTCATGCCATCGGACTCCCCGTACCGGTCCGCATCTTGCGGCCTGCACGGTGACAGCGGCAACCCTTGCCGCCCGTGAGGGGGTCAGATCCCTTCTGCCTGTAGCAGAAGGGATCTGACCCCGTGCACAAAAAAAGAGCCCGGATCACGGGGATCACAGGCTCTTCAAACCGGCACGGGGCCGGTGGACAGTTGTGGCACATCTCCGGCCCAGGGACCGGATGGCGGCGATCCTACGCCGCTGCCGAAGTTAAGGCAATACGTGATGTAACATCACTTAAATAATTGATTTTATTGAATCAATCACGCTGCCAGACCGCTTCAATGAAATCTACGGCATGTTTTTCGGCGATTCGGGCATAAACACCGGGATAGCCGGCCAGCGCACAGCCTTCGCCCCAGCTGACAATGCCGAACTGGGTCCAGCCTTCGCGCAGGCGCAGCAGCAGCGGCCCGCCGGAGTCGCCCTGGCAGCTGTCCACACCTTCACGGCCGGCGCAGATCACCTTGCCGCGGGACAGCTCGCCGCCGTACGCCTGCTTGCAGTCTGCGAAGGGCACGAACGGCACCTGCACGGACTGCAGCTGGGTGGGGAAGAACCGGTCCCCGCTGACATCGGTATCGCCCCAGCCGATCACGGTGAAGTCGCGCCCCGCCTTGAGATAGCTGGCGTCCGGCCGCAGGCGCAGGGCGACCGGCTGCGCCTCTGCCAGGGGCGCGTCGAGCTGGATCAGGGCCATATCATGTTCCAGCGAATTGCCGCTGTTGAAGGCCGGGTGCACGTGGATGGCCTTGACGTTGGAGGCCCGCGGCGAGGCGGCGGTGGACAGCGCGGTGAGATTGCCGATGATGGCCAGGCCGGCAGGCGAATTGCCCTGCACGCAGTGCGCGGCGGTCAGTACCCACGACGGTGAGATGAGCGTGCCGCCGCAGAAGTGGCGGTCATGATCGGAGTCGCCGAAGGCCAGCCCCTGCAGGCTGACCATGAACGGGTACTGCCCCGGCTGGGCGTCCTCGCCGCCGATGATGCGCGGCGTTTCGCGGGGTGGCGGTGCGGCGAAGGCGGGTGCTGCTAACGCCAGCAACAGGCCGGCAACAACTGCAGAGGTGCTGCGATACATATCCTTGTACTCCCTCTTGGATGATTGGAACCGGCGCAGCCGTGAGCGGCGCCGGTGCATCGATTGGGAGGGAGGGACATCCGGATCCAGTGCGACCGCGCGCACGGTTCTTCGCTCCGGGGTCGACTGCGACAGCGCGGGACCCACAAATGCGAACGCCATCCCGCACGGGGCGGGATGGCGTTCGGTATTGCGGTGTGACCGGCAGCGCCGGCAGGCTCAGCGTGCAGCCAGAGCCGACGCGATTTCCTGCTGGATGGCCCGCGCGGCCGCCTGCGGATCGGCGGCCAGGCGGATCGGACGGCCGACCACGATGGCATCGGCGCCATCGGCGAAGGCCTGGGCCACGCCGACGGTGCGCTTCTGGTCATCGCCGACCGGGCCACCCGGACGGATGCCCGGGCAGACGATCGAGAACCCGGCGCCGGTGGCGGCACGGATCGGGCCGGCTTCCTGGCCGGAGGCGATCACGCCATCGATGCCAGCGGCCTGGGCGGCCAGCGCGCGCTCGACCACCACGTCCACCGGCTCGCGGTCGATGCCCATCTGGGCCAGGTCCGGGCGCCCCATCGAGGTCAGCACGGTCACCGCCAGCAGGCGCATGTCGCTGCTGTTGGCGGCCGCGCAGGCCTCCATCATCGCCGGGTGCCAGCCATGGATGGTGGCGTAGCTGACCGGCCACTGCGACAGGCGCTTGATCACCGCCGCAGCGGTGGCCGGGATGTCGAAGAACTTCAGGTCGACAAACACGCGCTTGTCGCGGCGGGCCAGCTCGTCCAGCACCTGGAAATACTCGCCAGAGGCGAGCAGTTCCATGCCGATCTTGTAGAACGCCACGCTGTCGCCCAGGCGATCGACCCACTCCAACGCCTGCACGCGGTCAGGCACGTCCAGGGCGAAGATCAGCCGTTCGTCATCGCGCAGCGGCAGCGGTGCGCGGCTCACGGTGCGTAATCCAGCGCAGCGCGCTTGGCGTCATGGCGAACCTGGCGCGATTGGGTGTAGTCGTTGTTGAACTGGGCCGGCTCGAAACCGCCGTAGGTCGGGTTCGGCAGCATCCACCAGCGCTCGCCGAACCAGTCGTGGTACTGCTGCAGCAGCGCATCGCGGCCTTCATTGGTGTTGGCGGTCACTTCCACGAAGTCACCCATCTGGTCGCCGAACTGCATCAGCACGCGGTACTGCTGGCCGGCCAGGCGGCGGCGGCAGTTCTTCTCGCTGCCAGCCTGCTCGCAGCCTTCGACCACAGTGCCCAGGCCGAGGAACACGCTGTCGTCGGCCACCGGCAGGCCCTGCTCGCGCAGGTTGGCCAGGGTTGCGTCCTTCAGGTGCACGGCGCGGTTGGAGATGTACAGCAGGGTCACGCCCTTGGCGTTGGCCGCCTTGGCGAAATCAACCACGCCGGGGATGGCCTTGGCCTTCTTCTCGGCCACCCACTGGTCCCAGGTCAGCTCGTCGTATTCCTTGCCGTCGCGCACCAGGCGCGCCTGGTAGGGCGAGTTGTCCAGCACGGTCTCATCCACGTCCAGCACCACGGCCGGCTTCAGGCCCTTGGCCGCGTTACCGCGTTCTTCCGGCACCAGCGCGTCCCAGTGGGCTTCCTTCAGCGCGGCGTCCAGGTGGTCGGCGGCGGCGCGGTAGGTCTGTTCGGTGATCGCCTTGTACTCCTGCGCGCGCTGCATCCACAGCACGGCATTGAGGTTGTCGTTGGCGGTCGCATCACGCGCACCGTCGGCCTTGGCGGCAGCGGCCGGGGCCTCGGGGGCGGGAGCCTCGGCGGCAGGCGCGTCCACGCGCTTGCAGGCGGACAGGCCGATCGCCGCAGTGGCGAGCAGGGTCAGGGACAGGGAAACGGGACGACGCATCAGGATTCACCGGCAATCAGATATACCCCGTCATTTTACCGGCAAAGATGACCGTGGCACGGCTATGCTTCGGGGTTGACCCGTTGCCTTGCGGAGGCCGCCATGACCGATCCCGTCCAGACCCCGGACGTCCCCCTGCTCGATGCCGTCCAGGCCCGCCTGCTGGGCTGCCTGGTGGAAAAGGAGGCGACCACCCCGGACACCTACCCGCTGACGGTCAATGCCGCGCAGTCGGCGGCCAACCAGAAGACCGCCCGCGAGCCGGTGATGAACGTCGATGCCGGCAGCGTGCAGCACGCCCTGCGCCAGCTGGAGACGCTGGGCCTGGCGCGCCAGCACTTCTCCTCGCGTGCCGACCGCTACGAGCACCGCCTGCAGGGCGCGCTGGACCTGACCCGGCAGCAGACCGTGCTGCTGGCGATGCTGCTGCTGCGCGGGCCGCAGACCCTGGGCGAGCTGGTCACCCGCAGCGAGCGCCTGTACCGCTTCGCCGATGTGGACGAAGCCCGCCACGCCATCGAGCGCCTGCAGCAGCGCGCCCTGCTGGTGGTGCTGCCGCGTGCCAGCGGCCAGCGCGAGGACCGCTACATGCACCTGCTGTGCGGTGAGGTGGACGGTGCGGCGCTGGCCGCGAAGTACGCCAGCAGCGGCGGTGGCAGCAGCGAAGCGGCCGACCCCGGCCTGGCCGAGCGCGTGGCCCAGCTGGAAGCCGCGGTGGCCGAGCTGCAGGCCCAGCTGGCGGAACTGCACGGCTGAGGCTTCCGGTAGTGCCGGCCGCTGGCCGGCACGATGCCATGTGAACTCAGGTCGGCGTATCGACGTCGTCCCAGTCGGCCTGTTCAAAGCAGAACAACCAGTTCAGCGCGTAATGGCGCTCGTAGATCACGCCGCCCACCAGCGCACCCGGCAGCGGCGCACCCTGGCGCTGCGCCTCACGGGCTACCCAGTGCAGGCGGTAGTGCAGATCCAGCGCATCCAGCAGCTCGGCGGTATCGCGCAGGGTCGCGGGGACGCTGCCACTGTCAGCCGCCTGCAGCAGAGCGCCGACCACATCCGGCACCGCACAGGTCGCCTGCGGCCACGGCAGCACCTCGGACAGCCCCAGCACCCACAGCAGCACGGCCAGGCTCTCGTAGCGCCAGCCGAATGGCAGGGCAGCCTCGGCGTCGCCGTGCTCGATGAAAGCGGCCTCGGCGGGGCTCAGCGCCTCCGGCAGCGCCGGCAGACGCTCGGCCAGTTCGGCCAGGCTCAACGGTGGTTCACCGGACTGCAGGGCCTCGGCGCGCAGCGCGCAGGCCAGCAGCGCCTGAGCCCTGGCCCAGACCTGGGCAGGCTCGCGCAGCTGTGCCTCGGCCGCACCCAGCACAGGTGGCAATGACGGCGGGACACGCAGCTCGTGGGCCTGCAGCTGCTGTTGGCTGCGCGCACGGCGCTGCCCGGCATCGGCGGGATACGGCACTTGCGCCTGCGGATCGGGCGCTTCACCCAACAGCACCCTGCCGGCCGGATCGCGGACGCTGCCATCTTCCAGGAAGCACACCGCATTGGCCTGCAGCAGCCAGGGCTTCAGCGCCTCAAGATCAGCCTCGGCCAGCTCGAACAGATAGTGCTGGCGCACACGCTGCACGTGCCGCATCAGGTGATAGCGTGCGGCGGTCATCTGCCCGTCGCCATGGCCCAGCACGTAGTTGACGAAGCCGCCCAGGTGCGGGGCCAGTGCGGGGTCATCAAGACCACGGACGGAGGCACTCCCGGCCTGTGGTGGCGGTGCCAGCACCGGGCCGAGGGTGGAATACGCGTTGATCAGCATCGAAGCATCCGTGCAGGAAAACAGGCCTGCACCATACCCCACCGGCTCATGCTGGCGGTTGAACCGCCGCCGCCCCCGGCGTGGCGTACAACCGGCTCGCGCTGTCGACGTTCGGCAGCTGGATCACGCCGCGCTCGCGCATGCCCAGGCCCAGCAGGATCCGCCCGGAGGCCACGTTGTCCAGGTCGGTGATGCCGTACAGATCCTCGATGTCCAGCTGCGAGCGCGCATGCGTGAACACCGCCCGCGCCGCCTCGCTGGCATAGCCCTGCCCCGCGAATTCGGACAGCACCGCATAGCCGATGTCCGGCCCCGGCAGGCCATCGCGCCGCACCAGGCCGGCGTTGCCCAGCCACGCGCCATCGGCCAGGCGCTCGATCGCGTACATGCCGAAGCCGTTGAGCGCATAGCTGTGCAGCACCCGCAGCGCGATGTACTCGCGCGCCTGCTCCTCGCTGCGCACGTTGCGGTCACCGATGAAGCGCATGAAGCCGGGATCATTGAGCAGCGCCAGCATCGGCAGCGCATCCCGATCCGGCTCGATGCGGCGCAACCGCAGGCGTTCGCTTTCGATGGGATGCATGGGTGGGCTCCGGAAGGAATACCTCGATTTTGCAACGCCAGCGCCCGCCGTGCAGCACGCTCAGGCCAAGTGGGCCACTACGATGCTCAGCCTAGCCACATGCCCCGTCACGCGGGCCGAACAGGATCGGCCAGTAGCGCACGCACAGGCGATGGACGCATGCGGCGATAAGGCAGAACCCCATGCCCATCAGCGCCAACGGCAGCGGTGCGCCCCAGCGCAATCCCGGGTGCTGGATACGAGCCTTGGAAGGCATGCCGCCGGGATATAGCACCTGTACCTGTTCGCCGACCACGTACAGTGGTGCCCCGGTAGCAAAGGACGCGGTGAACTGAATCATCTGCCCCTGTGCGGTCTGGAACCTCACCACCGGGCGATGCAGGGTGATGTCACGTGCGGGCATCCCCTCCATTTCCGACCGGGCATCCTCTGCCTGGACGGCCACCACCGTTCCGGTTACGGAAACGGCCTTGCGCGCGAAACGCTGGACGTCCACGAACAGCCAGGCGGCGGCCAGAAGGATCAGCAGGCCCACGGCAAAGAAAAACAGCAAAAAACATCTGAGGAGGGTGGGCATGGTGCTGGCCGGGTTGATCGATCAGCGTGCAGGTGCCGGCGCTGATCGAATGAAGGAGGTATCGACATGGTAGTAGCGCGGATTGCCCGGCATGACATGGACATCCAGTTCACGCCCACTCACCTGTGCACGGGGATCGGCCCAGAGATACGCACTGTGGAAGACATGCCATCGAGTGGTTTCAGGATCGCGCCAGGCGCAGACGATGACGAACGGATGCCTTCCCCCCGAAAATACTCCGCGATCGCGCTTGATCGCCCGGACCTTGGCTTGCACCCGTGTCCCGTGGCGAAGGAGCTGCCTGCGCCGCCATGCCCTCGCCGCCTGCGGCAGGCGCAGAAGTCCTGCCGCCAGCAGGAATGGGCCGCTGTTCAATCCCAGTATGACGCTCAGGCCCCAGGGTGATGAGAGCGAACGCACCAGGGCCTTGTCCGGGCGGTCCGGCAGGTACAGCACATCTACATGATCGCCCGTCATGTAGGCACGATGGCGGGTACGACCTGCGATGAACCGCATCACTTGCCCGCTGCTGGTAGTGAAGTCCACCGAGTACACGAACTTCACCACTGAAGTGCGCGAACCACCGCGATCAACACGGATGGCACCCACATGAGTGATCCTGCCATCGGCAATGACCGCCCCATCGAGGAAGCGCCTGGCACCAACGTAGGCCAGAAGCGCTGAAACAAGCAGGACCAGGCCCAGCCCGAGGAAGGTATGAGTGAGAACAGCAGGGATGTCGTTGGACACTATGAAGGACACGGCGCGCACTTCGGGTGCGCTCACACTAGGCCTTGACCCGATGCAGGCTCAAGGCCAGAAGCGTCAATCGGACGGATTGGAATACCACTTTAGTGGCTTTTCGATCCTCAATCGAACAGCGCCTCGATCGCCGCCAACCCCGCCGTTGCGCGCTCCTTCTTCCGCGCCGCATCGGCCACCGGGTCCGCACCATCGCGCTGGATCTCCTCGGCCGGAATTTCCTCGAAGAACCGGCTCGGCTTCAGCCGTACATGTTCGCCGAACTTGCGCGTCAGCTTGCTGTAGCTCATCCACAGCTGGATCTTCGCGCGGGTGATGCCAACGTACAGCAGGCGCCGCTCTTCCTGCAGGTTGCCTTCGTCCAGGCTGACCTGGTGCGGCAGTACGCCGTCCTCGCAGCCGACGATGAACACGTACGGGAATTCCAGGCCCTTGGAGGCATGCATGGTCATCATCCGTACCTGGTTGCCGCCTTCGTCCTTGTCGCTGCGCGACAGCAGCGCCAGCTGGCCTGCCAGGTCGGCAGCGGTCGCGCCACGCGGGCCACCTTCGAACCACTGCGCCAGTTCTTCGATGTTGTTGGCACGGCGCTGGTAGCTGGCCTCTTCCTTGGCCTGCTGCCGCAGCTCGCTCAACAGCCCCGATTCCTTGGCCACCTTGCGGATCATGTCGCCGGAAGTGATCTGGCGGGTCTGCGCACGCAGGTCGCGCAGGATGTCGGTGAAGCGCGCCAGGCTGTTGGCCGCGCGCGGGGGCAGCTGCTGCAGCGCGCCGATGGCCTCGGCCGCCTGCGCCATCGGCATGTCCTTTTCCTGCGCCAGCTCGGCCAGCTTGGCCAGGGTACCGGCGCCGACATCACGCTTGGGCGACTGCACCGCACGCATGAAGGCGGTGTCGTCGTCGGGGTTCACCAGCAGCCGCAGCCAGGCCAGCGTGTCCTTCACTTCCTGGCGCTCCAGGAACATGGTGCCGCCGGTCAGGTGGTAGGGAATGCGCAGCAGCTGCATCGCCTTTTCCAGCGGCCGCGACTGGAAATTGCCGCGGAACAGGATGCAGAAATCACTCCACGGCACATTGCGCGACTGCGCCACGTACGCAATCTCGGCGGCGACTTTTTCCGCTTCATGTTCGCTGTTGCGGCATTCCCAAACGCGGATGCGCTCGCCATCGGCCTGGTCGCTCCACAGCTTCTTCAGGTGTTCGTGCGGGTTGTTGGCGATGAGCGCATTGGCCGCACGCAGCACGCGGTTGGAGCAGCGGTAGTTCTGCTCCAGCTTGATGATTTCCAGCGCGGGATAATCGCGCCCCATCTGCTGCAGGTTTTCCGGGTTGGCACCGCGCCAGGCATAGATCGACTGGTCGTCGTCACCCACGCAGGTGAAGTTGCCTTTCTCGCCGGCCAGCTGCTTGAGCAGCCGGTACTGCGCGTCGTTGGTGTCCTGGCATTCGTCCACCAGCAGGTAGCCGATGCGCTCGCGCCAGGCCACGGCGATATCCGGATTTTCTTCCAGCACCTGCACCGGCAGGCGGATCAGGTCGTCGAAGTCGACCGCGTTGAACGCAGTCAGGCGCAGCTGGTAGCGCTCATAGACGCTGGCCGCTTCCTTCTCGCGGTTGCTGCGCGCGGCGGCCATCGCCTGTTCGGGTGACAGGCCGGCGTTCTTCGCACGCGACACCAGGTTCTTCATGTCCTCGATGTCGTCGGGCTTGGCACCGGACATCAGGTCCTTGATCTGCGCAGCGGCATCATCGGCATCGAAGATGGAGAAGCCGCGCTTCAGCCCCACCGCCGCGTGCTCGATCTGCAGGAACTTCAGGCCCAGGGCGTGGAAGGTGCAGATGGTCACCTCGTCGGCGTCCTGCTCGCGCAGGCGCTTGGCCACGCGCTCGCGCATTTCCTTGGCCGACTTGTTGGTGAAGGTGATCGCGGCGATGCGACGTGCGGGGTAGCGCCCGCAGCCGATCAGGTGGGCGATCTTCTCGACGATCACGCGCGTCTTGCCGCTGCCCGCACCGGCCAGTACCAGCAGGGGGCCTTCGATGTGCAGGACGGCGGCGGCTTGGGGGGGATTGAGACCGTGCATTGGAGAGGGATTGTAGCGGGGCGGCGTGGCCGCCACAGCCGCAGGCCGGTGGGGATGCTGAACGGCTTCGGCGGGCCGGGGCAGCGGCGTACAATCGGCCGATGGCCAAGCTCTATTTCTACTATTCGGCGATGAACGCCGGCAAGACCACCACCCTGCTGCAGAGCGCGCACAACTACCGCGAGCGCGGCATGCGGGTGGCGATCCTGACCCCGCGCCTGGATGACCGCGCCGGTGCCGGCGTGGTTGCCTCGCGCATCGGCCTGCGTGCCGAGGGCATGGCCTTTGACCGCGACAGCGACCTGCAGCGCTGGGTGGCCCAGGACCTGGCGGAGCACGGCCCGATGGGCTGCGTTCTGGTGGACGAGGCGCAGTTCCTGACCCGCGCGCAGGTCTGGCAGCTGAGCGAAGTGGTCGACCAGCTGCGCATCCCGGTGCTGTGTTACGGGCTGCGCACCGATTTCCGCGGCGAGCTGTTCGAGGGCAGCCAGTACCTGCTGGCGTGGGCCGACGAGATGCAGGAGATCAAGACGATCTGCCACAGCGGCAAGAAGGCCACGATGACGGTGCGCGTGGACGAGCACGGGCACGCGGTGAAGGATGGCCCGCAGGTGGAGATCGGCGGCAACGAGCGCTACGTGTCGGTGAGCCGGGCGGAGTTCAAGAAGATCACCCGCGGTGAAGGCCGGATCGACCCGGCGCAGGCCCCCCTGCCTCTTTAAAGGGTCTTTCTGCAGGGCTTGCAGCCCTGCACCTGCTGCAAACCAGAGCCGAAGCCACAGCAACAGCGGGCATTCCGTGGGTTGGCGGGGCACTGTGGGTTTGCGGGGACGCCGTGAACCCATCCTGAAGTGACCCCCAAAAGCTGGACATTGGGGGATCAGGCGGCCAGTTGGGCCTGTTCCCGGTACTTTACCGGGCTCAGGCCCTTCAACTTCAGTTTGACCCGGTCTTCGTTGTAGTACCGGATGTACTCAGCCAGCCCAGCCTCCAGGCTGTCGATGCTGTCAAAGCTGTTCAGGTAGAAGAATTCCGACTTCAGCGTCCCGAAGAAGCTCTCCATCGCCGCATTGCCCAGGCAGTTTCCGCGCCGGGACATGCTCTGCTTCAGTGCGCGCGCCTGGAGCTTGTGCCGGTACTTTTCATGCTGGTACTGCCAGCCCTGGTCGGAGTGGATCATCGGTCGATCCTCGGGCGAGAGTTTCTGGATGGCTTGGTCCAGCATCTGCCCCACCAGATCGAACACCGGCCGGCGCTTCATCTGGTAGGCCACGATCTCACCGTTGTACAGGTCCATGATCGGCGACAGATAGAGCTTCATGCCCTTCACCTTGAACTCGGTTACGTCGGTCACCCATTTCTGGTTGGGCAGCTCGGCATGAAATTGGCGGTCCATTTCGTTGGGCACCACCACATTGGCCGCTCCCTTGAAGGCGCGGTAGCGCTTGACGCGCACTCGCGACTGCAGCCCCATTTCAGCCATCAGGCGCTGTACGCGCTTGTGGTTGATCGTCTCGCCTTGGTTGACCAGCTCCAGCGTTACGCTGCGGTAGCCGTAGCGTCCTTGGCTATGCTCGTAAATCGCACGCACACGCTCACGCAGATCGGCCTCGCCCTTATCGGGATTGGCCAGAACATGCATCTGGTAGTAGAACGTGCTGCGCGACAACTCGGCCGCTTCGAGCAAAAGCGGCAGTGCGTAGGTCAGCCTCAATCCTTGGACGGCTTGCGCTTTTCTTGCCGCGCCGCCTGCTCTTCCCGGATCAAGGCATCGAGTTTTTTTAGGTAGGCGGTCTCCGCACGCAGATAGGCCACTTCTTTCAGGAGCTCATCGCGGCTCATGTCCTCGGCGGGCTTGGACGAGCGGGTCTTTTTCATCGATTTTGGTGGCGGTGGTGGAGGTGGCCCCAGCGCTTGAGCGCCGGCGTGAGCATACAACCGTTGCCATCGCCCCACCGCACCGGCATCTCCGATCTGGAAGTATGTCGTGGCCTCTCGTGCCGACATGCCCTCCTGGCCCATCTTCTCCAGGACATTCAGCTTGAACTGGAGGTCATAGGATCGAGGTTTGCGCTGAAACCCTTGCCGGCCATGCAGCCGGTAGGTCGCAGCCCATCGCCTGACCGTGGAGAACTCAAGGCCATGGCGGCGGGCAACCGCCTTGACCGATGTGGAGCTTTTGCAGGCCTCTTTGGCGACCTGCAATTTGAAACGAACCTCATATCTATTCATATAACCCTCGGAGTTGGATCAGGTGTCCAACTCCGGGGGTCACTTCATGGATGGGTTCACGGCGTCCCCCTCAACCGGACCCACCCCGCCATCCCACGGAATGCGCGCACTTGACGTTGCCGTTGATCAGCAGCGGGTGCAGGGCTGCAAGCCCTGCAATCCCAAACCACTCAGTACAGCGTGCGCTCGGGCGCACCGGCCGGTGGCGGGGTGTACTGGTACAGCCAGGTCTCGGTGAGGGGCTTGCCGCCACTGCGCAGGTACAGGCGGATGTCGATCTGCTCGGTGCTGCCTTCCGGCGGCACCAGGTCGAACATCGCACGGTAACCGTCGATCTCGCGCAGCGGTCGCGCCGACACGATCTCGACCCGGCCGCGGCTGGCTTCCACCACCGCCTCCACTTCACCCTTGTCGATCAGCGCAGCCAGCTCGCCCCCCTTGAAGTCCACCGCAAAGCGCCAGCTGAAATACTCGCGCTTCTTGCCCACCACGCCACCCAGGCCGGTGTGGGTGGCCACGCAGTGCGCCAGCGGCGTGCGTGCCGGCGGCTCGGCGCCCCAGAACAGACGGTAGCCGACCAGCAGCTCCTGGCCCGGCTGCGGCTTCTGCTTCGGGTTCCAGAAGGCCACGATGTTGTCGAAGGTCTCGTCCACGGTGGGAATTTCCACCAGCTGCACCGAGCCATCACCCCACTCGCCCTTCGGTTCGACCCACAGGCACGGGCGCTTCTCGTAGAACACGCCGTCATCCTGGTAATGGTCGAAATTGCGGTCGCGCTGCAGCAGGCCGAAGCCGCGCGGGTTGTGGTCGACGAACATGTTGAAGCGCAGGTTGCGCGGGTTCACCAACGGCCGCCAGATCCATTCGCCGGCACCGGTCCACATCGAAAGGCCATCGGTGTCGTGGATTTCCGGCCGCCAGTCCCAGCCCATGCGGCGGTCGTTCTCGCCCACCTGGTACATGCTGGTGCACGGGGCGATGCCCAGGCGCTCGATGGCCTTGCGCGGGTACAGCGCGCTGTCGATGTCCATCAACAGCACGTCGCCGTTGGTGATGGCAAATCGGTAGGCGCCGGCCACGCTGGGCGAATCGAGCAGGCCATAGACCACGATCGTGTCCGAGTCGGCCGCCGGCTGTTCCAGGTAATAGGCGATGAAATCGGGGAATTCCTCTGGCTTGCCCATGCCGGTATCGATGGCCAGCGCGCGCGCCGACTGCCCGTACTGGCCTTCCTTGCCGACGGCGCGGAAGTAGCTGGCGCCGAGGAAGGCGGCGAAGTCGCGGTCGGTGTCCTTGCGGGTGTTCAGGCGGAAGCCGGCGAACCCCAGGTCGGCCGGCAGCTCGCCGTTCTTCAGGCCACTCCTGCCGTAGTTGAACGCCGCGCCGTCATAGGCCAGTTCCTGCGCCTTGCCGTCCACCACATCGAACATGCGCACCGGGGAATGGAAGTACAGGCCCAGATGGAAGAACTTGGCCTGGAATTTGCCGGGCTGGTCGGCCCACAACGCGTGGTCCTGGCGGTACCCGATGGACTGGTACTGGTCCCAGTCCAGCGCTTCCAGGCGGCCGGGCAGCACCCGCTTGTGGCTCTGGTAGGGCGCCTGCGCCAGCGCGCGGGCCTGGCCCTTCAGGGTGGCGAAATCGAACGGCTGCGGCTGGCCGAGCCGGCGCAGGCCGAGCTGGCCGCTCTTCCCGGCCGCGCAGGCCGGCAGGGTCGGCAGGCCAAAGGCGGCCAGGGCCAGGGAGGCATTGCGGAGGAAGTCGCGTCGTTGCATGCAGGCGCGGAAGCAAGGGAAAGGTCGGCCATCATAGGCAGACAAACGTTAACGGGCAGCGGAGGGCTGTACGGCCGGTTCAGCCGGCGCCAGCGTGGCCAACCGTGCGTCCAGCTCACGCAGCGCCGGCGCCATCGCCCCGCGCTGGGCCAGCAGCAGTTGCCGCGCTTCGGCAAGCGCCGCGCGCGCGGCGGCGGGCTGCCCGGCCTGCTGCAGCGCCTGCGCCTGTGCCAGCAGGGCCTGTGGCAGCAGCGCGGTGTGGTCGGGTTGGCGCCAGATCGCCACCGCCCGGGCAAAGTGCCGGGCGGCCAGGACGGGGTCGCCGCGGTCGCTGGCCCATTGCCCCAGTGCGAATTCACCCTGGCCAACCTCGCGGTGGTCCGGGCCCAATGCGCCCAGCAGCAGCGCCTGCACCTGCTGCAGATCCTGCCCCGCCCGCTCACCCTGCCCCCGCTGCAGCGCCAGCATCGCGCGGGCGCGGCGCACCACCAGCGCCTCGGGATGGCGCGGGCCCCAGGCATCCTGCGCGGCCTGCCAGGCCAGATCCAGCTCGGTGGCGGCGGCCTCGGTCCTGCCCTGTCGTGCCAGCACCTCGCCCAGCTGCCGGTGCAGGCCGATCACCTGCGGGCTGCGGTTGTCGGCGGGCTGGTCCAGCAGGGACAGCGCCTGCTGGTAGCCGGCCAGCGCGGCGGACAGGTGCCCGGCACTCGCATCCAGCCCGGCCAGGTCAGCCAGTGATTCGGCGCGGCCAAAGCGCTGGCCGATGCCCTGGTGGCGCAGAGCGAGGGCGCGCTCGAACGAGGCACGTGCCGCCTCCGCGTCGCCCAGCTGCGCCTGGCAGCGCCCCAACTGGCTATGGAATTCGGCCACCGTCGCCGGCAATGCGTCGGCCTGGCGGGCAGCCAGGGCCTGCAGCGGCTGCAGGTGCGCCAGGCAATCGCGGTCGCGCCCCAGCATGCGCAGCGCACGCCCGCGCTGGGTCACCGCGTCCAGCTGCAGGGCCGGCGGTACCTCATCGACCTGCTGCAGCAGACGGCGCTGCTGGTCCAGCGTCTGCAGGGCCAGCTGGTAGTCGCCCAGGCCGATGCGCAGGCGGCCGATCACGCCTTCCAGCTCGGCCAGCGCCAGCGGCTGGTCGGCCAGCTCGGCCTCGCCACGCTGCTGCCCGGTAGCCAGCAGCTGCGGCACGTCGAAATGGCCATGGCGCTCACTGGCCGCCTTGTCGAACAGCCCGACCGTGAAATCCTGCATCGCCTGCGCGCGGGCCATTTCCACCTGCGCCTGGCGCGCCTGCCACAGTGCGATGGAGGTGGTACCGAGCAGGGCCAGCACCGCCAGCGATGCCAGCGCGACGCCCCAGCGGTGCCGGCCGATGTACTTGTTGACGCGGTAGCCCATGCCCGGCGGTCGGGCCTGGATCGGGCGGCCCTGCAGGTAGCGCTGCAGGTCGCCTGCCAGGGCTTCGGCCGACGCATAGCGTTGGCCAGGATCCTTCTGCAGCGCTTTTTCCAGCAGTACGTCCAGGTCACCGCGCAGCTGCCGGGCCTGCCGTTGCAGTGCACGCCGCGCCGCGCCGGGCTGATCCGCCAGCCGCTGCAGCAGGACCGACGCGCGTGGCGCCTGCACGTCCAGGATCGAACGCTCCCATTCGGCATCGCTGTGCCGGCGCAGGCGGTAGGGCTTGTGCCCGGTTACGACCTCGAACAGCACCACGCCCAGCGAATAGACATCGGTGAGGGTTGTCACCGCCTCGCCACGTACCTGTTCCGGGGCGGCGTAGTGCAGGGTGAATGCACGCACCTCGGTGGGCGGGTGGGTCGCATCGGCATCGTCGTGGTCGAGCAGCGCGGCGATGCCGAAATCGAGCAGCTTCACCGTGCCATCGGCGCGGACCAGGATGTTGGAGGGCTTCAGGTCACGGTGAACCACCAGGTTGGCGTGGGCGTGGCTGACCACCGCACACACCTGCAGCATCAGCTGCAGGCGGGTCTCCAGCGGAGGCTGCAGGCGCCGGCAGTAATCGCTGATCGGTTCGCCTTCCACGTAGTCCAGCGCCAGATAGGGCTGGCCGTGCTGGTCCACGCCGGCATCCAGCAGCTGGGCCAGGTGCGGGTGCTGCAGCCGGGCCAGGATCTGCCGTTCGCGGCCGAAGCGCTGGCGCAGGCCGGGGTCGGCCACGCCACTGCGCAACAGCTTCAGGGCCACCTGCCGCTCGTACAGGCCGTCGCAGCGTTCGGCCAGCCACACCTCGCCCATGCCGCCCTCGCCCAGCGGGCCCAGCAGGCGGTACGGGCCCACCTGGCTGCCGGCGCGCCCCGAGGGCGAAGCCGTCCACAGCGGCTGGGCCATGAACTCCCGGCTGTCGGCCTCCTGCTGCAGCAGGCGTTCCAGGTCACGGCCCAGGGTAGGGTCATGCGCGGCCAGCCGCTGCAGGCGCAGCTGCCGTGCCTCGGGGGCCAGCTCCAGCAGCTGGTCCAGCCAGGACGACAGTTGCTGCCAGCGCGCGGCATCCATGGTCGCTCCGCGCGCCTCAGTCGCCGCGCATCGCCGCCAGCAGGAACAGCCGTGCCTTCTGCCAGTCACGGCGGATGCTGCGCTCCGAGCGCTGGCTGAGTTCGGCGATCTCCAGTTCGGACAGGCCCGCGAAGTAGCGCAGTTCGACCACACGTGCCAGATGCGCATCGACGGCCTGCAGGCGCTCCAGGGCCACGTCCAGGGCCAGCAGGTCCTCGTCCAGGCGGACGCCGCTGCTGCTGTTCTCGGGAATCTCGGCCACCCGCTTCAGGTCGCCGCCGCGCTTGCGCGCCAGCCGGTTGCGCGCGTAATCGACCACCACGCTGCGCATGGCCGAGGCGGCATAGGCAAAGAAATGGGCACGATCCTCGAAGCGCGCCGCGCCGCGGCTGCCCAGCAGCTTCAGGTAGGACTCGTGCACCAGCGAGGTGGCATCCAGCGTGCGCCCCTGCTGGCCGGCCAACTGGCGCCGGGCCATGCCATGCAGCTCCTGGTACAGCGTGGTCAGCACGCGGTCCAGTGCGGTGCGGTCACCGCCACGCGCGGCATCAAGCCAGACGGTGATATCCGGTCCTTCGTCCATCGCAACCTCCCCCCGCAGCGGATGCTGTGCGGACTATAACGCTGCCGGTGTGCGCTGCATGAAGATATTCAGCGCTGGCAGCGGCTGCACCACACGCTGGCGCGCTGGCCGATCATCGCGTGCTTGAGCGGCCTGCCGCACTGCGGGCACGGCAGGCCGTCGCGGCCATAGACCAGCAGTTCCTGCTCGAAGTAGCCCGGAGCGCCGTCGGGGCTGATGAAATCCCGCAGGGTGGTGCCACCGCGGGTGATGGCATAGCCGAGGGTGTCCTTCACCTCGCGGGCCAGCCGCCGGTAGCGCTCGCGCGACACCTTGCCGGCTTCGCGCAGCGGGCTGATGCCGGCCTTGAACAGGCTTTCAGCGGCGTAGATGTTGCCGACGCCCACCACCACCGCCTGGTCCATCAGGAAGGTCTTCACCGGTGCGCTGCGGCCGCGGCTGCGCTCGAACAGGTAATCGCCGTCGAAGGCCTCGTCCAGCGGCTCCGGGCCCAGGCCCTGCAGCAGCGGGTGCACCTCGCCGGCTGGCTGCCAGAGCAGGCTGCCGAAGCGACGCGGGTCGTTGAAACGCAGCAGGCGGCCGTTGTCCAGGCTGATATCCACATGGTCGTGCGTGCGCAGCGGGGTGTCACCCGGCAGCACGCGCAGGCTGCCGGACATGCCCAGATGCAGTACGGCGCTGCCCACAGCGGTATCCAGCAGCAGGTACTTGGCCCGGCGGCGCACCGCGTCGATGCGCTGGCCCGGCAGCTGCTCGGCCACCTCCGGTGGTATCGGCCAGCGCAGGTCGGCGCGGCGCAGGATCACCCCGTGGACGCGGCGGCCTTCCAGATGCGGCGCCAGGCCGCGGCGGGTGGTTTCTACTTCGGGCAGTTCAGGCATGGGGGGATTCTACGCCGGGCCGTGCGAAGCGGCCGGCACGGCACGGCGACGGTGCAGTGTCAGCGCGGCGGTGCCGAAAGTTCGCGTGCATCCAGGTAGCCATCCCCGTTGGCATCCTGCTTGTGGAAGCGCTGCACGATGACCTGCCGCTGCTGTTCGCGGGTGATCGGCCTGCCCTTGCCGCCGGGCAGTTCATCGGCGGTCAGCACGCCATCGCGGTTGCGATCCATGTGATCGAAGGCGTACAGCATCCACTGCACGTACTCCGATTCGCTCACCCTGCCATCGCCATCGCTGTCCATGCGCTGCAGGTAGGTGGCCGTGTCACTGACCTGCGCGGAGGCGGCCAGCGGCAGCAGGCACAGCATTGGAACCAGCAGCTGCCTCATGCGCCCACCAGGGTGTAGCCCTTCAGCCGCGCGGCATAGGCCTGCAGGGCGGCGATGCCGCTTTCCTCGGCCTCGTGGCACCACGCCTGCAGCTGGCGCAGGCGCTCGGCGGCATCATGGCCACGGGCTTCCAGCAGCGCAGCCAGGCGCGCGCGGTATTCCACCAGGGTGCGGATGCGCGGGCGCTGTGCCACCCATTCGCTGAGCTGGGCGCGGCTGTCCGGCTGCAACCACCGCCCGTCGTTGACCAGGCCCCGGCGCAGGCGGCGCGGCAGCAGGCGCCGCAGCTTCGCTCCGGCCTGGGTGGCCTCTTCGCGCAGGGCCGGCATGAACACGTTGCGCTGGTAGTCGGTCATTGCCTGGAAGCGGTGCGACAGCAGCGCCTTCAGGGTTTCGGCATCGGGCACGGCGATGTTCGGGCGCACGTCCATGGCTGGCGCCACCCGCAGCACCTTGGCCAGGCGCAGCGCCTGCAGCAGGCGGATCGCACTCCAGCCGATGTCGAACTCCCAGCGCCGCATCGCAAAGCGCGCCGAACTGGGGAAAGCATGGTGGTTGTTGTGCAGTTCCTCGCCACCGATCCAGAACGCCCACGGCGTCAGGTTGGTGGAGGTGTCGGCCGATTCGTAGTTGCGGTAGCCCCACCAGTGGCCCAGGCCGTTGACCACGCCGGCTGCCCAGAACGGAATCCAGGCCATCTGGATCGCCCACAGGGCCACGCCGGGCAGGCCGAACAGCACGCTGTTGATGGCCAGCAGCAGGATCGGACCGAGGGTGGCACGCGGGGTGTACAGGTGGCGCTCGATGGCATCATCGGGGGTGCCACGGCCGTACTGCTCGATATCGGCGCGCATGCCGCGCGCCTCGCGGTACAGCTCCACGCCGTGCCAGAACACCTTGCCGATGCCGCGGGTGACCGGGCTGTGCGGGTCGTCCTCGGTTTCCACCTTGGCGTGGTGCTTGCGGTGGATGGCCACCCATTCGCGGGTGATCATCGAGGTGGTCAGCCACAGCCAGAAGCGGAACGCGTGCGCCACCACGGGATGGAAATCGACCCCGCGATGGGCCTGGCTGCGGTGCAGATAAAGGGTGACCGAGAAGATGGTGAGCTGGGTGAACACCAGCAGCACCCCCAGCATGGCCCAGCCGCCCAGGCCGAGCACGCCACCGGTGAGCAGGGAGATCAGGGCATCGGACATGGCGGCACTCCGGATCAACGCAGGGATGGCAGACATGATGGGCGCTTGGGTTGCAAACTGCACCCTCGCGGCGGTATTCCTGCACCGTCATAAAGTGGCACTGTTCACAGTTGGGGACCTGAGTTGTCGAGCCTTGATCCGCGCGCCCGCGCCGTTACCACTGCCCCGTCCACCGCGGAGCTGCCCCCCCTGATCGAGCTGGACCATGCCAGCGTCATCCGCGGCCAGGTGAAGGTCCTGCACGGGCTCAGCCTGCGCATCGCCCAGGGCCAGCACACCGCGCTGCTGGGCCCGAACGGGTGCGGCAAATCGACCTTCATCAAGCTGATCACCCGCGAGCTGTACCCGCTGGCCCAGGCCGACGGCCGGGTGGCAGTGAAAGTGCTGGGGCAGAACCGCTGGCAGGTCGATCGCCTGCGTTCGCAGCTGGGCATCGTCACCGGCGACCTCAGCAGTAACCTGTCCGACATGCCCGGGCTGACCGTGGAACAGGCGGTGTTGTCCGGCTTCTTCGCCAGCTATGTAGTGCCGGCCTTCCGCGAAGTGACGGCGGACATGCTGGCGCGGGTGGGTGAGACACTGGCCATGACCGGCGCGCTGGCCCTGCGCGAACGCGCCTACGCCGAACTGTCAGCCGGCGAGACGCGCCGCGTGCTGATTGCCCGCGCCCTGGTCAACCGGCCGCAGGCGCTGCTGCTGGATGAACCCTCCACCGGCCTGGACCTGGTGGCGCGGCAGCAGCTGGTGGCCACCATGCGCGTGCTCGCCCAGCAGGGCATCACCCTGGTGCTGGTGACCCACCATATCGAGGAAGTGATTCCCGAGATCGAGCGCGTGGTACTGCTGCGCGACGGCCGCGTACTGGCCGATGGCACCCGCGATGAACTGCTGCGTGACGAACCGCTGTCGGCGGTGTTCGGCGGGGCCATCAGCGTGGTCGAGCACGACGGGCGGCTGACCGCGTACGCGGGGTAGAAGCCATCGGCAGGCACGGCGGCATGGCGGCATGGCGGCATGGCGGTAGAGTCGACTGTCAGTCGACTATCGCGCACAGCGCGGGATGTTCGCGGTCTGAACGAAGAGCAGTCGACTGACAGTCGACTCTACCCCGCCGTGGTTTCCCCCCGCGCCGCCGTTGCTCAGAACCGCAGCGCCAGCGCGCGCGATTCGATCGGCGCCATCCGGCTCTGGTCCTGCAACTGCAGATCGCGCAGTTCATAGGGCGCGCCAAAGCCGGCCGGCAGTGCAGCCCGGTCAAAGGGCAGCACCAGCGCGCCACGGCCGGCACTCTCGAACCACGCTGCCGCGTGCGCCTGGGCCACCGGCTTCAGCTGACCGTCGGCCCCGGTGGCGTACAGCGTGCCGCGTGCTTCGTAGCGCCCGGCCGCCGCCACCTGCAGCGGCAGGCTGACCTGGCGGCTGGCAGTGTCGGGCGTGGCCTGGCCACTGAAACGTGCGGTGGGTTGCGCCACGGCGAAGGCCACCTTGCCATCACGCAGCACACCATCGGCCTGGGAAAACACCTGCAGTTCCCACAGGCCCTGCACACTGCTGGCCTCGGCCGGGATGCGCACCTGTGCCTGCAGGCGTCCATCAGCAGTGCGCCGCAACCGCTGCGGCCAGCTGCGGCCATCCGGGGCCACCAGCAGGGCTTCACCGCCGAAGCTGCCGCGGCGCGCGGTCAACGTCGCGGCGCTCGCGCCATCCTCCAGCAGGCGTGCCTGCAGCTGCACGCTGCCACCGGCCAGCACGTGCGCCTGCTGCGCCTGTACTTCCAGCCGCACGGGGCTGTTGGGTTCCAGCACCTGCACCACGTAGCGCCCCTGCGCCTGCGCGCTCTGCAGCCGGTAGACGCCCACCGCGCTGCTGGCACCGGTACGCAGCATGCTGCTGCCATCGCTCACCGCCATGCCGGCGGCCTGCAGCTGGCGCGCATCCACGCTGCGTGCAACCGTGGTGCGGCCGGCAGCATCACGCACCTGCAGCGCTTCGGCAGGCAGCGCGCGCGCGCCCGCACCGGGGCTGAGCTGGATCACCGCATCCGGTGCGGTCAGCGGCAGGTCCAGGCCGCGCTGCAGTTCGGCTGCGTCGACCTGCTGCCAATAGCTGCGGCTGACCGCCGCGTAGGTGCCCGGCGCCTGCAACGGCTGGGTCGGGTCCAGCGCCCACGCGAAGGCCAGCGGCACACGTTCGCTATCATCGGCTGGCAGCGGCGCTGCCACCAGTGTCAGCGGAACCTGGTCACCGGTAACGGCGGCACGCAGCGCCTGCGCGGCCTGTGCGGGTGCTGCAGCAAGCGTGGCAGCGGCGCCCATTGCGGCCGCAGCCAGCAGGGTGGAATGCATCTTCATGGTCATCTCCCTCACTGGGTCAGGTCGTTGCGCAGGATCGTGCCCAGGCCGAAACACTCGCGCCGGCTCTGGTTGTGGCTCAGCGGCTCGGCGCCCTGGGTGCGCGCCTTGTCGGTGAACAGGACGCTGCCGGCGGCCCTCTGGCTGCTGCATTCCAGGAAGCCGTCCGAACAGGACGACAGCCAGTTCTGGGTGAATTCCAGGCCGACGTTGGCCGCGTAGCCGCCGCAGTAGCTGTTGCTGTCCCAGACCGCCGATTCGACATCGCTGCCGACCACCGCGCGGAACGGCTTGGGCAACGCGGGACGGCCCGCCGTGCCATACAGGTTCTGCGCGTTGTAGGTGGCCATGTGGCCGACCTGCTGCATGCGCACGGCGTCGTTCTGGTAGCCCAGCAGCCAGCCCAGCGAGCTCTCGAAGGTGTTGCCGTTGATCACCGCATCCGCCAGCGGCGTGCCGGCCGAGGACGGTGCCAGCGCGGTGACCTTGCGCAGCGTGCTGATGATCTTCGGGTAGCGGCTGTCGTAGGTGGGGTTGGACAGGATCCAGCGCACCACGTTGCCGCCGTTGGAATGGGTGATGACCACCAGCTGGGTGATGCCGCGGCTGTCGATGAAGCCGGTCAGCTGCCCGGCCAGGCAGCCGGCTGCCTCCGGCTTCCACATGTACTGGGTGAAATCGCAGTTGATCACCACGTAGTTGCTGCTGTTCGGCAGCCCCTGGCGCACGGTGTCGATGATGGCCGGCTGCCAGTAGTCCTGGGTGGCGTTGGTCTGCGCGCCGGTGCCGTGCACGAAAGCCACGCCGTAGACATCGGCGGCGATCACCGGGGGGCTGGCCAGGCCCAGCAGCAGGGCCAAAGCGGTACTTCCTGTTGCGGTGCTGCGCATCGCATCTCTCCCTCATCAGCGGATCCCCCCGGCCCGGCTGTGAGCCGATGCTCGTCGTCCGCCTATGTGAAAGTCCGTGCGCTGCGCCCAAATTCGGGCCATTGGCGACATCTAATGTCGTTTATTGCACGTTCGTGACCCTCCACACGCACCATGCCGGGTCTGGCTGTATGACCGATGGACGCTGCAGGCAGCGGGAGGGGCTGCGATCATGGCCGCTGTGTTTCCTGTCTCGAGCCTGCCCATGTCTTTGCCTGCCCTCCCCGCCCGTCCCCTGCTCGGCCTGGCCATTGCCCTGTCGCTGGCCGGTTGCGCGACCACCGCCACCCCGCCGACAGCCGTGGAAGCCACCATCACCACCAAGGCGTTGGGCTATCTGGACAAGGCGGCCGTGCCGGCCAGCATCGCCCTGGTACCGGCACCGCCGGCCGCCGGTTCGGCCGGTTTCGCACTGGATGAGCAGGTGAGCCGCGAGGCCCGTGCCCTGCGCGGCACGCCGCGCTTTGCCCAGGCCACCGGCGATGCCGAACTCGGTTTCCCGGAAGGCGCCAACCAGTTCTCCTGCGCCGCCGATATCGACGTGGACGCCGTGAAGACGCCGGCCCTGTACCGCCTGCTGGAACGCAGCCGCATCGATGCCAGCGCCGCCACCAAGGCAGCGAAGAACCAGTACCAGCGGCCGCGCCCGTTCATGGTCAACGGCGAGCCGACCTGCACGCCCGACGATGAAGCCGGGCTGCGAAAGAACGGCTCGTACCCGTCAGGCCACACCTCCATCGGCTGGGCCTGGGCGCTGATCCTGTCGGAGATCGCCCCGGACCGCGCCGACGCCATCCAGGCGCGCGGCCGCAACTACGGCGAGAGCCGCCTGGTGTGCAACGTGCACTGGCAGAGCGACATCCTCGAAGGGCGTTTCATGGGCGCGGCTGCGGTGGCCCGCCTGCATGACAACGCGGCGTTCAACAAGGATCTGCTGGCGGCGCGCAAGGAAATCGCTGCTGCGCGCAAGGCCGGCCTGCATTCCAGCCGCGACTGCGCCGCCGAGGAAGCGGTACTGAAGGTACGCCCGGAAAGCGCGCTGTAAGCGCATACCGGATTGGTCGCTGCCGGCCAGCGGCCGGTACTACCGGGTCGTTGAAAGCAGAAGGGCCGGCATTGCGCCGGCCCTTCTTCATTGCATTACGCCATCAACCGCATCAGAACTTCGCGGTGAACTCGACGCCGAACGTGCGCGGCTCGTTGAGGAAGCCGGTCAGGTTGTTGAAGTCGATCGCACCGACCACGCGGGTCTGGTTGGTCAGGTTGCGGCCGAACACGGCCACGTCGTACTGGCCGTAATCCCAGTTGTAGCCCACGCGCAGGCCGCCTTCCAGCGAGCTGCGGCTGCGGAACTCCGGCGACTCGTACAGGAAGAAGTTCACCGGGCTCTTGTACGCCCAGTCGGTGTAGACGTAGATCTCGCTGGCGTCGTTCACCGGGAAGCCGGCACGCAGGGTCAGGTTGTGGATCCACTTCGGCGCCTGCGGCAGCGGGTTGCCGTTGACCAGCGCGTAGGTGCCGCCGTTGATGACGGTGGTCGGGTCGGTGATGGTGCAGCCGCCGCCACAGATCGCCACGGCCAGATTCTTGTCCTTGATCTCGGTGTCGTTGTAGCTGCTGCCCAGGGTCATCAGCACGTGATCGGTCAGGTAGGCCTCGAAGTCCAGCTCGAAGCCCTGGCCGAGGGTCTTGTCGGCGTTGAGCAGGGTGGCGGTGTTGTTGCTGCCACCCACGGCGATCAGCTGCTGGCCATCAACGTTGTAGCGGAACACGTTGAAGCCCAGGCGGGCGCGACGGTCGAACAGGTCGGCCTTGATGCCGGCTTCATACGAAATCACCTTTTCCGAATCGGCCTGGGTCACGCCGCCGAATGCCAGGCGACCCTGGATCGACGGTGCACGGAAGCCCTTGGCCACACGCGCGTAGGCGTTGATGTTGTCGGTGATCTGGTAGACGCCGCTCAGGTCCCAGCTGACATCGTCGACATCGCTGTTGGCCAGGTACGGGCCGCTGACCGGCGTGCCGCCCGGCACGGCCTGCAGCACGCTGGCGGTGAAGTCCTTCTTGTCCTGGGTGTAGCGCACGCCGGCACGCAGCTTGAAGCGGTCGGTCACGTCCAGGTCGCCCGAGGCGAACGCCGCCCAGGCCTTGTTGCGCTGGCTCTGCACGGCGTGGCCGGTCTGCGGGTTGCCCGGGGTCAGCGAGTCGTAGTTGAAGCTGTCGATGGTGACGTCTTCATCGAAGTAGAACACGCCGGCCTGCCAGTCGAAGCGGCCCCATTCGTTGGATTCGACGCGGAATTCCTGCGTCCACTGGCGGTGGTGCGGCAGGCCGTCGGCCGATTCGGACGGGAACGGAATGAAGCCCGGGCCGTAGTTGCCCGCGCCCAGGAACGAGGCGCCGTAGCCGCCATCGACGTCGCCGTGGTTGAGCGATTCGGCGGTTTCGTAGCCGGTGATCGAGTGCAGGGTGACCCGGCCCAGGTCCCACTTGATGCGCGCGCTGCCGCCCCAGGTTTCCAGGTTGGAGAAGTTCAGGCCATCGGTGGAGACCTTGTCGCGGTCGAAGTTCTCGACCAGCGCATTGCTGCCGGGCTGGATGATGTTGGCGCGGAACAGGCGCGCGGTGCCGTTGAGCTTGCGCTTGTGCAGGTTGAACAGCGCTTCCACATCATCGCCTTCGTACAGGAACTGCACGCGGCCTGCGGCTTCGTCATAGCCTTCAAAGCCCGAGCTCGGCGCGCTGGCGACGGTGTTGTCCACGTAGTTGTCGCGGCGCTGGTACAGCGCCGACACGCGGGCCGACCAGCGGCTGGTCAGCGGGCCGCCGTAGGCGCCCTGCACGTTCCAGGTGTCATAGCTGCCGTAGGACACCTTCACGTAGCCATCGGCATCCTGCGACGGGCGCGCCGAATCGAACTTCACCACGCCGGCCGGGGTGTTGCGGCCGAACAGCGTGCCCTGCGGGCCACGCAGCACTTCCACGCCGGCCAGGTCGAACAGCGGGAAGCCCTTCAGCAACGGGCTTTCCTGCACCACATCGTCATACACCAGCGATACCGGCTGCGATGCATTGAGATCGAAATCGGTGTTGCCCAGGCCGCGGATGTAGAAGCGCGGGAAGGCACGACCGTAGGACGATTCGATGTTCAGGCTGGGCACGCGCGCGGACAGGAAGCGGATGTCATCGCCGGCCGAGCCGAGCACATCCAGCTTCTCGCCCTGGATGGCGGTGATTGCGACCGGCACGTCCTTGGCGTTCTCGACGCGGCGCTGCGCGGTTACCTGGAGGGCATCGAGGGCAACCGGATCCTTGGCAGCGGGGGTTTCCTGGGCGGCTGCTACCAGCGGCAGCAGGGCGGAAAGAGCGGCAACGAGGGGGCGCGCGACCGGAAGGCGGCCACGGGAAGTGCGGGTCGGAGACATGGCGGTAGGCTGTGTTTGGAGGGGTGGTAAAACGGCGCTACCAGATAATTGTTGCAATACAGCACCCGCGCCGCAAATGCCGATCGTTCATGGCCTGCGTTCCGCAGTGCCGCCGACGGGCCGCTGCACGTGCTTTTTTCCCCTGCAGCAGCGCGCTTGCGATGTCCCTGGGGTCCTTGCGTGCCAGTAGCCAGACCGGGCACATCCGGCCCGCCCATCGGGCTGCCGGAGCGCCATCGTGCGCAGCAGAGTGCGCGGGGCCTGGCCTGCCGGGCCTGCACCAAGCCGGAGCCTTCGATGAATCGGTCCGGCCCCCACCCTGCCCGGCCCGCAGCAGCTTCGGTATGCTGGCGCCCTTTCCTGAATCCGGCGCCCCGAGCGCATTGCCGATGAGCCTGTTCCGCCCCCGCGTGCTGCTGTCCGTCGCCCTGCTCGGCCTGTTGGCCGGCTGCGGTGGTGAAGAGGTCCGCCCCACGCCGCCGCCGCAACCCACCGTGGTGCCGCAGGCCAAGCCGGTGAAGATCGGCATCGCCCTCGGCGGTGGCGCGGCCAAGGGGTTTGCCCACATCGGCGTGATCAAGATGCTGGAAGCCAATGGCTTCGAGCCGGTCGTGGTGTCGGGCACCAGCGCCGGCAGCGTGGTCGGCGCGCTGTATGCCAGTGGCATGGACGCGTTCCAGATGCAGAGCAGGGCGGTGGCGCTGGATGAAGCCAGCATCCGCGACGTGCGCCTGTTCTCCGGCGGCCTGGTGCAGGGCCAGAAACTGCAGGACTACGTCAACGAGCAGGTGGCCAACCGCCCGGCCGAAAAGCTGAAGAAGCCGTTCGCCGCCGTTGCCACCCAGCTGGAAACCGGCGAGCGCGCGATCTTCGTGCGCGGCAACGTCGGCCAGGCGGTGCGCGCGTCCAGCAGCATCCCCGGCGTGTTCGAGCCGGTGAAGATCGGTGGCCGCAACTACATCGACGGCGGCGTGGTCAGCCCGGTGCCGGTGGACGCCGCGCGCCAGCTGGGTGCCGAGTTCGTCATCGCCGTGGACATCTCCAGCAAGGCCAGTGGCAAGGCGCCGACCGGCATGCTGGGCATCGTCAACCAGTCGATCGCGATCATGGGCCAGCGCCTGGGCGAACAGGAGCTGGCGCGCGCCGACATCGTGATCCGGCCGAAGGTGCTGGATATCGGTGCCGCCGATTTCAGCCAGCGTGGCACCGCCATCCTCGAAGGCGAAAAGGCCGCGATGGCAGCCATGCCGCAGATCCGCGCGAAGATCCTGCAGCTGCAGAAGGCGCGCGCCGCCGCGCTGGCTCCGCCTGCCCCGGTAGTGGCGCCGAAGTGCGATGAGCCTTCGCGGCTGGGCAAGCTGATGGGCCGCAAGGAAAAGTGCTGAACGCCCCGAGCCGTCGGCGCTGAGCAGCGCCGCGCCTAGCGCGTGCGCGCGGGCCGGTAGCCACTGGCCTGTTGCCGCTCACGCCTGCGTGCCTGCCGTGCCTGTTCCTGCAGCGCCGCCGTGTGCTTCAGCTGCTCCATGCCGTCGGCGGGCAGATGCAGCTGGCGGCACGCGCGGGTGAGCGCCAGATAGACCGCGCGCACCGGGTTGTGCCAGATGCGTTCGCCCTGCCCCGCACTGAAGCAGCCGGGCGCCAGCGAGACCACGTCGAACTGCAGGTTCTTCGCATGTTCGGCCAGGCACAGGGCCACCCGCGCATCGGCGGGCGTGTCCTGCTCATCGAGCACCTGCAGCAGTGACTGCACCCGGTCAGCCGATGCGAACAGTTCGGCCCACCCGCCCTGCCCTTCCTCGGCCTGCACGCGCTGCCATTCCGAGGTTGCTTCGTTGTCACGCCGCCGGCGCCATGCGTCCAGCGGACGCTGCAGCGCGCTGCGCAGCGCGCGCAGCGATGCCGGGTGCAGGTAAGGCCGCAGCCCCCTCGCCTGCAGCTGCGCGGCATCCAGGGCCAGATCGCTGGCGTTGCCATGGATGCGCAGGCCCTTGGCCGGTGCCTGCGACCAGTGCCGGTAATACAGCACACCAGTAGCGCGATCGGCGGCGCCGACGAACGGACCGCTGTCCTGACCCAGGCCATCCAGTGCCAACGCCTGGTTCACCAGACCGTCGACCTGGTTGCCCTGGCGCACCGACTGGTGCATTTCCAGCACCTTCGATGCCGCCCAGCGCGGCACCGTGCCGGTCAGGCACTGGTGCGGATCGCCGAGGCTGACCACGCCGGGTGCATGGCCGGCCAGCAGCTGCTTCCACGACGGGCTCAGATCGTGCGCTTCGTCCACCAGCAGCATGCCCATGTCCGGCGGCGGGGTGACCCCGCGCAGCGCCAGCCACTTGCCGATATGTGCCGGGCTCAGGCTCAGCAGGGCGCCGCGCTGCAGCTCGTCATCGAACATGCTGCGCCAGACGTGCTCGGCGGCGGCCAGGTACGGCGATACATCCAGCATCGCGGCGGGCACCGACCGGTCGAAATGCTGGAAAGCCATGCGCGGCGCGGACGATGCGCACCAGCGGTTGATCGCCTCGAAGGCGGTCAGCAGCACCTGCTCGGGGCTGCGCCCACCGATGCCCTGCAGGCCGATGCGGCCGGCGATTTCGCGTGGGGTGCGGGTGCTGCGCCGGTAGCTGGCGACAAAGCCGCCGGTCTGGCCGCTGCGCGCGGCGTGCTGGGCCACGCGGTTGGCGAATTCGATCTGGGTCAGCAGGCGTACCGCAGTGCTGGCCGGGACGCGGGCGCGGAACGCCTCCACCTGGCCACGCGACGGTGCCACGTAGGTATAGCGGCCCGGCCGTGCGTCCATCAGCGCCAGCACCAGATGGCCCTTGCCGGTACCGGCATAGCCATCGAGGTCGATCAGCTCATCGGGGTTGGCCGCGATGGCACGCAGCACGCGGGCCTGCTCGGAGGTGTACAGGCCATGGTGCTGCACGGCCCGCGCGTCGCTGCCGGCAGCCTCGTCCGCGTGGTCATCTTCATCGTCGCTGGCGAAGGCGGCCGGGAAATGGATCTCCTCCTCGGCCAGGGTCTGCTGGCAGGCCTGCTGCAGGGCCAGGCCGGGATACTCGCGCGGCGACTGCGCGATGACCTCCTGCAGGATCTCCGGGGGGGCCAGCAGCACGCCATGGGCGGCCAGCGCCGCCAGCCAGGCATCCAGTTCCGGCTGGCCACCACCGCCCGTTCCGGTCAGCTGCGTGGCGGCGGCTTCGTTGCTGGCGAACAGCGCACAGGCGTCGTGCAGCAGCCGCTCGATCACGGCCGGCGCATGCAGGCGCGTGCGGCACAGCTGCGCAGCCATCAGCCCGGCCTGTTCCAGCGCGGTCTGCGGTGGCGTTCCATGGGCGATGTAACGCGCCAGCGACTTGCGCTGCAGCGGCAGGAAGGTGGGGGTGAGCACCGTGTGCTGGAGTTCGGACATGCCTGGAACCGGAAGGAGACGCTGCGCCGCGCGCAGGGCGGTGATGCTCGACTACCCGCCCGACGCCGTCAAATCAGGGCCGCAGGCTCATTCCAGCTGTGACAGCGGCAGCGCCTGGAAGCCCTTCACCGTGCGCAGCACGAAGCTGGAATTGGCGTCGGCCACACCCCCGGCATTGAGCAGCTTGTCCAGCAGGAAGCGCGAAAAATGCTCCAGATCGCGCACGTAGACGTGCAGCAGGTAGTCCATGTCGCCGGTCAGGGCATGGCAGGCCACCACTTCATCCCAGCCCAGCACGCTGTCCACGAAGTGGCCGATGGCGGCCTGGTCGTGTTTTTCCAGCTGCACGCGGACAAAGGCCTGCAGGCCCAGGCGCAGCTGGCGCGGTTCCAGGCGGGCGCCGTAACCGACAATCACCCCTTCGCTTTCCAGCCGCTGCAGGCGGCGCAGGCAGGCCGACGGCGACAGGTTCACCCGCGTCGCCAACTCGGCGTTGGTGGCGCGACCATCGCGCTGGATTTCGGCCAACAGGCGTATATCCGTGCGATCGAACTGGACTTCTCCGGCCATTGCTGCCCCGCAACACGGTGAGTACGCAACGATATTGCGCCACGAGGCCCATTACGCGCAACTTTTGCAACCCTGTTGCGCGCGCCCTGCCCTAGCATCACCGGTATCCCTTCAAGGAGTGCCCCATGGACCTCGCCCAGCCCCGCCGCGTCGAACACCAGCAGACCGACAAGGGCTACGTGCCGGTGTACACCACCGCGCTCGTCGAGCAACCGTGGGAGACCTACACCGCCGACGACCACGCCACCTGGAGCACGCTTTACCAGCGCCAGCGCGAGCTGCTGGTCGGCCGCGCCTGCCAGGAGTTCCTCGACGCCCAGGACGAGATGGGCATGAACGCGCACATGATTCCGCGCTTCGACCAGCTCAACGAAGTGCTGGGCGCGGCCACCGGCTGGACCCTGGTGGGCGTGGAAGGCCTGCTGCCGGAACTGGATTTCTTCGACCACCTGGCCAACCGCCGTTTCCCCGTGACCTGGTGGATCCGCCGACCGGACCAGATCGACTACATCGCCGAACCGGACCTGTTCCACGATCTGTTCGGCCACGTGCCGCTGCTGATGAACCCCGTGTTCGCCGACTACATGGAGGCCTACGGCCGCGGTGGTGTCAAAGCGCATGCCATCGGCCCGGATGCGCTGCAGAACCTCACGCGCCTGTACTGGTACACGGTGGAGTTCGGCCTGATCGACACCCCCGAGGGCCTGCGCATCTACGGCGCCGGCATCGTCTCGTCCAAGGGCGAATCGCTGTACTCGCTGGAATCAGCCGCGCCCAACCGCATCGGCTTCGACCTGCAGCGGATCATGCGCACGAAGTACCGCATCGACACCTTCCAGAAGACCTACTTCGTCATCGACAGCTTCGAGCAGCTGATGCAGGCCACCTCGCCGGACTTCACCCCGATCTACACCGCGCTGGCCGACCAGGCGCACCTGCCGGCCGGTGAAGTGCAGGCCGATGACCGCCTGTTGCAGGCCGGTACGGGCGAGGGCTGGGCGGACGGTGGCGACGTCTGAGGCCACTACCTGGCCATTGGGGTCAGATCCCTTTCGCACGAAAGGGCTCTGACCCCGAAGACCGCCGGTCAGCGCGGTCGATCGTGAAGCGGCGTGGGCAGTTGATTGAGCCGCTGCAGGACGGCGTGCGCGTGATAGGTACGTCCCCAGCGACGATCGTTACCGGGGACAAGGATTCCCTCCGACTCAAGCGCGTAGATGCCCGTCAGGGCAGAGCGGTCAGACACCTCAAGCAACGCAGCCACCTGGCCCGCGGTCACCACCGGGTGCCCGATCAGCAGTGGCGGAAGCCTGCGTGCCACCGAATCACGGCGATACCCTTGCAGTTGAGTCTCCCACGCTGCCGTCAGCCGGGACATGTCATCGGCGATGGAAATCGCGTCATGGGCAGACTCCACCACGGCCTGGCACAGCATGTCCATCCACGGTCCCCACTCACCGCGAAGCTGCACGTGGTTGAGTGCGTCGTAGTAGGCGCTCCTGTTGCGCAGCAAGGCGCCAGAAAGATAGAGCGGTGGGTGGTGTTCGGCGGCGAGGATCAACGGCAGCAGCAGCCTTCCCATGCGCCCATTGCCATCCTTGTAGGGATGGATGGTTTCAAACTGGGCGTGGGCGATTGCGAGCTGCGCAATGATGTTGAGCTCGAACTGCTCTTCCTCGGCGGGCTCGTATTTCAGCATGGCGTGCTCGAGTTCCCGCATGGCTTGGTCAATGCGATCGGGCGGCGACGGCACGAAGCGGGCATCCTCCGGTCGTCCGCCCAGCGCGCCGATGATGGCCTGCTCCTGGCGATAGCATCCCTTTGGAAAGTCGTCGGCGGCGTCCTGCATCAGTACCGCGTGCAGTTGGTTCACCAGGGTGAGATCGAGTGCCTTGCGTCCGTTGGCGCGCACGGCATCGAGGCCCAGTTGCAAGGCCTGTACGTAGCGCTCGGTCACCACGACATCGGCTGGCAGGCCATCCAGGCCGAGGGTGGCTTCAAACACCAGCAGTTCATCCAGGTTGGTCTGGGTCCCCTCGATCTGGGAGCTTTGCACAGCTTCGCGCCGTGCAAGTGTTCGAGTGACCAGGTCGGGCGCAGGCCAGTGCCGCATCGCTTGATCCAGCCGGACCAGCGAGGCATTCGCCTCGATAAGGCGCTGGCGCGAGCCCGTATGCCCTTCCGGCAACCGGCGGGGTGTCGGCGGGGGTGTCATGGCCAGCAGGTTGGGCCGCCCTTCCACCGGGACCAGATAGGCCTGCAAGGGGCCTGCAATGTCTGCCCGGCGCATCGAACATCTCCGCAGAGGTTGGCTATCCTTCAAAAGCCTCCCAAGCTTTTGAAGTTTAAGCAAGTAAACTTCAAATCCAGAAGGCGCATTTGAAGCTTAGGAGCGAATCGCCCCTCCCGCTATCCTGCACGGCATGACTGATGTGTTTGCCTCCCTGCGCGTTACCGACGTCGCCTTCGACGACGACTTCATCCTGCTGACCCTGGCCGATGGCCGCCGCACCCGGCAGCCGCTGCGTTGGGCGCCTGCGCTGTTCGAGGCCACGCCGGAACAGCGCGCGCAGTGGGTGGCCACCCCCGATGGCCTGGGCGTGAACTGGCCGGCCCTGCTGCCTGCGCGCGAGGAGGGCGTGGTCGATATCCCCAACCAGGTCTGGGATGACCGCTACGAGGCGGCGCTGGCGCGCTTGCAGGCGGCCGCATGGTCGCTGGATGCGTTGTCCGACCAAGACCAGCAGCTGGTGGCACTGTGGCGCATGGAAGCGGACATCAACAACGGCGGTTTCATGCAGTTCCTGTGCAACTGGGGCGATGCGACCTGCCAGCTGGCGCTGCGGGCACTGCAGGCCATGGGCGCGGTGCAGACGCACGCGATCCTGGCCGGCATGCGCGGGCTGCTGGACCGGTTGGAGGACGACCCGGAGATCAAGCAGCTGCATGACCTGTACGGCGCGATGACCGAGGACGAGCAGGCCGCCCTGCATGCGTTCGATGAGGCCTATTTCGAGCGACCGGAGGACCTGGCCAGGTTGGGGTTGAGGCACTTCGGCCCGGAGCCTGTTGAACAACGCTGACCCTTGCACCGCGGTAGCGTCGAGCTTGCTCGACTGACGTTGAAGAGCAGTCGAGCAAGCTCGACTCTACGGTTCAGCGCGGGTACGCCAACACCACCACCAGGTCCTCTTCCCCCACCTGCTGCAGCGCATGCGTGCTGCCGGTGCGGGTCAACAGCGCATGGCCCGCCCGCACGTCATGCTGCTTGCCATCCAGCACGTAACTGCCCTGCCCGCTGACGATGTAGTAGATCTCGTCCTTGTGCTGCGGATGCAGGCCGATGCCGGCGCCTTTGTGCAGCACGCGCTTGCGCAGCACGAACGGCAGATCTGCCGCATCGGCGAAGAACGGATAGGCAGTGGTCGGCCCGGCACCGCCATGCGGCCCCGGCTGTGCGCGCGCGACGGCATCCTCATGCACCACTTGTGAGGGCCGCGCGGCATCGGCACCCTGCCCTGCACCCATCACATCGCAGTCGATGTCGCGCACCAGCGCCGGTTGCAGCGCCGGCAGCAGCGGTACCGCCTCGCGCAGCACCAGACAGGCCACGGCGTTGGCACCGGCCACACTGAAATGGGTGCCGTCGGCCTTGTTCTGTTCCGGCACGAACAGGAAGTACGGGCGCGCGCCCTGCTCGCCCAGCGCGCGGATCCAACGCGTGCTGCGGTCGTTGAGTTCGATCAGCGCGACGTGCTCGCGCGCGGCCAGCTGCTGCATCGCCAGCGTGTAGCGCGCATGCGTGTCCAGCAGTGACCCGAAGTCGTACAGCAGGCGCGCCACCGGTGTGATCAATACCGGCGTGGCGCCCTTGTCACGTGCGGCCTGCACGTAGTTCATCAGCAGGCGCGGGTAGTCCGCGTCCGGGTCGGTATAGCGGTTGGGATCTTCAAACTTCGCATCGTTGTGGCCGAACTGGATCAGCAGAACATCACCGCGGCGCAGTTCCGCGGCGATCGCCTCCAGGCGCCCTTCTTCGATGAAGCTGCGCGTGCTGCGCCCGCCTTTGGCATGGTTGTGCACTTCGTAGCGCGCCGGGTCCAGGTAGCTCTGCAGCGCCTGGCCCCAGCCCGCCTGCGGTGCACGGTCGGGCCCATACGTGGCAGCCGTGGAATCGCCGGCGATGAACACCCGCACCGGCGCCGCCTGCGCAGCGGTGCATGACAGCAGCAACAGCAGCAGCAGGTTGCGCATGGCCGGTCCCCGGTAGTGCCGGCCGCTGGCCGGCAACCTCATGAATATTTGCAGCATGCAGGGCAATGCCGGCCAACGGCCGGCACTACCGAAGGCCATCGCTTACCGCGCCAACCAACCACCATCCACCGGCAGCACTGCGCCGTTGATGTAATCCGATGCCGACGAGGCCAGGAACACGGCCGCGCCGGCCAGGTCTTCCGGAGTACCCCAGCGGCCGGCCGGAATGCGCTCGAGAATCGCCTTGTTGCGGTCCTGGTCGGCACGCAGCTGGGCGGTGTTGTCGGTGGCCATGTAGCCCGGCGCAATGGCGTTGATGTTCACGCCCTTGCCAGCCCATTCGTTGGCCAGCAGGCGAGTGATGCCGGCGATGCCGCTCTTGCTGGCGGTGTACGACGGCACGCGGATACCGCCCTGGAACGACAGCATCGACGCAATGTTGATGATCTTGCCGTGGCCCTGTTCGATGAAGTGGCGGCCAGCGGCCTGCGAAATGAAGAATGCGGACTTGATGTTGACGTTCATCACGTCGTCCCAGTCCTGCTCACTGAAATCCACCGCATCGGCACGTCGGATCAGGCCAGCGTTGTTGACCAGGATGTCCAGGCCGCCCAGGCCTTCGATGGTTTCGCGCACCACGCGCGCCACCGGCTCGATGCTGATCAGGTTGGCTTCGATGGCCAGGCAGCGGCGGCCCAGCGCGGTGATCTTTTCGATGGTTTCGGTGGGCGGGGCGATACCGGCCACGGCGACATCGGCGCCAGCGGCGGCCAGTGCCACGGCGATGCCCTGGCCCAGCCCGGTATTGCCACCGGTTACCAGAGCGACCTTGCCTTCCAGGCTGAAGGGATTAGCCATTGCGTATGCGTTCCTTGGTAGAGGCGAGCGGGGTGAACAGCGACGGCCGCCGCGCACGGTGCACGGCGGCCGGTCAGGGCTTACTTGAGCTGGCAGATGTCCAGCACGTGCATGTCGGTGTAGTCCAGGTTCTCGCCGCCCATCGCCCAGATGAAGGCGTAGTTGCTGGTACCGGCGCCCATGTGGATCGACCACGGCGGCGACACAACGGCTTCGTTGTTCTGCATGACGATGTGGCGCTGTGCGTCCGGCTCGCCCATGAAGTGGTAGACGCGGTCGTTCTGGCCCAGGTCGAAGTAGAAATAGACCTCGCTGCGACGGTCGTGCAGGTGCGGCGGCATGGTATTCCAGACGCTGCCCGGCTTGAGCACGGTCAGGCCCAGCAGCAGCTGCGAGGACTGGCAGGTGGCCGGCACGATGTACTGGTAGATGGTGCGCTCGTTGCTGGTTTCCAGCGCACCGCGGTCCAGCGCCACCGCATCCTTGATCGACAGCTGCTTGGTCTCGAAGCGGGCGTGGGCCGGGGTGGAAGCCAGGTAGAACTGGGCCGGATTGGCCGCGTCCTGCGAGGCGAACACGACATCCTTGCTGCCCATCGCGACATACAGGCCGTCCTTCGGACCGAGCGTGTAGACGGTGCCATCGACGGTGACCGTGCCGGTACCGCTGCCGACGTTGATCACACCCAGCTCGCGGCGCTCCAGGAAGGGATGGCCGGCGGCCGAGGCCGGTTCGGTCTGTGCCGGCAGGGCCAGCGGGGCATCGACCGGGGCCGCGCCGCCGAGCACGAAACGCTCGTAGTGGGTGTACTTCAGGGTCACCTGGCCGGCGTTGAACAGGCCGTCGAGCAGGTACAGCTCACGCAGCTGGTCGTTGCTGGCGCCCTTGATGGCGTCGGGATGGGTGGCGTAGTGGGTCTTGCAGTACATGGCTTCTCCAGAGCGGGGGGCGGGCCGAAGGGTTCGGCCCCGGCGCGGTTCACGGTCGATTCTAGCGGCGTTGGTAACCGGTGTCATTTTGCGCCGCACGATAGGGTGGCAGGGCTGGAGAGTCACGACCAACGGTCGTGACCCACCGACCTGCAGGATTGAGGCCTTCGGCCTCAATCCTCTGGCGGCTGGCAGGAGTCGCGGACGATCAGGTGCGGGCGCACGCTGGCGATCTGCAGTGCGGCCTGGCTGTCGGGCTGGATCAGCATCGCCGCGGCGGTGCGGCCGGTGTCGCGGGTATGGCGGCGCACCGAGGTCAGCGACGGCCACAGGCGCGAGGCCAGCGGGCTGTCGTCGTAGCCGACGATGGACAGCTGGCGGGGGATGTTGATGCCCGCACGCAGCGCCACCTTGTAGATGCCGGCAGCCATTTCATCGTTGCCGGTGAAGATGGCGGTCGGCCGGCGCTTGCCCAGCAGCAGCTTCTCGGCGGCGGCAACGCCCGATTCAAAGGTGTAGCCGGCTTCGATGATGCGGTCCTTGGGCAGTTCGATGCCGCGCTGGGACAGCGCGTCGATGAAGCCGGCGGTGCGCTCGTGCGCGGAGCGGTAGGCGCTGGGGCCGGTCACCAGGGCGATCTCGCGATGGCCCAGCGACAGCAGGTAATCGGCGGCTTCGGCCGCACCATCGCGGTCGTGGGTCACCACCATCTGCGAGCTTTCATCCAGCGGCAGCGCGGCCACGCGGGTGAAGCGGCAACCGATCTCGTCCAGCATGTCGGCCAGCGCCTGGTCTTCCGAGGCACGCGGCACCAGGATCACCCCGTGCAGCTTCTGCTGCTGCACGAAGCGGCGCACACCGTCGATGTAGCCCGGGCTGCGGCTGTCGCAGGGGTGCACCACCAGCTCGAAGCTGGACCCGCGCAGCGCATCCAGCGCGCCGTACTGCATGTCCACGATGTACTGCGCGGTGGGGTTGTCGTAGACCATGCCGATCAGGAAGGAGCGGCGGAAGGCCAGGCCACGCGCCAGCGGATCAGGCGTGTAGCCGACCTCGCGCATCAGCGCCTCGACCTTGTCACGCGTGTCCTTGCGCACCAGGGGCGAGTTGTTGATGATCCGTGAAACCGTTTTCTTCGATACTCCCGACAGTCGCGCGATGTCGTTGATCGTGGCGGCCTTGCCCTTCGCCAATGCCGGCGTGGCGGCATCGTTCTTGTTGCGCACTGACATGTAGTGAACCCGGTAAGTCTGGGGATTCCAGCGCGCGCTCAATCCAGCGCGCGATAGCGGAAGCTGCGGAAGGTTACCGCACCGTCGCCGGCCGCATACAGCGCCGGCTTCAGTGCCAGGAACTTGCCCGCCACATTGTGATGGTAACCGGACACTTCCATCTGAACCGGGTACTTTTCCCAGCGCTGGCCATCGGTGCTGGAATGGAAGGTGACGATGTGCCGGTTGTTGGTCACCCGCAGCCACAGCTTGCCGCCCTTTGCGCTGGGCGCCAAGCGGGTGGGGCGTTCCTCGCCATAGCGGTGCATGATGAACTTCTCGCCGTTGCTGCCCACGCCCACGTACAGGCGGTCGCTGTAGAACAGCAGGGCGCCGCCGACCGCGCCCGGTGCGACATCCATCTCCACCTCGAACTGGTAGGCCTTGTCGCCGGCGATGGCGGTCAGCGGCGAGCTGTCGCGCGGGGTCTGGCCCTTGCCCTGCAGCACCAGCCCCTGGCCGCTGAAGCCCAGCCGCCGGTATTCATCCTGGGCCGGGTTGAAGAACGACCACTGCGGGCCGAGCGCCTTGCCGCGGAAATCATCGGACAGGGCCATGCCGTGGGTGCCCACCGATTCCCCGGACGGCTTGCGCAGCGGCTGGCCGAGGTCGCCGCCCTTGGCCACGAACCAGCCATCGTCGGTCCACTCGATCGGCTCCAGCAGCGCCTGCCGGCCCAGCGTCCAGTACCCGTTCTCGTAGCCGTGGTACATCATCCACCAGCGCCCGTCGGTGCCTTCGATCACCGTGGCATGGCCGCGCGACCACCACGGCTCGGCGGCCGACTGCGTGCGCATGATCGGGTTGTTGGGTGCGTTCACCCATGGCCCGTGGATCGAGCGCGAGCGTGCGGTGATCACCATGTGCCCGGTCGGCGGTCCGGCGGTGCCGCCTACGGCGGTGGTCATGTAGTACCAGCCATCGCGGAAGTGGATCTTCGGGCCTTCCTGCGCATAGGCCTCCACATCCCAGCTTTGCGGGTACTTCCAGCCGTCGTAGACGTGCTTCGGGGTGCCGACCACGCTCAGGCCATCGTCGGCCAGCTGCACGTAGTCGCCACCGCTGAGGAACAGGTAGCGCTTGCCGTCCTCGCCCACGGCGTGGCCGGGGTCGATGTAGCCGCCCAGGCCGATGTCGATCGGCTCGCTCCAGGGGCCCTTGATGCTGTCGGCCCAGACCACGAAGTTGCTGCGGTGTTCGCCGGTGCGGGCCGGGAAGTAGATGTAGTAACGGCCCTGGTGCTTGACGATGTCCGGCGCCCAGATCGCGCCCACGTTCCGGGTGATCGCATGGCCCAGCGGCTGCCAGTTCACCAGGTCGCGTGAATGCCAGATCGGCAGGCCGGGGTAGGCATCGAACGAGGACAGGGTGAGGTAGTAGTCCTGGCCGTCCTTCAGGACCGACGGGTCGGGCCGGTCACCGGCGAACACCGGGTTCAGGAAGGTGCCATCGCCCAGGTCGGCCTGGCGCTGGTTCTCGATGCCGCGCTTCCACGCCGTGGAAGGCGCCTGTACCTGCGCGCAGGCAAGGGCGGGCACGGCCAGCAGCAGGGTGGCGGCCAACAGGGATTTCAGGGCGGTGCTGGACAGCATCGGAGTCCTCCGTGGTGCGGATGCGGATTCAGGGGGCGAGATGCCCGGTACGCGCGCGCCAGGCCGGCGCGTCGCGGTCGAGCAGGGCCTGGGGCCAGGTGCCGTACCAGTGGTAGCCGGTGCGGCGCTCGCGGCCGACCTGGTCGTAGCTCTGCAGGCGTTCGCCCTGGCGGTTGGCCAGCACCACGCTGTTGTCGGCCAGGTCGTGGAAGCGGCCCCACAACAGCGGTGCGGAAGGGTCTGCCAGCAGGCGGCGGTCCACCGTGCTGCGGTGGTGGGCGAACTGCTCGGCCGGAGCGCCAAAGGTCTGCAGGCGCAGGCCATGCAGGGCATTGGCCTGGAACCACGCCAGTGCGCCTTCGATGGCCTGCACGGTCTGGGGCGAGGGATCGGGAATGGACATCAGGTAACGCACCACGTCCACGCTTTCGTCGGTCACCAGCGCGGCCAGTTCAAACCTGCGTCCGGGTGCCGGCTGCAGGGTGGTGGCATCGTACTGGCCGGCCCAGATCGTCGGTTGCCCCTGCTGGCGCACCTGCAGTCGCAGCAGGCAGGCATCGCCGCGCTGCACCGCCGTGGCCACGCGCGCGCGGCGCGCCGCATCGACAAAGGCGAAGCGCGGTGCGACCTGCACCTGGCGCAGGGTAGCCAGTACGCCGCTGGTCACGTCATCGGCGAAGGTGATGCGGTCGTGGTAGTCGGTGCGCGCCGGTACCGAATGCGGCCAACCGCCACAGGGTGCGATCTGCTGGTCGAGGATGAAATCCAGCCCCCGCAGGGCAGCATCGCGGTAGCGCATATCCCTGCTGCGGGTGAAGGCTTCCGCCAGGTAATCCACCTGGGTGTAGGTGGTGCGGTTGTCGAAGCTGCCGCCGGGCTCGTCCTGGGCCTTGCGTGCGGCCTCGCGGGCGGCGGCATCCAGTATCCGCAGCGGATCCTGGTTCACCGGCCAGCCACCGGAGTGGCGCTGCAGCAACAGCAGGTTGTCGGCGATCTGCCGGTACTGCCGGGGCTGCAGCCGCGCGTAGCCGTCCGCATGGCCGCTGCGCCAGTGGTTCACACCGTCATTGAAGCTGCCCACCGGAATGGCCGGGATGGCAGGATCCAGCGGCGGCGCGGCATCGGCCGCCGTGGCGGCCGTGCACAGTCCCAGCAGCAGCGGCAGCGCGCGACGCCGCATCACGCGCGCAGCGCAGCCGGCAGCCACAGCGACAGCTGCGGGAAGAAGGTGACGATCAGCAGCACCGCCAGCGCGGCGAACCAGAACGGCCAGATGGTGCGCATGCTCTGGCCCACGGTGATCTTGCCGATGGAGGTACCGATGAACAGCACCGAGCCTACCGGCGGCGTCACCAGGCCGAGGCCGCCGGTCAGCACCAGCACCAGGCCGAAGTGGATCGGATCGATGCCGTAGGCCTTCGCCACGGGCAGGAAGATCGGCGTGCAGATCAGGATCATCGGCGCCAGATCCATGAACGTGCCCAGCAGCAGCAGCATCACCACGATCATCAGCAGCACCATGAACTGGCTGTGCGCGAAGGACTGCAGGAAGTCCACTGCAGCCGTGGGCACCTGCAGGTAGGCCAGCAGCCAGCCGAACACCGCCGCGGTGGCGATGACGAACAGGATCACGCCAGTGCTGCGCGCGGCATGGATGACCGTGTCGAAGAACTCGCGCCAGCGCAGCTGCCGGTACAGCACCGTGGTCACCAGCAGGGCGTAGACCACGGCAATGGCCGCACTTTCCACTGCAGTGAAGATGCCGGCACGGATGCCGACGAAGATCAGCGCCACCAGGCCCAGGCCGGGCAGGGCGGAGACGATGCGCAGCAGCACCGCGCGCCAGCCGGGGAACACTTCCACGCCGTAGCCGCGGCGGCGCGCCACGGCATAGCCGGTCAGCATCAGAGCGACGGTCATCAGCAGTGCCGGCACGATGCCTGCGGCGAACAGATCGGCGATGGACAGGCCGCCGCCGGCCGCGGCCGAGAACAGGATCAGGTTGTGCGAGGGCGGCACCAGCAGCGCCACCAGCGCGGCGGTGATGCTGACGTTGACGGCGAAATCGCGGTCATAACCGCGCTTGACCATCTGCGGGATCATCGTGCCGCCGACCGCCGAGACGTCGGCGATGGCCGAGCCGGACACACCGCCGAAGAACAGCGAGGACAGGATCGAGACCTGGCCGAGACCGCCGCGAAGGCGGCCGACCAGCGACGAGGCCAAAGCGATCAGGCGTTCGGAGATGCCGCCGCGCATCATGATCTCGCCGGCAAAGATGAACAGTGGAATGGCGATCAGCGAGGCTGAGCCGGTACCGGCCGAGATCTGCTGCACCAGTACGATGGTAGGAATGTCCAGATAGAGCAGGGTGGCCAGCGCGGCGGCGGCCAGCGCGTAGGCGACCGGCACGCCGAGCAGCAGCAGCACGCCGAATACAGCGAACAGAATGGTGATGCCCATGGGTCAACGATCTCCTTCAGCGTCTTCGCTGCCAGCGTCGCTGGCCTGCAGCGCTTTCCACGCACGGTTCAATGCGAACAGCACCATCAGCGCACCGCCCACAGCCAGCGGCAGGTAGTTGATGCTCTGCGGCAGCAGCGCACCGGCAGCCTTGATGTCCAGCCCGTCCAGCAGCAGGTCGGCCGACCAGAAGGCGATGAAACCGCCCAGCACGGCCACGACCAGCTGGATGAGGACGTCCACGGCGCGGCGCAGGCCGGCCCTCATGTACGCATGCAGCAGGAAGAAGCCGAAGTGTCGGTTGGTGTGCACGCCGCAGGCCGCACCCAGGCTCATCGCCGTGGCCAGCAGCAGCAGGGTGACCGGCTCGGTCCAGCTGGGCGAATCGTTGATGACATAGCGGGCGAACACCTGCCAGCCCTGCACCACCACCAGCCCCAGCAGGGCGGCGACGGCACAGTAGATGGCGATGTCGGCAATGCGGTCCAGCAGGCGCTGTCCAGGCCCGGCGGCGGGCGTCGTCGTCTCGGTCATGGCAGGGTCCTCAGGCAGCGCGGATGCGATCAACCAGCGCGGCGATATCCGGCTGTTGCAGGTACTGCTTCAGCAGCGGCTGGGCCGCGGCGCGGAAGGCGGGCATGTCCACTTCGTTTGCTTTCACCCCGAGATCGAGCACGGCACGGCGCGCGGCGCTTTCCGAGGCGTCCCAGTGCTCGCGCATCACCTTCACCGAAGCACGGGCGGTGTGCAGCAGCAGCTGGCGGTCATCGGGCCTGAGCCGTTCAAAGCTGGCGCGCGACATCAGCAGCACGTCGGGCGCATAGGAGTGATCGCTCTGCGACCAGTAATGCGCAGCCTCGAAATGACGGCTGGAGTGGAAGCTGCGCATGTTGTTCTCGGCACCGTCGATCATGTGCGTTTCCATGCCCGAGAACGTATCGCCCAGCGACATCGGCGTCGGGTTGGCGCCAAGCAGGCGCATCAGCTGGATGAAGATGTCCGACGAGGCCACGCGCAGCTTCAGACCGTGCAGGTCTTTTGGCGCAACGATGGGATGCTTGGTGTTGTAGAAGCAGCGCGCGCCGGAATCGTAGATCGCCAGGCCGACCAGATCGCGGCTCTCGAAGCCCCGCAGGACCGACTCGGCCACGCCCTCATCCAGTGCGGCGCGCTGGTGCGCCACCGATTTGAATACGTAGGGCAGGCACAGCGCCTGGGTCAGCGGGAAAGCGTTGTTCAGCGCACCGGCATAGACGCGGGTGATGTCGATGGCACCGAAGCGGGCCATGTCGATCGCTTCCGATTCGCGGCCCAGCTGGCCCGAGTGGTACTGGCGCAGGCGCAGGCGGCCATTGGTCTCGCGCTCCAGCGTTTCGCCGATCCACTTCACCGCGGTCACGGTGGGGTAGTCGGCCACGTGCACGTCGGTGGCGGTCAGCAGCGTGCCGCCGTCCACGCCAGCGGCCGGCCCACGGCCACAGGCCGCGAGCATGGGCGTGGCCAGGGCAGCAGCGCCACCGGCCAGGAAGTTACGTCGTGTGATCATCTGCGCCCTCCCGCGCGTGTTCACCAGGGCAGGCCCGCGGTCATCCCGCTGGCACGGCCCGGCAGGCAATGTCGCCGAAGCCGGCGAAACGCACCAGCGCGGTCTGCCCGGCGGTGATGTCATGGATACCGGTGGCGTTGCCGGTCGCGATCAGGTCGCCCTTGCGCAACGGCCGGCCACGCAGGGCCGAACGGGACAGCGCGAAGGCGTACGCAGCGCGCAGGCCGCCGGGCAGGCGGGTGGCGCCGCCGGTGCCGACCACTTCGCCTTCGATCAGCGTCTCGGCGCGCAGCGAGGTTTCATCGCGTGCGGTCCAGTCGACGATCTCCGGCCCCAGCACCAGGCCGTTGTTGTTGCCGAAGTCGGACACCACCACGCGTGGACCGAGTTCGTTGATGGTGGCCAGCGGGCTGCTGGCCACTTCCACGCCGATGTACAGGCGTGCGGGCAGGGCCTCGGCCTGTTCCGGCGACCAGTGCAGTTGTCCGGCGGGAGCGTCCTCCAACAGCTCCAGCACGTACTCCGCTTCGACCGCGGCAAAGCCGCCGACGAACACCGGAATGTCGGTTGTTCCACCGGTAGCATTTTTCAGCTGACGGGAAAAAACCGGGCCCAGCAGGCGGTCATCCGCGGACACGTCACGGCGCTCGGCGGCGATGTACCCCACCTTCCAGCCGACCACCTGGTCATCCCAGGCAGCGATCGCCAGGTCCTGCACCTGGTAGGCGGCGACCAGGGTGTCCGGGATGTCGCCCGGGAATGCGGCCAGTGACTGCCCGGCGCGGCGGGCGGTGGTGAAGGCCTGGGCGATCGCGGCCGCATCGTCCGGCGGCGGCGTCTGCCCATGTGTGCCGTGTTCGTTGCTCAAGAACGGTCTCCCTGTGTTTGTTGCACTGCCCATCGACAGCGTCTGCAGGAGGTGTATATGGTAAACCGGTGTCATCGTGCAAGCCGCAGCGCATCACGTGCTGCCACCGGATGCACCGGGCACCCTGTCCCCGTCCTGTCGGAGCCGTTGCCTGCCATGCGTCTGCGTCCTGTCGTGCTGTTGTTGTCCGGGCTGTTGCTGGCCCTGCCGCTGATCTCCCCCGCCGCGCCGCTGCGCGACAACGAACGCCCCGGGCAGGAGTTGGCCGGCGAGCAGATCGCCCTGTGGCCCGCCGGCCAGGTCCCCGGCGAGCAGGGCCCGGCACGGCCGGCACGGGTGGTCGAGCGCAGCCGTGACCCGGCCCACCCTGACCGCTATGTCGACCAGATCGATGCGCCCTATCTGCTGGTGCATGTACCGGCGCAGCCGAACGGGCGCGCCCTGCTGGTGATTCCCGGTGGTGGCTACCAGCGCGTGGTGATCGACAAGGAAGACAGTGCACTGTTGCCGGAATGGGTGGACCGTGCCGGCTACACCCTGTTCGTGCTGCGCTACCGCCTGCCGCAGCCCGGCCGCGACCGCCAGGCGGCGCTGGCCGATGCCCAGCGCGCGCTGCGGGTCGTGCGCGACCAGGCTGCACGGCGCGGCCTGGATGCCGACAGCGTATCGGTGATGGGCTTTTCCGCGGGCGGCCATGTGGCCGCGCGGTTGGCCACCGGCTTCGATGCGCAGGTGTACCCGGCGCGCGACAGCATCGACCGCCTGAGTGCACGCCCGGCGCGCGCGGTGCTGGTCTATCCGGTCATCGACATGGGCGCGCATGCGCACAGCGGCTCACGCGGGCGGCTGCTCGGCGACCATCCGGACCCGGCGCTGGCAGCACAGTATTCGATGCAGCAGCAGGTACGCGCGGACATGCCGCCGACGCTGCTGGTGCACGCCAACGATGACCGCGTGGTGAGCGTGCACAACAGCGAACGGATGGCAGCGGCCCTGGCCGACGCCGGGGTCGAGCACGAACTGCATCTGTTCGCCCACGGCGGGCATGGCTTCGGCATGCGCGTGCCGGCGGGTTCTACGCTGGCGCTGTGGCCGCTGCTGGCGGAGGCGTGGCTGGCGGCTAAGGAGAAGGGGGCGGAGATGGGGTCAGAGCCCCTCTCCGGTGGAGAGGGGATCCGACCCCAGGGTAGCCGATGAACGCTGCGCCGGACGATCTGCAGCGCCGCCGCTTCCTGCGCGACAGCGCGCGCTGGGCACTGGCCACGGCCACCGTGGCGGCTCTGCCCTCGGCGCTGGCGGCCCCCGGGCCGCGCGATGACACCCAGGTGCTGGCGCGGGTCCGCGGTGGTCGCGTGCGCGGCCAGCGCGAACAGGGCGTGCTGGTGTTCCGTGGACTGCGCTATGGCGCGGATACAGCCGGCTACCGTTTCCAGCCACCGCGGCGCGAGGCCCCTTGGCACGGGATCGCCGACGCGCTGGACCATGGCGCCGCCGCACCGCAGGGCGGGGCGGAGGGGCCCGGCAGCGAGGACTGCCTGTTCCTCAACGTATGGACGCCGGCACTGGATGCGCGTGCGCGCCGGCCGGTGCTGGTCTACATCCACGGCGGCGGCTTCAACAACGGCTCCGGCAGCGATCCGCTCTACGACGGCGGCGCGCTGTGCCGGCGCGGCGATGTGGTGGTGGTCACCCTCAACCACCGTTTGAACACCTTCGGCTATCTGTACCTGGGCGCGCTGGGTGACCCGCGCTATGCGATGTCCGGCAATGTCGGCCAGCTGGACCTGGTGCAGGCGCTGCAATGGGTGCGCGAACATGCCGCAACGTTCGGCGGCGATCCCGGCAACATCACCGTGTTCGGCCAGTCCGGCGGCGGCGCCAAGATCGCCACGCTGATGGCGATGCCGGCGGCACGCGGCCTGTTCCAGCGCGCATGGACGATGAGCGGTCAGCAGGTCACCGCCGCCGGCCCGCGCGCGGCGGCACAGCGTGCGGCGGTGGCGATGGACGCCGTTCGTGCACCGGACCTGGCCACGCTGCTGCGCCTGCCCATGGCCGACCTGCTGGCGGCCACCCGCGCCCGCGATCCCTCGCGGGTGGAGGACACCGCGCTGTACTTCGGGCCGGTGCTGGACGAAGTCGTACTGCCGGTACATCCGTTCTGGCCACAGGCCCCTGCACAGTCAGCAGCCATCCCGATGGTGATCGGCAACACCCACGATGAAACCCGGGCGTTCCTCGGCAACGACCCCGCCAACTTCGCGCTGGACTGGACCACCCTGCCGGCACAACTGGAAAAACAGCAGTTCGTTGACCTGCTGCCGTCGGTGGTGATCGAGCACTACCGTCGGCTGTATCCGCACTACACGCCATCGGAGGTATTTTTCGCGGCCACCACGGCCGGGCGATCCTGGCGCGGTGCAGTGGAAGAGCTGGAAGCGCGCGCGCGGCAGCCCGCCACGGCAGCACCCACCTGGGCCTACCAGCTCGACTGGCCTTCGCCGGTGGACGATGGGCGCCTGCGCGCCTTCCATACCCTGGATATTCCGCTGGTGTTCGACAACGCCGGCCTGCCCACGGCGCGCACCGGGGGCGGCGAGGCGGCACGCGCCGTGGCGGCCGTCATGAGCGATGCGTTGATCGCCTTCGCCCGCCACGGCGATCCCAACCACGGCGGGCTGGCGGAGTGGGCGCCATACACCCTGCCGCAGCGCCGCACGATGCTGTTCGACGTGCGCAGCCGCGCCGCCGACGACCCGCGCGGCGGTGAGCGTGAGCTCTACCAGCGCGTTCCCTTCCTGCAACGAGGTACCGCCTGAGATGCGCCTGCTGCCTGTCCTGCTTGCACTGACCGTGGCCGGCGCCGCGCACGCCACGGTTGATCCTTCCATCAGCGATCGTCCTGCACCCACGCCGATCCGCGCCAGCAAGATCGTGCTGGTAGGCGATTCCACCACCGCCGTGCAGGGCGGCTGGGGGCCGCGCTTCTGCGCCGACCACGTGACCTCGTTCGCCGCCTGCCTGAACCTGGCGCGCGGTGGGCGCAGCACGTACAACTACCGCGCCGAGGGCTCGTGGGCGCTGGTCGAGGCGGAGATGCGCACACCGGGCTATGCCGCCACCTGGGTGCTGATCCAGTTCGGCCACAACGACCAGCCGGGCAAGCCGGGGCGCTCGACCGACCTGCAGCATGAGTTCCCCGACAACCTGCGCCGCTACGTGCAGCAGGTGCGTGCGGCCGGTGCGAAGCCGGTGCTGCTGACGCCACTGACCCGCCGCCAGTTCGTTGATGGCGCCCTGGTGGATGACCTCGCACCGTGGGCCGACAGCGTGCGCACGGTAGCGCGCGAACTACGGGTACCGCTGGTCGATCTGCACGCGCGCAGCCGCGCGCTGGTACAGGCGCTGGGGCCGGTGCCGGCGATGCAGCTGGCGCAGGCGCTGGCCACCCAGGCGCAGGTGGCCAGCGCATTGGACGGCACCACGGTTGGCGCCAGCCCGGTACAGGCCGGCGCCACGGCAGCGGCACAGAACGCAGCGCTGGAACCGATGGGACAGGCCAAGCGGGCCTTTGATTACACCCACCTGGGTGACGCAGGTGCACAGGTGTTCGCCACTCTGGTGGCGACCGAACTGGCCCGCGAGGTGCCGGAACTGCGTGCAGTGCTGCTGCCATGACGTCGCAATCGTCGCGCAAATGCTGCGATTTACGTCGAATTTTGTCGCAATCAGCTCGATTTTGACCGCAAGAGGGTCTGCAAACATTCTGTTAACCCCGCTCGCCTAGACTGGCCCTCATGGGAGCGACATTCACATCACTGCCGTTCACGGGCCGGGAACGCCTGCTGGCGGCCATCGACGGCGCGGTCTGCCTGGCCGATCCGCCACTGATCACCCAGGCCCTGCAGAAGGTGCTGCGCGAAGCCATCATCGATCCACTCATCGAGCTGCCGCCGTGCGTGCGTCGCCCGGTGGACGGTCATTACGCCCGCCGCGAACTGCACCGCAGCCCGACGCTGGGCTACAGCGTCATTGCCATGTGCTGGGGGCCGGGGCAGGGCACGCCGCTGCATGACCACGATGCGATGTGGTGCGTGGAAGGCGTCTGGCAGGGGGAACTGATCGTCACCCCGTACGCGCTGCTGGAGCGTCGTGGTGAACGCCACCGCTTCGCCGCGCAGGAAGCGCTGTACGGCTACCGCGGCAGTGCCGGCAGCCTGATCCCGCCGCACGAGTACCACACGCTGCGCAACGCCAGCGAGGTGGACGTGGCGGTGTCGGTGCACGTGTACCAGGGCGTGATGGAACGCAGTGCGGTGTTCGACCCGCAGGGCGATGGTTGGTACCAGCGCCGGGTGAAGCTGATGGAGACCGACGCGGCGTGACCGCGTCCCGCCGGGTGTGGCCCGGCGCTACGCGGTGATGCGGGCGCCCATCAACGCGGCATGTGTGCGCTGAGCTCCTGGTAGCGTCGAGCTTGCTCGACTGCTGTTTGCGCTATGCAACGAGCAGTCGAGCAAGCTCGACGCTACGGAAGCCAGGGCGATGGCGCGCACGCAGCGCCCTCAACGCGGCACGTCGGCCACGTTGTTCAACCGGGTCACTTCCTCACCGCCGTCGGCCAGCGCCACGCGCACGCGCAGTCCGCTGCGGTCACCGGCCGGCAGTGGCAGCGACACCCCCACCGTCTTCGGCTGCAGATCGCTCGGTGCGGCCATGGCCGGCACTTCGGTGCGGGCAAGCTCGCGGCCACGCGCGTCTTCCAGCACGGCCACGCCCACGCCACTGCCGGCGTGGCCCAGGCTGTGCACGGTCACATGCACCTGGCGCCCGTCCACACGCACATCGCCGCGGCCGATGCCCAGGTCCGCACGGGTCTCCACCGGGCTACCGGCCGCGATGCGCTCGAACTCGAACACCTCGGTACGCCCCGGGCGGAACTGCATCGGCACCGACACGCTGGTTTCCAGCTGCACGGTGCGTTCGGCCGGTGTGCCGTCGATCCGGCCATCACCATCGGCATCCACGCCGCTGCGCACGCGCCAGGTGCCGCTGGCCACATTCCAGCCGGTCATGTCGGCACCGATCGCGCGGGCACCCAGGTTGTAGCTGGTGACGGTGAAGCGTTCGCGCGAGGGCGCGTGCACCAGCAGGGCCACCTGTTCGGCGGCGCCATCGCGGTCGAAACGCCAGCTGACGGTATGACCGGGCCAGCTCTGGTTGCGCTTCAGCGCGATGCCGCCCAGGCGGGCACGCTGCAGGAACTCGCTGGGCGCTTCCACGCGGTCGGACCACCAGTGGCCTTCGGTGTTCATGTAGGCGCGCTGCACCTTGGCCTGCCGGCCATCGGCGTGCAGCGCATCGATGTACTTCGTATCGCCGCTGGCCTGCCAGGCCATCAGGCTGGCGAAGCCGGTCTTTCCGGCATCGGCCTCGGCGGTCAGGGTCGGGTACCAGTCCTGCTGCCTGCCAAGCACTTCGACATAGTTCTCGCCCAGGTTGGCCAGCGCGCCTGGCCCGCCACGCGCCACACGATAGTCCAGCGCCTGCAGGTACTTCGCATCGCCGGTCCAGCGCCACGCGGCCCAGAACGTATGCATGATGTCGCCGCTGCCCGAACCGTTGTTCAACTCGCCGCCGCGGGTGGCGCCGGTGGCCCAGTTGATTTCGTTGGGCAGAGTGAAGCGGCCCTTCTCATCGGTGCCCGCATGGGCCAGGTAGCCGTCGGCCAGGCCGATCACCAGCTTGCGGCCGGTCGGATCGGCGTTGTACTGGCCCAGCAGGAACGCCGGGTGCAGCACCGGGAAGGAGTAAGGCTTCTGCCACTGCCAGTTCGGCTCGCGGTAGACCTTGTTGCCGCCGAACCAGTTGCTGGAAAACAGCAGGTTGCCCTGCGGGTTGCGCAGGATGATGCGCTCGTCGAAGGCCTTCACCGTTTCCATCAGGCGCTCCAGCGTCAGCGGGTCGCCCCAGTTGAGGTAGAGCATGGCGCTGTTGGTGTTGATGCCTTCCTCGTAGGAATGCAGCTCGTCGGTCTCGATGGTGCTCAGGCCGTTGCTGAACATGCCATTGCGGTACACCGCATCGGACAAGGCGGTCAGCGAAGCCTTCAGCCGATCCGGCTGCACACCCATCAGCGCCAGGCCCGGCCACTGCTGGGTCAGGTCGGAATCATCGGAGATGCCGCCACCGAAATCGCCATAGGCCACCTGGCGCTCGTCGATCCACCAGTCGACGAACTGCCGCACCTGGGCCAGGTCCTGCACCTGGTTGAACGCCCACGCCGGCACGCCCTTGGGCACGGCAGGTGCGGTATAGGGCGGGCGGCCCTGGCTGTTGTAGCTGATGTAGTTCCAGTACAGGCGGCCCAGCTCGTGGTCCGGGTCCACCCGCAGCAGGTCGCTGAGGTCGGCATACACGCGCGCATACAGGCGCTGGCGCTTGGAGGTGGTGTGCTCTTCCACCAGGAAACCCCAGTTGTCGCGCACCTGGTTGAAGCGGTCGGCGACGTGTTCCTTCAGCGCGTCGGCGCGTGGCTTGAACACCAGGCGGATCTGCGCGCCGTCCAGCGCGGCGGCGTCGAAGCCCGGCGCGGCCGAGGCGATGCTCAGCCACAGGCTGTCCGGGGTAAGGATGCGGTCGCGCAGATCCAGCCACAGCGTGCGCTTCTGCCCCGGCTGCACCGACACCGAGACATCGATCATGTCGCGTGCCGGCCAGATAGGATCCTTGATGCGGATGTTCAGCGGGATCAGGCCATCGTGCGTGGCCGGCAGGTCCAGCGCGGGAAGGTCGATGGCCACACCATCCAGGCCGTCATGCATGTTCTCCCAGCTGTAGGCCCAGCTGCGGATCAACGGCTGGTTGGCCGGTGCGTCGCCCACGCCTGAAGGAATCAGCACGTGCACGATCGGCCGCGGCTGCGCGGGCAGGCTGTCGGCGCCACGGCGGCGCGAGCCTGCGCCCTTGGGCAGGGCCATCACCGTGCTGCGCTCGGCGGCCGGGAAGCGGCCCTCTATGTACTGCCGCAGTGCATCGAGGTTGGTGTAGTCGGGCAGCGCCTGGCTGTCGATCACGTAGGTCTGCTTCACCGTGCCCTCCGGCTCGGCGCCTTCGCTCACGTTGTAGGCCCAGATCTCCTGGATCGGCGTTTCCTGTTCGACATTGCTGAAACGCAGCACGCCGCCCTGCTGCGCTGGAATGTCCTGCACGCTGCGTACCACCCCGCGCGGGCGGGTGGCCAGCACCTGGGTGGCGTGCGCGGCATCGGGCCCGTGCGCCAGGGTGCCGAAGGCCGCACCACGGATCTCCATGCGGTTCACCGTCTCGCCGGCCGGCAGGCTCAGGTCCAGGTGCTGGCCGCTTTCCACATAGGTGTTCCAGTCGGGCAGCTGGAAGTAATCGTTGCGTCCGGGCAGGCGCGAGCGGTTGTAGACGCCGGGCCAGGTGGTTTCGGCGATACCATCGGTGGCCTTCCACATCCACGCCTTCAGGTCGCGGGTGTCGGCGAACTCGATCTTGCGGATGCGCGTGCCAGCCGATGCCAGGGCCGGCGGTGCCGCGCCTTCCCAGCCGAAACGATGACGCCAGGCGCGCTCGTCGGTGGCCGGGGCCACTGCACTGGCCGGAGCCCTGCCGCCTGCCAGTGCCTGTACCGCAGGCCCATCCAGCATGCGGTCGTACACGCGGATGTGCTGGAAATCGCTGCCGCGCAGGAAGTTGTAGCGGCTCTGCACCTGGTAGGGCGCCATCACCCGCCCGGCCAGGCCGAGCTGGTCCAGCGCCGCATCGTAATCACCGGTGGCCTGCGCGCGCGCCACTTCGCGGCCATCGACGGACAGGCGCACGCCCTGGTCCTCGTCCCAGGCAAAGGCCAGGTGCAGCCACTGGTCCGGCCGCGGCGGCGTGTCCATGCGGAACGACACACGGGTACGTGCCAGGTTGGCATCGGTGACGAAGGCATCGAAACCGTGGCCGTTCCAGTCGATGCGCAGCCACGCCATGTCCCAGCTGCTGTGGTCGGCATAGCCGACGCGGAAGATCACGAACGGCGCTTCGCCCACCGCATAGCGCGGCCGCCAGTCGAAGGCCAGGGTGCCGCGCTGGGCCAGGATGTTGCCCGGTGCATCCCAGGCCAGCACACCATCGTCTTCCCACTGGATGGCCTTGCCGCGTGCACCGTCATCAACCACCGCCGCCTTGTCGCGGAAGTTCGGCACCGCTTCGCCCTGCGCCGTGATGGCGGTCAGTCCCTGGTTGGCGTCAACGTGGAACAGCAGCGTCGGCGAGGGTGCAGCCAGCGCGGGCAGCGCGGCGGCCATCGACAGCGCGGCCACCAGCAGGCGGCGACGCGGGCGGGGCAGGACAGAAGCGGTACGTTGCATGGAACCTTCCTTTCAGCAGCATTCGACGGTGCAGCGGCATGGCGGCGGTGCGGTACAGCAGGGCAGGGCGTGCGCTCAGAACTTGTAGCGCAGCCCCAGGTAGTACTGGCGACCGGTGTGGGTATAGCGGTCGGGCAGGGACAGCGCGGAATCGACGTAGCGTTCGTCGGCGCTGTCCAGCAGGTTGATCGCCTCGAAGCTGACGGTCAGCTGCTTGTTGAACTTCCAGGACATGTTGAAATCCACGTTTTCCACGCTGTACTTTCCGGTCACGTCGGCGGTGGCGTACTGGTTGCCGTCCAGGTCCCAGACGCTTTCCTGGGTCAGGATCTGGTTGATGTAGGCATCGCGGTAGCTGGTCGACACGCGTGCGCTGAAGCGGCCGTCGTCGTAGTACAGGGTGGCGTTGTACGAGTTCGGCGACAGGTTCAGCAGGTCGTTCTCGGTGTAGGTGGTGACGATGGTGTCGCCACTGCCGGAGCTGAAGAGGTATTTGATCTTCGAGTCGACGTGGGTGTAGTTCAGCTGGATGCCGAAGTTCTTCCAGAACCCGGGCAGGAAGCTGAAGGGCTGCTGGTAGGTCAGCTCATAGCCCTTCAACGGGCCACCGGGCGTGTTGAAGTAGCTCTGCACGTTGAACAGCGTGTTGGGGCTGAAGCCGGCCGGCAGCAGGTCCAGCGAATAGCCCATGTCGCCCCAGGTGGTCAGCAGGCGGGTACGCTGCACGTAGGTTTCGATGTCCTTGTAGAACACCGCCGCCGACAACAGCGCACCTTCCTGGAAGTACCACTCCGCGCTCAGGTCGTAGTTGGTGGAACGGAACGGATCCAGCTTCGGGTTGCCCAGGTTGATCGAGTAGTAGCGGTCCTCGTCAAGGAAGCTGGTCGGGCCGCCACTGACGCTGGGCGACAGGTTGGACAGGGTCGGGCGGGCCATGGTCTTGGCCGCGCCGAAGCGCAGCACCACGCTGTCGGTGAGGTCCCAGGCCAGGTTCAGCGACGGCAGCCAGTCGTCGTAGCGATGGCCGACGGTGGTGGCCACCAGCAGGCGTTCGCCGGCATCGGCGGTGGCGCTGGCCACGCCCAGGAACGGTTCGCAGGCCGCCGAAAGATCGCTGCTGTTGGCGGCCTGGCACGGCGCATAGCCGCTGGCGTCGATCTCGGTGCGCACGTAGCGCAGGCCGAGGTTGCCGCGGAACGGGCGATCCCACAGTTCGGTGTTGAAATCCAGCTGCAGATAGCTGGCGTAGCTCTTTTCGGTCACATCGAAGTTGTTGTTCGATGCACCGAAGTGGCCGACCCCGGCCAGGCGGTAGTCACCGCCCAGCGTGCCGGTGTTGCAGTTGCAGTAGATGTCCAGCAGTTCGGCAATGCGGTTGAAATCGGGGATCAGCCAGCTGCCTGGCGTGCTGCCGTCCAGCCCCTTGCCGAAGCCATCGAGGGTGGTGGACAGATCACCCACGCCGACGCCGTCGGGCAGCGCCTGCGACATGCGGCCGTAGCTGATGTTGCGGTACTCCTGCGTGCGCATGCCGTAGTCCTTGTAGGCCAGGCCGCCGCGCAGGGTGAAGGTGGGCGAGAGGTTGAAGGTCAGGTCGACCTTGGCGGTGTCGAACTGGTTGTCGACGTACTGCGGGTTCAGACGCACTTCGCTGATGTTGCCGCCACGGGCAGTGCCGTTGGCATTCACAGGTGCGGTGCCGTAGCCCAGCCATTGCCAGGAAGCCGCATCCCCCAGCGCGAAGGGGAAGGTCATCGACGGCATGCTGGCGCCGTTGCGCATGTCCAGCACGAAGCCATCCAGATTGCTGTTGTCGAAGCTGACCATCGAGAACACCGGCCGCTCGAAGCTGGACGCCGAATGGCCTACCAGCGCATCCAGGCGCACCGCATCGTTGAAGCGGTGCTCGAAGTTCAGGCTGACCTGCTTGAACTCGGTGCTTTCTTCGATGGCGGTCGATTCGGTGCGGAAGTCCACGTTGTCGAACACGCCGTAGACCAGCCGGTTCTGCGCGTCGACCTGTGCTTCGCGCACCACGATCTGGGTCTTGCCGCCGTACTGCGCGGTGCGGTGCAGGTTGGCGCCAAGGGAGTCCTCGCGCTGGTCCTTGTCCAGCTTCGAGTACATCAGGTCCAGGTTGAGCAGGCTGTCGGGGCTGAAGCGGAACTGCAGCGCACCGGTGACGCCCAGTCGTTCGATCTCATGCTCGGTGCGGACGTAGCGCGGGTAGCGGGGGATCCACGCATTGGTGGCGGTTTCGTACGCGGCGATGTTTTCGGCCGTCGCTTCGGGGCGGTCGATGCCGGTACCGCAATGGGTCGCGTCGATGCCGTAGCTGCCCCAGCCGTTGCTGCGCGCCTGGTTGGCGGCGCTGCCCACGCCCTGCGCGGTTTCATTGGCAGCCGGGTTGCGCGGCGTCTGCGGGTCATAGCCGGCCGGGCTGCAGAAACCATAGGTACCGTTGTTGGCGGCGTTGGCCTGGTTGGAGTTGCGGTAGTTGCCGTGTTCCCAACGGACCGGGTTGTAGCCTTCCTCGAAGATCGTGCGCTTGCTCCACGCCACCGACATCAGCGCGCCGAAGCGGCCATCGGCCCAGGTATTGCTCAGCAGCGCCGAGACGCGCGGGTCCTTCGAGCGCGACAGTTCGTTGTAGCCATACTGGCCATTGAGCGAGGCCTGGAAGCCGTCGAAATCGAACGGCCGCGACGCGCGCAGGTCGACCGTGGCGCCGAGCGAACCTTCATCCATCTGCGCCGACTGGGTCTTGTTGACCTTGACCCGGCTGAACAGTTCGGAGGCGAAGGTGTTGAAGTCGAAGCCACGGCTGCGGTTGACGCCGGTGGTACCGCTGCCGGCCGTGGACAGGGCTTCCAGGCCGTTGATGCGCACGCGGGTGAAATCCGAGCCGAGGCCGCGCACGGAAATCTGCTGGCCTTCGCCGCCTTCGCGGTCGATGGAGACACCGGCGATGCGCTGCATCGACTCGGCCAGGTTCAGATCGGGAAACTTGCCGATGTCCTCGGCGTAGATCGCATCGACCTGCTCGACGCTGTAGCGCTTTTCGTCCAGCGACTGCTGCAGGCTTTCGCGATAGGTGGCCTTGACCTCCACCTTGTCCAGGTCGACCGCATCGGAGCCGGCGGCAGCCGCTTCCGGGGTCTGCTGCCCATGGGCAGCGTGGCTCAGCACCAGTCCGATCGACAGGGCGAGCACGGTGAGCGGCGCGCGGCCGCAGTGAAGCGCGAGCGACGAATCCATCTGTAAACCCCTCCCAGGGTGTCCTCAAGCGTTGCGAAGGCGTTGTAGCGTGCGTACCGGCCTCCTCCGGCACGACGCAGGTGCAACGACTTGCTGACACCGCGGGTCACGCGTGAACGTAACAAAGCGCATGGCGCGCGGCATCTTGCGCCGCAGCAGCTGCGGCGGCGTGGCTTCGTTGCACTGGAGGTGCGGCGGCGTGCTGCCACGCCGCCGCGGTGACGGTCAGAACTTGTAGCGCACGCCCAGCAGGAACTGGCGGCCGGTTTCGGTGTACTGCAGCGGCAGGCGACCGGTCAGCGGCGAGTACACCCACTCGTCGGACGCTTCGTTGGTCAGGTTGATGCCTTCCAGGCTCAGCTCCAGCTGCTTGCTGATCGTGTAGCGGATGGAGGCATCGATGACCGTCGTGCCGGTCATGCCGTGGTAGCCATCCAGGTTGAAGCCGGTTTCCTGGCCCGGTGCCTGGGTCAGGTAGTCGTCGCGGTTGGTGGCCGAGACGCGCGCGGCGAAGGTTTCGCCTTCGTAGAACAGCGTCGCGTTCCAGGACGACTTGGACAGCCCGGTCAGGTCGGTCTTCATCACCGGCTGGCCTGCGGAGTTCAGGTACTGGATCTTCGATTCCACCCAGGTGTAGTTCAACTGCACGCCCAGGTTCGACCACTTGCCGGGCAGGAAGCTGAAGGGCTGGGTGTAGTTCGCTTCCACGCCGTGCAGTTCGCCACCGGGCGTGTTGACCGGGCGGGTGTAGGTGAAGTCATCGCTGGCCGAGGCGCCGGTACCGGCCAGCAGCGATTCGGGCAGGCCGCTGTCGCTGAAGGGGCGCACTTCGCGGGTGGTCTGCACGAAGCTCTCGATGTCCTTGTAGAACAGGCCGATGCCGGCCATCGCGCCTTCGGCGAAGTACCACTCGAAGCCGAGGTCGACGTTGGTGGCGCGGATCGGGTCCAGGGTCGGGTTGCCGCTGGAGATGGTGCGTGCACCACCGGCCACGGCCACGGTCGCGCCCGGGGTCAGGCTGCCCAGGCCCGGACGGCTCATCACCTTGGCGGCGCCGAGGCGGATCAGGAAGTCCGGGGTGACTTCAGCCACCAGGTTGAACGAGGGCAGGGTGTCGTCGTAGGTGCGGCTGACCGTGGTCTGGGCCGTGCCGGAGGACAGCGTCGACAGGCCGGTGGATGACTGCTTGGTGCGCACGTAACGCACACCGAAGTTGCCCGACAGCGGCAGCGAGCCCAGGTCGGTGGAGAACTCGCCCATCAACCAGGCGCCGCGGTCCTTCTCTTCCACGCTGCGCACGTTGTTGGCGCGCGGAGCGACCGCGAAGGTGCCGCTGTTGCTGTAGATGTCGAACTGCTCGGCAATCGCATCCAGATCCGGCACCACCCAGTTGGACGGGCTGCCCTGGATGCCCTTCAGACCGGCCTGGGTTGTCAGATCCACCGGCACGACCTTCGTTCCATCGGCGAAGTTCGGCACGGCGAGTTCGCTGGCGCGGCGCAGTTCGGTGGTCTTGAAGCTGTAGTCCTTGGCCAGCACGCCGCCCTTCAGGCGGAAGCCGGGGCTGATGTTCCAGTTGAAGTCGAGCTGCCCCGTGTCGAAATCGTTGTCCACATACTGCGGACGCAGGCGGATTTCGGCCAGTTCCCAGCCGCTGGGATCGGTCGGGTTGATGCCGTAGTTGATGACCGGGAAGCGGCTGTTGCCACGGTAGTCGTAGCTGTACCCATCAACATCGTACTTGTCCATGATGATGGTGGTCTGCACCGGATTCTCGTGCTTGGAGCGCGAGATACCGACCTTTCCGGACAGGGTGAAATCATCGCCGAAGCGGTGCTGGCCGTTCAGGCTGAGCTGCTTGAACTCGGTGCTCCACTCGTCGTGGCGGTTCTCGGTACGGATGTCGACGTTGTCGAACTCGCCATACAGCAGCGCGTTGTCGCGGATCTCGCCGTTCTTGACGATGGTGTTCGGCTTGCCCACCAGGCGCGGCGTGGTGCTGGTGCCGCGGCTGAAGGAAATGGCCTCGATGTACTGCTCATCGCGGGTGGCATCGATCTTCGAGTACAGCGCATCCAGCGAGATCTCGGTGGCGTCGCTGGGCTTCCACTGCAGCGAACCGGTCACGCCCAGGCGCTTCTGTTCGTGTTCCATCTGCACGTAGCGCGGGAAGCGCGGGTGGAAGACATCGGCGGCACGCGCGGCAGTGAACGGCGAGGACGCGGAGAAATTGCCGTTGCTCGGGCCGTTGGCCCAACGACCAGTGTTGGAGCCTTCTTCCAGCGCCTGGCGCTCGGAATAGGCCACCGACAGCAGCGCACCGAACGTGCCATCGGCGAAGGTGTTGGAGATCAGCGCGGACAGGCGCGGGTCCGCCTTTTCAGCCATGCCGTTGTAGCTGGCCTGGCCGCTGGCGGCGAAAGTGAAGCCGTCGTAGTCGAACGGGCGTGCGGTACGCAGGTCGACCGTGGCGCCCAGCGAGCCTTCTTCCACGTCGGCCGAGGCGGTCTTGCGCACGATCAGCTGCGAGAACAGATCCGAAGCAAACACATTGAAGTCGAAGCCGCGGCCACGGTTGGTGCCGCCGCTCTGGTCACCGGCGCCCACCGTGGTCAGCGCTTCCATGCCGTTGATGCGCACGCGGGTGAAGTCCGGGCCGAGGCCGCGCACCGAAATGTTGCGGCCTTCGCCGGCTTCACGGGTGATGACCACGCCCGGGATGCGCTGCAGCGACTCGGCCAGGTTCAGGTCGGGGAACTTGCCGATGTCCTCGGCCACGATGGCGTCGACCACGCCGGATTCGCTGCGCTTGATGTCCAGCGCCTTTTCCACGCTGGCGCGGTAGCCGGTGACATTCACCGTATCCAGGTTGGTGGCGCTGGGCGCCTCGCTCTGCTGCTGGGCCGCAGCGCCGGCCGACAGGGCCAGGCTGACCGCCATGGCGAGCAAGGTAACCGGTGTCTTTTTTGCGTGGTTCCGAGAATGCATGCCTTTCCCCTCTCCCAAAGGTCTGGTCTCGCGAGTGTTTCAGCGGAATGACACCGCTGGTCAGAGCCGACGGTAGCAGCACGCTCCCTCGGCGGCATCTTGCACCGCAACAGACTTGTAATGTCTCCAAGACGCTTGCGGGACAATGCTTCCGACAGTTTGCTAGGCTGTGTCCAAGGCCGGTCGGTTTTCATATGACACCGATGGTCAACCGCCGCGCGGATGCGTGGCGCGATTCCACGCCGCCCAGCAGCACCTGCTGGCGGCCAGCGTAAGGGAGCGGAAATGGGTCGTGTCGTATGTTTCGGGGAATTGCTGCTGCGCCTGGGCGCACCGGGTCGCGAACTGCTGATGCAGTCGCCGCAGCTGCAGGTGCACGTGGGCGGGGCGGAGGCGAACGTGGGTGTCTCGCTGTCCTGCCTTGGACACGAGGTGGCCATGGTCAGCACTGTGGCCGGCAACGCGCTGGGTGCCCACGTGCTGGGTGAACTGCGCCGGCACGGGGTCGATACGCGCAGCGTGCGGCAGGATCCCGAGGGCCGCATGGGCCTGTATTTCCTGACCACCGGCGCGGTGCAGCGCGCCAGCGAAGTGGTCTATGACCGCGCCGATTCCGCGTTCGCGCGCAGCACCGCCGCCGACTACGACTGGCCAGTGCTGCTGCAGGGCGCACAGTGGCTGCACCTGTCCGGGGTCAGCCCGGCACTGGGCCCCGACGTCGCCCAGGCCACGCTGGAGGCGGCGCGCGCGGCACGTGCACTGGGCGTGCGCGTGTCCTTCGATGGCAACTTCCGGCCGAAGCTGTGGCAGCGCTGGGGCGGCGATGCGCAGGCCATCCTGCGCGAACTGTTCGCCCAGGCCGACATCGTCTTCGCCGACTACCGCGACATCGAAGTCATCCTCGGCCAGCGCTTCGCGCAGACCGACGTGGTAGACAAGGTCGAGGCAGCGGCCGCAGCGGCATTCGCCGCGTTCCCGCAGCTGCAGTGGATGGCCTGCACCCAGCGCCAGACCCTCAGCGTGGACCACCATGCGCTGGGCGCGCTGCTGCTGGGCCGCGACGGCACCCGTGCGCAGGCGCCGGTGCGCCAGCTGCAGGGCATCGTCGACCGCATCGGCGGGGGTGATGCATTCGCGGCGGGCATCCTGCATGGCATCCTGTCCGGCTTCGATGCCGACGCCACCGTGCGGTTCGGCCTGGCCGCCGGGGGGCTGAAGCACTCGATCCCCGGCGATTTCAACCCTGTCAGCGAAGCTGACGTACTGGCCCTGGTGGGCGAGGAGCGATTCGATGTCCGGCGCTGATCCGCGCGTACGTGCGGTACTGAAACTTGCACCGGTGATTCCGGTGTTCACCCCCGATGACGTCGACGACGCCGTGCAGGTGGCCCAGGCGCTGTTCCGCGGCGGCCTGCCGGTGATCGAAGTCACTCTGCGTACGCCGCGTGCGCTGGAAGCGATCAAGGCCATGGTCGAGGCCGTGCCGGATGCGGTGGTGGGTGCGGGCACGGTCCTGACCCCGGCGCAGATGCAGGCCGCCAAGGCCGCCGGTGCGCGTTTCGCGGTGTCGCCGGGTGCGACGCCGACGCTGTACGCCGCCGCGCGCGATGCCGACCTGCCTTACCTGCCCGGCGTGGCGACCGGCTCCGAGCTGATCCTCGGCCTGGAACACGGTCTGGACACGTTCAAGTTCTTCCCGGCGGTGCAGTCCGGCGGCGCGCCGCTGCTGTCGGCCTGGCACGGCCCGTTCGCCGATGTGCGCTTCTGCCCGACCGGTGGCATCAGCGCGCAGACCGCACCGCAGTTCCTGCACCTGCCCAACGTGCTGTGCGTGGGCGGTTCGTGGCTGACCACCGCGGCCCTGATGCAGTCGCGCGACTGGGACAGCATCGAACGCCTGGCACGCGAAGCGGCGGTGCTGGCCGGCTGACCTGCTCCTCGTAGAGTCGAGCTTGCTCGACTGCTGTTCGCGAGGAGCCAATCGAGCAAGCTCGACTCTACGAGACAGCGACAGTCGAGCAAGCTCGACTCTACGCAAAGCAGACATCCAGCCCATGCGCCCCAGCGCAGGCGCCACATCCGCATACGCGCCGCAGGCATCAAGCCCGCGCACCCCATCGCGGACGTCGAACATGCAGGCCCGTCGCGCGCTCAGCGCGTGGCGGGTTGGCCCAGCCGCCGGTACAGCGTGCTGCGGCTGATACCCAGCCGCCTGGCCGCAGCAGAGACATTGCCGTCGGCAACCTGCAGGGCCTGGCGCATCACGTCCTCGGCGATGTCACGCAGCCCACCCTGCACGGGATTCATGGCGGTCACCGGGGCCGCCGGCGCCTTCAACAGTTCGGCAGGCAGATGGGCGGCGGTGATCTGCTCACCCGGCTCACTCAACGCCACCAGCGTGCGCAGGCAGGCCTGCAGCTGCCGCAGGTTGCCCGGCCAACGCTGCCGCTGCAGCACCTCCAGCACCTCGCCCTGCAACACACGGCCCTGTGCGATCGGTGTCCACAGCGCCTGCAGCAGCGCGCCACGCTCGTCCAGCTCGCGCAGGGCCGGCAGGTGCACCACGTGGTCGGCGATGCGGTAGTACAGATCGGCGCGAAAGCGCCCCTCGGCCACGGCCTGCTGCAGATCGCAGTGGCTGGCACACACCAGGGCGAAATCCAGTTTCACCGGGCGGCCCCCGCCCAGGGGTGACAGCTCGCGTTCCTGCAGTACGCGCAGCAGGCGCGGCTGCAGGGCCAGCGGCATGTCGCCGATCTCGTCGAGGAACAGTACCCCGCCCTGCGCCTGCCGCAGCAGGCCGGTACTGCCCTGCCGGCGCGCACCCGTAAACGCGCCTTCTTCGTAACCGAACAGCTCTGCTTCGATCAGGCCCTCCGGCAGGGCCGCGCAGTTCACTGCCACCAATGGCTGGCCGGCGCGCGCGCAACGGCGATGCAGTTCGCGTGCGAACACTTCCTTGCCGGTGCCGGTTTCACCCTGCACCAGCACCGGCAAGCCGGCATCGAGCACCCGCACGGCCTGGCGCAGCTGCTGCTGTACCGGCGTGGCCAGCACGGTGCCGGGGGCGGCCAGCACGACCGTGGCGGCGGCCGCAGGTGTCAGGCGGGGTGCACGGGCGACCACCGCTCTGTCGCTGCGCATCCGGCGGCGGCCGTCCGCATGGCCATGCAGCGCACGCCCCTGGCGGTCCAGCAACATGCCGTCGTCATGCAGGCGCGACAGCGGCTGGTCGAACAGCGCCTCATAGGACGCCCGTCCAATGTCGTGGCGGTCCAGCCCGAACAGGCCCAGCCCGACCCGGTTGGCCGCCACCAGACGGCCATTGCGGAAACCGAGCAGGGCCTCGCGCGGGCTGCCCAGCAGCAGTGGCTGGGCGTGCAGGTGCAGCAGCTCGCAGTCGTCCAGTCCATCGGCGAAGTAACGGTGCTCGATCTGGTCCACCGCCTGCCGGCCCAGCGCCAGCGCATGCAGGTGGGCATGGCGCGCATCGCCGGAGATGTCGAGCACACCGACGCGCTGGCCGAACGGATCGAAGATCGGCGTGGCCGAACAGGTGAGGATGCCGTGCGGCGCGAAGAAGTGTTCGCCGCCGCGCACCTGCAGGGCACGGCCTTCGACGATGGCGGTGCCGATGGCATTGGTGCCCACCGTGCCTTCATCCCAGCGCACGCCGGGCATCAAGGCGACCTGTCCGGCCCGGTCCAGGAAGCTGTTGCTGCCCTCGGCATCCAGTACCCAGCCTTCTTCGTCGGTGAGCAGCACGATGCCGTCGCTGCTGGACAACGAGCCTGCCAGCCCTTCCAGCTCTGGCCGGGCCAACCGCCACAGGCGTTCGCGGCGCTGGCGCAGTTCACGCAGCGACAGTTCCGGCACAGGGGCCACATCGGGCCGCGCGTCCGCCGATAGGCCCTGGCGCTGGCAGCGTCGCCAGGATTGCAGGATGGCGTCAGGCACGGCGCCTGCCGGCGATGCGCCGCGCTCGAAGAAGGCGCGGCGCGCGCCACCGACGCGCTCGGGAAGACTCGGCTGGGACACCCTGTCACTCCTGTGTCGCATTCTGCGACAGTTGTTGCGGGCACTGTTCCGATTAAAAGCACATCCCGGCTTCAGTTGCGATGACGACCGGTGGTGCACCGCCGCATCCTGCGCTGGAGGCTTCAACAGCCGCGCCGCCGCGCATCGTGACGCGGCGCAGCACAGGCAGGGTTGGCACGCTCGTTGCGGTATGGGGCGAAGGCCACGGGTTGTCCGGGCCATCCAAGGAGTGCCCACCATGAATGCCGTTGCCTCGCCCTCGCCCCTCCCGGCCGACCCGGCCGACCCGCGCTCACTGTTCAAGCCCCGCTACGACAACTACATCGGCGGACAGTGGGTGGCACCGCGCAGCGGCCAGTACTTCGAAAACACCACGCCCATCACCGGCAAGGTGCTCACCTCGGTAGCGCGTTCCAATGCCGAGGACATCGAAGCGGCACTGGACGCTGCCCACGCCGCGAAGGCCGACTGGGGCCAGCGCTCCACCACCGAACGCGCCAACATCCTCAACCGCATTGCCGACCGCATCGAGCAGAACCTGGAACTGATCGCCCGTGCCGAGACCTGGGACAACGGCAAGCCGATCCGCGAAACGCTCAACGCCGACATTCCGCTGATGGTCGATCACTTCCGCTACTTCGCCGGTGCGGTGCGCGCGCAGGAAGGCAGCCTGTCGGAGATCGACAAGGACACCGTGGCCTACCACTTCCACGAACCGCTGGGGGTGGTGGGGCAGATCATCCCGTGGAATTTCCCGCTGCTGATGGCCGCGTGGAAGCTGGCCCCGGCACTGGCCGCCGGCAACTGCGTGGTGCTCAAGCCGGCCGAGCAGACACCGGCCTCGATCCTGGTGCTGATGGAGATCATCGGCGACCTGCTGCCGCCAGGCGTGCTCAACATCGTCAACGGCTTCGGCCTGGAAGCGGGCAAGCCGCTGGCCAGCAACCCGCGCATCTCCAAGATCGCCTTCACCGGGGAAACCACCACCGGCCGCCTGATCATGCAGTACGCCAGCCAGAACCTGATTCCGGTGACGCTGGAACTGGGTGGCAAATCGCCCAACATATTCTTCGCCGACGTGATGGCCGAGGATGATGATTTCCTCGACAAGGCGGTGGAGGGCTTCGTGCTGTTCGCGCTCAACCAGGGCGAAGTGTGTACGTGCCCGTCGCGTGCGCTGGTGCAGGAATCCATCTACGAACGCTTCATGGAACGCGTGCTCAAGCGCGTGGCGGCGATCAAGCAGGGTGACCCGCTGGACCCGGACACCATGATCGGTGCGCAGGCCTCCTCCGAGCAGCTGGAAAAGATCCTGTCCTACATCGATATCGGCAAGCAGGAAGGGGCCGAAGTACTGATCGGTGGTGAGCAGAACAGGCTGGGCGGCGATCTGGCCGGCGGCTATTACGTGAAGCCCACGGTGTTCAAGGGCCACAACCGCATGCGCATCTTCCAGGAGGAGATCTTCGGGCCGGTGGTGGCGGTGACCACCTTCAAGACCGAAGAAGAAGCGCTGCAGATCGCCAACGACACGCTGTACGGCCTCGGTGCCGGCGTGTGGAGCCGCGATGCCTCGCGCCTGTACCGCATGGGCCGGGCAATCCAGGCCGGGCGCGTGTGGACCAACTGCTACCACGCGTATCCCGCGCACGCGGCGTTCGGCGGCTACAAGCAGTCGGGCATCGGTCGTGAGAACCACAAGATGATGCTCGACCACTACCAGCAGACCAAGAACCTGCTGGTCAGCTACTCGCCGAAGAAGCTGGGCTTCTTCTGAAGAATTGATCGGGATCAAGGCGCGGGCATGAGGCCGGCGCCATCCTGTCTGCAAGCGCACTACGGAGAAAACCGCATGAATAGAACCATGAAGGCCGCCGTTGTCCGTGAGTTCGGCAAGCCGCTGGTCATCGAGGAAGTCGTGGTACCGCGCCCGGGGGCGGGCGAGGTACTGGTCAGAATCGAGGCCTGCGGCGTCTGCCACACCGACCTGCACGCCGCCGAGGGCGACTGGCCGGTGAAACCGAACCCGCCGTTCATCCCCGGCCACGAGGGCGTGGGGCACGTCGTGGCCGTGGGAGGCGGGATAGGGCACGTCAAGGAAGGCGACAGGGTCGGCATCCCCTGGTTGTACTCGGCGTGTGGCCATTGCGAACATTGCCTGGGTGGCTGGGAAACGCTGTGCGAAACGCAGCGCAACACCGGCTACTCGGTCAACGGCGGCTTCGCCGAGTACGCACTGGCCGATGCCAACTATGTCGGCCTGCTTCCGAAGGAAGTGGGCTTCGTGGAGATCGCGCCGGTGCTCTGCGCCGGGGTGACCGTCTACAAGGGCCTGAAGGTCACCGATACCAAGCCCGGTGATTGGGTCGCCATTTCCGGCATCGGCGGCCTGGGCCACATGGCAGTGCAGTACGCACGGGCGATGGGCCTGAACGTGGCGGCCATCGACGTCGATGATGGCAAGCTGGCATTGGCCCGTCGGCTGGGTGCGCAGGTCACCGTCAACGCCCGCACCACCGACCCGGCCGCGTTCCTGAAGAAGGAGATCGGCGGTGCGCACGGCGCGCTGGTCACCGCGGTATCACCCAAGGCGTTCGAGCAGGCGCTGGGCATGGTCCGCCGGGGTGGCACGGTGTCGTTGAACGGCCTTCCGCCGGGCAACTTCCCGTTGGACATCTTCGGTATGGTGCTCAACGGCGTCACCGTACGCGGCTCGATCGTCGGCACGCGACTGGACCTGCAGGAATCGCTGCAGTTCGCTGCCGAAGGCAAGGTCGCCGCAACGGTCAGCACCGACCGCCTTGAAAACATCAACGACGTGTTTGCGCGCATGCATGCCGGCACCATCGAAGGGCGCGTGGTCCTGGACTTCGCTGCCTGACCCTCCCGCGCATGGCTGCCGCGCCCGTCCCCCTCTCCCACGGGCGCGGCGGCCGTGCAAGGGGTCGGATCCCTCTGCCACCGGCAGAGGGATCCGACCCCCGAACGAGGCCACCATGAATGAACTTCCGCACCAGGTCATCGCCACGCTCGCGGCGCTGCAGCTGATCGAAAAGCTGCGTGCGCGGCATGGGCCGTTGTTGTTCCACCAGTCCGGTGGCTGCTGCGATGGTTCCTCGCCGATGTGCTTTGCGCAGGGCGATTTCATCGTCGGCGACCGCGACGTCTGCCTGGGCGAGATCGGCGGCGCACCATTCCACATCAGTCCCTCGCAGTTCGAGTACTGGAAGCACACGCAGCTGATCATCGACGTGGTACCCGGACGTGGTGGCATGTTCTCGCTTGAGAACGGCGAGGGCGTGCGCTTCCTGGTGCGCTCACGGCTGTTCAGCGATGAGGAATTCGCCGCGCTGCAGGCCGCCGGCAAGGCCTGAGCCCCTGTAGAGCCGAGCCCATGCTCGGCGGCTTTCCACATTCGCCAGCCGAGCATGGGCTCGGCTCTACCGTCGCGCGCGCCGTACAATGCGCGCATGCCCGAGATGCTTAAGACTGCTTTCCTGTCCGTCGTCGCCCTGGTCGGCGCGCTGCTCGCGCTCGCCCTGGTCAGCAGTGCCGGCGGCTGGCTGCCGTCGCTGTTCGGCCTGCATCCCGGCAGCGAAGCACAACTGGGCTGGGACCTGGTCTTCACCGTACTCGGCGGCATCGCCGGCATCGCCTTCGCGACCTATTACGCGCCATGCTGGCCGCGTGCGCACGGCACCTCGATCTGGGCGCTGCTGGTCGTCGGCAGCGGCTATGGACTGTGGGTGATGGGCGGCGACTTCCCGCGCTGGTTCGCCATCGTCCTGCTGCTTTCCCTGCCGGTGCAACTGATCGGCGGCTGGTGGTTCGGCCGTCGTCCTTCCCGCAGCGCAACACAGGCTTAACAATTCCCCCCTAGGCTCGGTGCCCGCCGAACGTCGGCAACGCGGCGCAGGGGCCTGCACCCACGGATAAAGGGGCAGGCGCGGCGTAAGACACCACAGGGAACCGGGAAACCATCCGATGCGTCACCAGATCCGGGAGGCCGTTGCTGCGGCCCCCCATGCGAAGCTTTTGTCCCGCGCCGTGCATGCGGTGCTGATCGGCGGCCTGGCCGTACTGCCCATCGATGCAATGGCGGAAGAAGCCGCCGATGGCGATACCCGTGAGCAGCTGCAGCAGCTGGACACCGTCACCGTTTCCGGCAGCTATGCCAGGAGCCTGGAGCGCGCGGTCGACCTCAAGCGCGCCAACATCGGTTTCTCGGATTCGATCGTCGCCACCGACGTCGCCGATTTTCCCGAACAGAACCTGGCCGAAGCGCTGCAGCGCATGCCGGGTGTGACCATCGAGCGCAACAAGGGCCTGGGCAGCAAGGTCAGCGTGCGGGGCCTGCCCAGCGAGTTCACCCTGGTATCCATCAACAACCTCGCCACCGCCTCGGGCAGTGGTGGGCGCGACGTGCAGTTCGACATCTTCGCTGCCGACGTGGTGCAGACGGTGACCGTGCAGAAGTCGCCGACCGCCGCCGACGAAGAGGGCGGCATTGCCGGTTCGGTCTACATCGAAACGGCCAAGCCGTTCGACTTCCCCGAACCGAAGTTCAGTGCCTCTGCCGAAGCCTCGCACAACTCGATCAACGGCAAGATCGACCCGAAGATCTCCTTCCTCGCCAGCGATACCTGGGGCGACTGGGGTGGCCTGGTGTCCTTCTCCAAGGCCAAGCGCAGCAACCGCACCGATTCCAACTCGGGCATCAACTTCCGGCCGATGGGCCGCTTCCTGGAAGCATCGGGTACGCGCAGCTCGCAGGCTGCCGCCGTGCTGGCGCGGCATGCCGGCATCGTCGTGCAGGACCGCATGGACAAGGACGAGACCAGTCGCATCATCTTCCAGGACAAGGTCGGCGACCGCGTCTACCTCAACGAGCAGGACCAGTGGGGCGCCACCGCGTCGCTGCAGTTCAAGCCCAGCGATACCTTCTCGCTCAGCTTCGATGCGATGTTCGGCGGCTATGACACGCACGAGGACGAGTACGATGCCGCCGCCTACTCGGCATCCAGCCGCAGCACGCTGGACCGCATCTACGACTACGACAACACCACCCTGGGCGCCTACGGCATCACCGTGCTGAAGGACGTGGCCTACACCGCCACCCAGCACGAGATCCTCAGCAAGGAGCGCAACGCCAACACCGACTACCGCCAGTTCAGCACCAAGCTGGACTGGAAGGTGGGCGGCTGGGATATCGATGCGCTGGTGGGCTACTCCGGTGCGCGCAAGGATTCGGACTACGCCAACCTCAAGCACGTGGCCTACGCACCGTCGCGCACGCGCTGGACCGGCAATGGCGGCGAGACCGTGCCGAGCACCACCGGCGGTTTCGACATGTACAACGCGGCGGACAAGTATCTGTTCGAGGCATACGAAACCGAAGTGGAACAGGTGAAGGATGACAAGTACGCCGCGCAGCTCGACCTGCGCCGGCAGATGAACCTGGCCTTCTTCCCGGCGTTGAATGCACTGCAGTTCGGCGCGCGCTACACCGACAAGACCAAGGAACGCGCATTCGGCAGCGGCAAGATCCAGGGCCCGACGGCCGGCAGTACGGCATGGGTGAACACCCGCACCTTGGCCGACAGCAACCCGATGTGGATCAGCCAGCTGGCGCCGGGCGGCGCCTACCGGCCCAGCGATCTGGACTGGCAGCAGGTCTCCAATGCCTATGCACGCGCCACCTTCCGCTACCCGGGCTATGAAACCCCGATCGACCCAGGCCAGTACTACGAAGTGAAGGAGAAGACCCTGGCGCTGTATGCCATGGCCGATTTCTACTTCGACATCGGCAGCGTGCCGGTGTACGCCAACCTGGGTGTGCGCTCGATCGACACCGACGTCGATTCGGCCGGCTTCCACCCGGTGCAGAATGCCGATGGCAGCAGCGGCTACACGCCGACGCCGATCTCCAGCAGCGGCGATTACAGCAAGATCCTGCCCAGCTTCAACATGACCGCCGAGATCGCCGACGGCCTGGTGCTGCGTGGCGCCGCCTCTGAAACCCTGATGCGTCCGTCGCTGACCGACATCGCCTACCGGCGCACCGTGAGCTGGAGCAGCTTCCGCTTCATGGACGGCAACCCGGCACTGAAGCCGACCACCGCCAAGCAGTGGGAAGTGGGCCTGGAAAAGTACCTGCAGAATGGTGGCCTGCTGGCGGCGTCCTACTTCTCCAAGAAGATCGACGGCGTGGTGCGGCAGTCGCTGACCGGCATCGTGCCGAACGTGGAAAAGCTCAACGCCAACGGCTCTCTGGACGGCTACTACGACTTCGAGGTCTACCAGCCGGTCAACGCCGAGGGTTCCTACAAGGTGACCGGCGTCGAACTGGTGGCGCAGCTGCCGTTGTCGATGCTGCACCCGGCGCTGGAAGGCTGGGGCATCAACGCCAACTACACCCAGCTGGACAACTCGCTGACCGGTGCCTCGGACCTGGATATCCCCACGCCGCCGGAAGGCCTGGCCGAGAAGGCGTACAACTTCACCCTGTACTACGAGAACGACCGCTTCAGCGCGCGCGCCTCGTACAACTACAAGGACAAGTACGTCGAGTACATCCACCTGAACATGTATCCGGTCTACCGCGATGCCTATGGCCAGCTGGATGCGTCGATCGGCTTCCGCCTCAATGACACCTGGAAGCTGAACCTGGAGGCGATCAACCTGCTGGACGAGAAAACCAGCGGCTATACGATCGACAAGGCCTTCCCGACCCAGTACGAGTTCTCCGGGCGCCGCGTCACCTTCGGCATCCGCGCGGATTTCTGATAGACGCAGGAGGCGGCGTGTTCGCGCGCCGCCTTCCCTGTAGAGCCGAGCCCATGCTCGGCTGCTTCTGATCGTGGACACGGAAGCCGAGCATAGGCTCGGCTCTACAAATCGGTGGCCGGCAACACCTGCTTCAGGCGTTCGATCCCTTGCCAAGGATCACCTTTCAGGCGCTTGGCCCTCGCCAGCGCCTTGGCCAGCGGAAACGCATCGGCGGCGCCCACCCTGGCCAGTTCCTCCCAACGCAATGGCACCGCCACGCCGGCACTTTCGCGTGCCCGCAGCGACCACGAACACACGCTGGTGGCGCCGCGCGTGTTGCGCAGCCAGTCGATGAAGATGACACCGCTGCGCTTGGCCTTGCTCATCGTCGCCACGTAACGGTCGGGCTGCTCCAGTGCCATCGCCTGAGCGAAGGCTTCGCAGAATGCCTTGGCCTGTTCCCAGTCCGCCTTGGGCTGCAGCGGCACCACCACGTGCACACCCTTGCCGCCGGACAGCCGCACGAAACTCTGCAGGCCCACCTGCAGCAAACGGTCACGCACATCGCGCGCGCCCGATTTCACCTGTGCCCAGCTCACGCCTTCGCCGGGATCCAGATCGAACACCAGGCGGTCCGGATGCTCCGGGTCGGCCACCGTCGCGCCCCACGGGTGCAGCTCCAATGTATTCATCTGTACCAGCTGCAGCAGGCCGCGCGCATCGTCGATATGGACGTAGTCCTCGCGCCCGCTTTTCTGCTGCAGCGGCACCGCGTGCACGGCATCGCCCAGGCCCGAGCCGTGGTGCTTCTGGAAGAAGCAGGCCTTGCCGACCCCATCGGGGCAGCGCAGCAGCGACAGCGGGCGGCCGGCAATCTCCGGCAGGATCCAGCGCGCCATCTGCCGGTAGTACGCAGCCACATCGCCCTTGCTGAATTTCTGCCTGGGGTACACCACCCGTTCGGGATGGCTGATGGCCACTGCCGTTTCATCGTTGCCCCGCGCCTGTGCCATGCCCAGGTCCTCCTGCTGCTTGTCGCTGCGCAGGCGCTTGAAGCTGGCCTGGCGCAGCAGCCCTTCCTTGCCCCAGCCACGGAAGGCGACCTCGGCCACCACCACGGGCCTGACCCAGCGCACGCTGGCGGCGCGGAACGGGACATGGGCCGGCAGTTCCAGTACCGGTGTTTTCACGGCCAGGGGCGCCAAGACGGTAGTCAGCGCCTTCAACCCTTCATCGTCGAAGCCGGTGCCGACCCGGCCCACATAGCGCAGGCCACCGGCATCGGGCGTGGCCAGCAGCAGCGACCCGAAGCCGACGCGGCTGCCCTTGGGCGCGGTGTGGCCGACGATGACGAATTCGTCGGTGTCTTCGTGCTTGACCTTCACCCAGCTGCGCGCGCGGGCGTTCACGTAGGGCGCATCGACCTGCTTGCTGACGATGCCCTCGTAGCCAGCCTCACCACTGGCGGCAAACACTGCCGGGCCGTGGTCGACCACGTGTTCGCTGAAGGCCAGTGTGCCTGGCTCCGGCCCGATCAGGTCCTTCAGCAGGGCCTTGCGTTCACGCAACGGCGCGCAGCTGATGTCCACGCCAGCGACACCCGGCAGATCGAAAGCGATGTAGCGCAGCGGCTGTTTCGAGCTGCCATCGATGACGCGTTGCAGGGCGGCGAAATCACTGCGTCCCTGTGCATCGAGCACCACCAGTTCACCATCCAGGCGGGCGTCACGTACCGGCAGCGCACGAACGGCCTGCACGACTTCGGGAAAGTCAGCTGTCCAGTCCAGGCCATTGCGCGAGCGCAGCTTCACCTCGCCCTCGTGCAGATCGGCCAGCAGGCGGTAGCCATCCCATTTGATCTCGTGCAGCCAACGGTCGCCGTCGGGCGCGGTATCGCGGTGGTCGGTCAGCTGGGGTCTGAAATCGCGCGGGTAAGCATGGTCGCGCGCACCGGCCAGTTTCAGCGCGCGCGCATGCCAGCGCGCGTCCGCCTTGCGTGCCGTGGAGGGCGCACGTTTCTTCGCCGGCTTTCCTGCTGCCTTGGGGGATCGCATCGCGCGCTCCAGAAGATCATCGGCCTCGGCATCGCGCGCCTCGGCATCGTCGCGCTTGATCAGCAGCCACTGCACCTGTCGCCCTTTCATGGCGGTGCGCACCAGTTTCCAACCACCGTGCAGGCGCTGTCCGTGCAGTACGAAATCAATCTTGCCGTCGGCCAGCGCCTGCAGCGGGTCACCTTCGCAGGCCCAGCTGCCATGGTCGAAGACCTGCACGTGGCCGGCGCCATAGTGGCCTTCGGGAATGTCGCCCTCGAAGCCGGCGTAGGACAACGGATGGTCCTCCACTTCCACCGCCAGGCGCTTTTCGCCCACGCGCAGCGAGGGACCCCTGGGTACCGCCCAGCTCTTCAGCACCCCGTCCATCTCCAGACGGAAGTCGTAGTGTCGCGAGCTGGCGTGGTGGAGCTGGATGACGAACTGCGGGCGCCGCATCGGATTGCCTGCGGCTGGACCATCATCCGGTTCCGGTGTCTGCCCGCTGCCACCGCCCAGGCGGCGCTTGCGGCGGTACTGGTGCAGCGACATGGCTCAACCTGCCTTGCGTCGCGGCGCAGCCTTCTTCGTCGCCTTGCCCGCCTTGCTGGCAGTCTTCTTCGCGGCCTTCTTTGCTGCCTTCTTCGCCGGTGCCTTGCGTGCGGCGGTCTTCTTCGCCGGCGTACGCGTGTTGGCGTCCAGGCTCTTCTGCAGCAGGGCCATGAAGTCCACCACATTGGTGGTGGCATCCTCGTGCGGCACCGGTTCCTCTTCCACCTGGGTGGTACCGCCCTTGGACTTGATGCGCTTGTTCAACACCTGCTGCAGGCGCTCGCGGAATTCGTCGTGGTATTGCGATGGGTCCCAGTCGGCCGCCATCGATTCGATCAGCTGCCCGGCCATCGCCGATTCCTTCGCCGTGATGCGGTAGTCGGCCAGGCTGCCGGTGGGCAGCTTGTAGTCCTCCGGATCGACCAGTTCCTGCGGGTAGCGCAGGATCATCAGCACCAGTGCATGCCCCTGCGGCATCACCGCGCATAGGTACTCACGGGTGCGCACCACCACCCGCGCGATGCCGGCCTTGCCGGTGCCGCGCAGGGTCTCGCGCAGCAGCACGTAGCCCTTCTCGGCCTTCTTGCCGGGCAGCAGGAGATACGGCTTCTCGTAGAAGCGCGGATCTATCTGGGTGGCATCAACGAAGGTTTCCACCTCCACCGTTTCATGGCTTTCCGGTGCGGCCGAGCGGATATCGCCCTCTTCCAGCACGACGTAGCTGCCTTTGTCGTACTCGTAGGCTTTGACGATGTCCTTCCATGGCACTTCCTCGCCAGTATCCGCATTGACCCGCTCGAAGCGGATCGGCTTGCGGTCGCGCGAATCAAGCATGCGGAACTGCAGGTCGACCTTGCGTTCGCCGGACATCAGCGACACCGGCACATTCAGCAGACCGAAGGAGAGAGTGCCGGTCCAGATCGGGCGGGCCATGGCGCGCACCTGAGTTGCAACGGGGCCGCCAGCTTCTGACGACCACCGTGAAACGGCTGTGTCGACCCCGTGCAGGCCGGGTGGCGCGCGGCGACGGTGTTACTGCAGCAGCGGCCGCACCGCCGCCATCGGAATGTGGTCCAGCGCGCGCCAGGCGTCTTCCACGACCGGACGCGCCTGCGACCAACCCATCCGCGACTGCCCGCGCATCTGCTCCCAGTGCGCGGCCAGCTCCTCGCAGGTGTCGGCATCACCGCCACGCGGCCAGTCGGCAGCGTGAGTGGTGAGCGCAAAGGCGTAGACCGGGCACAGATCGCGCCAGTTGCGGTGGCCGTGGGCGCGGCGCCGCTCGTAGTCGCTGAGCATGTACTGCAGGTAATCCTGGGCCACCGCCTGCGGGTCTTCGTGCCGGCGCGCGCGACGCGGGGGCGTGCGCGGTCCCAGCGGGTCGAGCAGGGCGTTGAACACGGACGGGGCGGGGCGTTCAAGACGGGCCATGGCCGGCTCCTGCAGCAGGGCGGGTGGGCAGGAATACCGGCGGTGCCGTTATCCAGCCGTGACAGAGATGTTCATGACGCCGGGTTCGCGGCGGCTTTACCTGCACCGCGCTTTAGTGGGGTGCCACGCCACACGCCAGGTAATCGCCATGTCCCACCGTGACCCGCTGCGCCAGACCCATGCCCCCGTACCCGGGGAATCCCGTGCCAAGCACGACCTGGCCGATGCCGAGGACCGGGGTTCCGGCATGCAGGCGCCGCACGAAGACGCGCTGCCGGCCGTCCATCACCCTGAACAGGCCGCGCAGGACCGCAAGGACTGCGGGGATCGCCATCGCGGCGGGCAGGAAAGCCCGCTCAAGCGTCGTGAACGCAAGCAGCACGCCAGCGACAATCAGGATCAGGCGTTGGAGGAGACCTTCCCGGCCAGCGACCCGACCTCACCGTTCGTCCCGGCCAAGGCGCCGGATTGAACATCCCTTGACGGTAGCGCCGGCCGCTGGCCGGCAAACGCGCAATGCGGGCGGATGATGTGTTGCCGGCCAGCGGCCGGCACTACCGGCTGCGCGGCAGGGTGATGCGCACGCGCAGGCCGACGCCGTCGGCGCCATCTTCCAGCGCCAGCTGTCCCCCATGGGCCTGCACCACCGCCACGGCGATGCTCAGGCCCAGGCCGGTGCCGCCATGGCGGGCACTGCGTGAAGCTTCCAGCCGCTGGAAGGGCTGCAGCATCCGCTCCCGCTGGTCGGCCGGTATGCCCGGCCCCTGGTCGGCGATCGTGATGTGGATGGCCTGCGCATCCCCCCACGCCTCGACCTGTGCGCCGCCGCCATAGCGCCCAGCGTTGTCCAGCAGGTTGGCCAGCGCGCGTTTCAGGCTGCGAGGGAAGCCGGCGTAGGGCACATCCATCCGGCCCACCTGGACCTGCACGGCGTGGCCTGCCTCGCGCGCGTCCTCGGCCACGGTGCGCAGCAGGGCGCCGATGTCGATCGGCTCGCGGTCGCCACGCAACTGGGTGGCGCTGCTGTAATCAAGGATGGAGTCGACCAGCTCCTGCATGTCGTCCAGATCTGCCCGCCAACGCGTGCGTGCGGCTTCATCGGCCAGCAGCTCGGTACGCAGGCGCAGCCGGGTCAACGGCGATCGCAGGTCATGCGAGACCGCCGCCAGCAGCTCCTCGCGCCCCCGAGCGGCCTGCTGCAGCTGCTGCTGCATCTGGTTGAACGCCTGCGCGGCCTGACGCACCTCGCGCGGGCCTTCCAGCGGCAGGGGCGGCGCGTGCAGGTTGCGACCCAGCGCCTGTGCAGCGGCCCCCAGCCGGGTCAGCGGCCGGGTCAGCCAGCGCACCACCAGCAGGGCCAACAGGACGATCAGCAGGGTGCGCAGGCCATAGATACGCAGCAGATAGTCACTCAGTGCGTGCGCCGGCTCCAGCTTCAGCCCGGCCTGGCCTTCGCGCACGTCGAACTGCAGCCAGTACCCCTGCGCGCTGCGCACGCGCAGCTGGAACTGGCCGGCGACATGGCGCGCCGAGAGCACGTTGTCATCTTCGCGCCCCTCCGGATCGTACAGACGCAGGTGCTGCAGGTGCAGTTCGCGGGGGCTGCCCAGTTCGCCTTCCAGCGACGTCCGCAGCAGTTGCTCCACCGCGCGGTCGCGCGCGCTCAGCGGGACGTGGCCACCATTGTCCACTGCCTGCACGCGAAGGTCTGCGGTCGACAGCAGTGCAGGGTCGGCACCGGCCAGGGGTGAGGCGGGTACCTCGAGCAGGCGCAGGGTCTGCGCCACATGCGCGGCAGCCAGCCGCGCGGGAATCTCGGCCACCCGCTCGTAACGGGCGTCATGCCAGACCGTGCCGGTCAACAGCTGCGCCAGCAGCATGCCCGCCACCAGCACCAGTACCAGCCGCCCATACAACGTGCGCGGCCACCCCAGGCGGGTTTCAGTCATCCGCCTGCACCGGGCCGGCCAGGCAGTAGCCCCGGTTGCGCACGGTACGGATCAGCAGCGGCGCCCGGCTGTCCTGCTCGAGCATCTGCCGCAACCGGCTGATGCACATGTCGATGCTGCGGTCGCTCGGCATGCGGTCTCGGCCGTACACCTGCTCCACCAGGAAATCGCGCTCGAGCACTTCGTCGGGATGCCGCAGGAACAGCTGCAGCGCATTGAAATCCGTCTCGCCCAGCACGTGCTGGCGGCCATCGTCGGCCTGCAGCAGGTGGGTGCGCGGGTCCAGGGTCCAGCCGGAGAAGCGCAGCCGCGATACGTCCGCGGCCGCTGGTGGCGGTACGGGCGCCTGCCGCCGCAGTACCGCGCGCAGCCGGAGCAGCAGTTCACGCGGGTCGAACGGCTTGGCCATGTAGTCATCGGCGCCGCGTTCCAGACCGAGGATGCGGTCGGCCGGGCGGCCACGTGCGGTCAGCATGATCACCGGCAGGGCGGTCTGTGCGCGCAGCTGCTGGCACAGCGCCAGCCCATCCTCACCGGGCAGCATCAGGTCCAGCACCACCGCATCGAAGGTCTGTGCCGCCAGGGCGGCGCGCATGCCGTCGCCGTCGCCGGCAACGACGGTCTGCAGGCCGTGCTGCCCCAGGTACTGGGCCAGCAGGGTGCCGATCTCCGGATCATCATCGACCACCAGGATGCGTGCGTCGGGGGTACGTGGTTCTGCCATGGCGGCATCTTCCCAGATGCGGCACCGGCCTGCAGGAGCGCAGGCCGGTGCCACGCAGCGACGGTCAGAAGCGTGCGCGGATGCTGAAGGTCGTGGTGCGCGGCTCGCCGAAGATCAGCCCGTCGTAGAAGCCGTACTGGTTGTAGTACAGCTTGTCGGTCAGGTTGTTCACGTTCACCGCCAGCTGCACGGTGTCGGTCAGGGCGTAGCGCGCCATCAGGTTGACCAGGGTGTAACCACCCATCGGCAGGTTGCTGGCGTCGTACCTGCCGCCGCCCAGCGGCCGCCCCGGGTTGGTCGACATCACCGTGCCGCTCTGCATCGACAGGCCACCACCCACGGTCAGCTTCGACAGCGCACCGGGCAGCGTCCACGCGGTGTTCAAGCGCAGCAGGTGCCGCGGATCCTGCTGGTAGGACAGGCCGTCCACCTGCAGCCAGGTGTAGCCGGCATACACGTTCCAGCCTTCGGCCAGGCGCCCGGACAGCTCCAGGTCGGCGCCCTTCGACTTCACACCGTCCACCGCCCGGTAGATGGTGAAGCCGGTATCCGGGTGCACTTCACCGGTGCTCTCGGCCACGTTGTTCTGTTCGTTGCGGAACACGGCCAACGCCGCATTCAGTGCGCCACCGGCCCATTCGCCCTTGATGCCGGCCTCGTAGCTCTTGCCGGTCACCGGGTCGAGCAGGGTGTCGTTGGCATCACGCACATTGCCCTGCGGGCTGAACACATCGGTGTAGCTCACATAGGCCGAGTAGTTGCTGGCGAAATCCCACACCAGGCCGGCATACGGCGTCACCACCTGCTGTTCGCCGCTGGCCGCGCCACGGGTACGCACATTGGCCTGGGTGTAGGTCTGGGTATAGGTCTTGTAGTTGCTCACGCGGGTGCCCAGCACCAGCGACAACGGCTCGGCCAGACTGAAACGACCGGCCAGGTAACCGCCCAGGTTCTGGGTGATGGTCTTGCTGCGGGCCGGGGTACGGAACGTCTCGAACGGCGCGTAGCTGCCGTCCCAGGTCCGCCAGTCATCGATCGGCAGGCCGACCGCGCGGTACTGGCAGCCGCTCCACGGGGCCACGCCGGCGATGGTGCAGTTGCCCAGCGCGGCGCTGAACGTGTAGTCGGTGATCTCGCTGCGGTAGCCATTGAAGCCGGCCATCAGCTGGTGCTCGCGGCCGAACAGCTGCAGCGGTCCACTCACGCTGATGTCCAGGTTGTCGCGGCGGGTTTCCGATTCGCTGTGGATGGCGTTGAGGAAGGCACCGCTGCCATCGGGGTTCCAGAAGCCGGCAAAGCCCTGGCCACGGGCGGCGTTGTTGACCTTGGCCACACCGTAGTTGGTGTAACTCTCGCCACTGTCGTGGGCGAACGCCACGCGAAGCGTCCAGTCCGCGCCCAGGCCCTGTTCCACACTGCCGAACACCGTGGTGTTGTCACGCTTGGCCACGCTCCAGTCGGCAGCCGGATTGGTGCTGCGCGACAGGTTCGTGCGGGTGCCGTCGGCCCACCAGATCGGCACGTTGCTGCCCCACGAGCCGCCCCCGTTGCGGGTGCGTTCGTACTGCACGCCCAGGTTGACCACGGTCGCGTCACCCAGATCGGCCTCGAAGCTGGCCAGGCCGCCCAGGCGCTGCAGGTCCTCGCGCTGGCGGAAGGTATCGGAGTCCTCGGCACTGACCACGAAGCGGCTGCGCACGCGGCCATCGGCGGTCAGCGGAACATTCACGTCGCCCATCAGGCGGCGCTTGTCATGGCTGCCAAGGGTGAGCGCGGCGGCGCCACCGAACTCACGGGTCGGCCGCTTGCGTTCGAGGTACACCGTGGCCGAGGGGTCGCCGGTGCCGCCGAGCAGGCCATTGGCACCGCGTACCACCTGCACATGGTCGTACAGGTCCATGTTCAGCGCGGCACCGCCACCGCTGAAGCTGCTGGCACCGTTGACCAGCATGCCGTCGACCTTGAAGTTGCCGATGTCGAAACCGCGCGCACGGAAGGTGGTGCGGCCGGCGTTGTCCAGCGAATAGGTGGTGATGCCGGTGGTGCTGGTCAGCACGTCGTCGATCGATTCGATCTGCAGATCGTCCATCTGCTGGCGGGTCACCGTGGTCACCGACTGCGGGGTCTGCCGCAGGCTGAGGTCCAGGCCGATGGCGGCCTTGCTGACCGGCAGGGTGTAGCTGTCAGCCTGCGACTGGCGACGCGCGGTCACTTCCAGTCCATCCAGTGTGGTGGGGTTGGCATCGGCCTGGGCGGCCAGCGGCAGGGCCAGGGCAATGGCGAGCGCGATGGCACGCGGACACGGCAGGGCAGCGCGCGGCAGGCCCGCGCGGGTGAGGGCATCGGCAGTCACAGGGGGAGTCCTTATCGGAGATTCAAATGGGATCGATTCCCATTTGCGTCATGATAGCGACGCCCGCTGCGTTACCGGTTCGTGAAGATGTAAGCGTATGTAACGCCGCGCGTCGTAACCGGTCAGCGCCAGGACCACTGCACGCCCACGCTGGCGCGGCGGTCAGGGCCTGGTTCGTAGAAGCGACCGTTGCCATCGTTGACGATCACCGAACCGATGTAGGCCTGGTCCAGCAGGTTGTCCAGCCGCGCGAACGCGCGCAGGTCGCCACCGGGCAGGGTCCAGCGGCGGCCGGCTTCCAGATTGAGGACGGCGTAGCCCGGGGCACGTTCGGTGGCCAGATCGTTCACCACCGTGTCGCTGCTGGCATTGGCCTCCAGCGCCCACTGCCAGTCGCCTGGCGACCACTGCAGGCGGGCGAAGGCCTGCTGCCGTGGCACGCCCGGCAGGCGGCTGCCGGCGGCCACCACGGTGTCAGGCACGCGGCAACCGCTGCCGCCGCAGGTCAGGTAGGGCGAACGCACCTGCGCCTGCAGCCAGGTCCAGGCCAGCTGCAGTTCCCACTGCTCGGCCAGCGGCTGGTGGTACTGCAGTTCCACGCCCTGTCGGCGGGTGCGGCCGATGTTGCGGTAGGTGCTGCGGCCATTGGTATTGCTGGCAACGGCCAGCTCATCTTCGGTAACGGCGCGGAACACGCTCACATCGAGCTGGGTTCCGTTCTGCGCGTGCCACTTGCTTCCGACCTCGATGTTGCGGCTGCGGGCCGCCGAAAGATCCAGCGCCAGGCCGGCCTGGCCGTCATTGCGGTAGCCCAGCTCGTTGAACGTAGGCGTCTCGAACCCCCGCCCGACCGCCGCATGCAGGCGCCACTGCGGCGTGGCCTCGAAGCTGACCCCGGCGACCGGCGTGGTCGCCTCGTAGCGGCGGCGGCCACTGTCGTCGGGGTTGCTGCCGGTGATGTAGCGGTCGTCCGAGGTGAAGCGCACGCTGCTGTGGCGGACGCCGGCCAGCAGCGACCAGCGCGGGCTCCACTGCCACCAGGCCTGGGTGAACTGGTCGACGTTCTGCACGGTGTCGATCTGGTCGCGGCGCAGGCGTCCGCGCACGCCCAGCGTACTGCCGACGAAGTTCTCGTAGCCGGTGCGGTGCTGGCGCTGGCGGTCGGCGCTGATGCCGGCCACCACATCCAGCGGGCGGCCGGCCAGATCGCCCTTCCAGCCCCAACGTGCATCCAGGCCGCCGTAGCCGCCGTCGAGGTCGATCACCCCGCCGGCATGCAGCGGGTTGGCCTGCGCCGTCGGCGGAATCGGCAGGAACTGGGTCACCGCGCGCTGCCCGGTGTAGCCCATCAGCTGCCAGCGCTGGGCACCGCTTTCGCGCGTCCAGCGCAGTCCCGCCTGCTGCTGCCGGACCGACTTGCGCGTGTTGTACTGCGTGGCCACTGCCGTCGCCTGGCGCGGATCGGCCGCCACCTGTGCACGGGTCAGGCCCAGCGGGTCCTGCGCGTCAGGCGCATCAAGGGCATTGAGCAGCAGCTCCAGGCGGCCGCCACCGACTTCAGCGCCGAGCCGTGCATTGAGCGATTCACGCCGTGCCTCGCTGTGGTCGCGCCAGCCATCGGTATGGAAGTGGTTGGCGGCGATGTTGTAGTCGATCACCGGGCCGGCCCCGCGCAGCTGCGCGCCGACGCTGAGGGTGTTGTCGGCCCCGGCATTGACCCGCAGCCGCCACGGATCGCCGGCCTGGCCCTGCGCGCTCCACACCTGCAGCACGCCACCGGAGGAGTTGCCGTACAGGGCGGAGAACGGGCCGCGCAGCACCTCGATGCGCTCGGCGCCAAGCAGGCTGGCGTGCGACAGCTGCCCCTGGCCATCGGGCATGGTGGCGGGCACGCCATCAATCAGCACCCGTACGCCGCGCACACCGAAGGTGGAGCGCGCGCCGAAGCCGCGGATCGACAGCTGGGTGTCCTGCGCGTAGTTCTGTCGGTCACGTGCCAGCACCCCGGGGACCCCGGCCAGCGCCTCGGACACCTGCACGCCGGGTCCGCTGCGGTCGTCGCCCACCCACACCGTGTCCTGGCTGGCCGGCAGCGCAAACGGGTCGATGCCCTGCACCCGCGCGGCCTGCACCTCCACGGTCGGCAACTGCTGCGGGGCGGGGGCGGCGGTCTGCGCCAGTGCCGGCAGCGGCAGCAGGGCGATCAGCAGGGGCAGGCGGTGGGGCGCCAGGGGCTCGTTCATCGTTCAGCTACACGCACGGCGGGGAAACAACACGCCATGGTACGGGCTGCAGCGTGACGATGGCCGCCGCGCCGGTGGCACGCTTTGTTACGATGGGACGGTTGCGGCCGCCGGCCGCAGCTTCGCGACCCGCGCTTCTTCTCCCCCTCAAATAGAACGAGTACCGCCGTGTCCTTCTTTGCAAACGTGGAACTGGTCCCGGGCGACCCGATCCTGGGCCTGACCGAGGCGTACAACGCCGACAGCCGCCCGACCAAGGTCAACCTGGGTGTGGGCATCTACTACGACGAGAGCGGCCGCATTCCGCTGCTTCGCGCCGTCAAGCAGATCGAGCAGCAGCTCGCCACCGAAGCCAAACCGCGTGGCTACCTGCCGATCGACGGCCTGCCTGCCTATACGCAGGCGACCCGCGAACTGGTGTTCGGCAAGGACTCGCCGCTGCTGGCTGCCGGCCGCGTCACCACCGCACAGACCGTCGGTGGCAGCGGTGCGCTGCGTGTCGGCGCCGACGTGCTGAAGAAGCTGCTGCCGCACGCCACCATCGCGATCAGCAACCCGAGCTGGGAAAACCATCGCGCGGTGTTCGGCGCCGCCGGCTTTGACGTGGTCGAATACACCTACTTCGACGCCGCCACCCATGGCGTGGATTTCGACGGCATGCTGGCCGACCTGCAGAAGCTGCAGGCCGGCACCGTGGTGCTGCTGCACGCCTGCTGCCACAACCCCACGGGCGCCGACCTCACCGTCAGCCAGTGGAAGCAGGTGGCACAGGTCCTGAAGGACAAGCAGCTGTTCCCCTTCATCGACATGGCCTACCAGGGCTTCGACAAGGGCATCGAGCAGGATGGCGCCGCCGTGCGCATCATCGCCGAAGCCGGCATCGACAGCTTCATCGTCGCCAACTCGTACTCCAAGTCGTTCTCGCTGTACGGCGAACGCGTGGGCGCGCTGTCGATGGTCGCCCCGACCGCTGCTGACGCGAAGGCCGTGCAGTCGCAGGTCAAGCGTGTGATCCGCACGATCTACTCCAGCCCGTCCACCCACGGTGCCGCGCTGGTGGCCGGCGTGCTGACCAACCCGGACCTGCGTGCGATGTGGGAGCAGGAACTGACCGAAATGCGCGAGCGCATCCACGCCCTGCGCCAGGGCCTGGTCGAGAAGCTCGCTGCTGCCGGTGCGCCGCAGTTCGGTTTCATCAACGAACAGGCCGGCATGTTCTCCTACTCCGGCCTGAGCCGCGAGCAGGTGGAACGCCTGCGGGACGAGTTCGGCATCTATGCCGTCGGCACCGGCCGCATCTGCGTGGCCGCGCTGAACCAGAACAACCTGGAATACGTCGCCAAGGCCGTGGCCACCGTCGCCAAGGGCTGAAGCAACGCAGCAATGTGTTGAGACAAAGGCGCCGAAAGGCGCCTTTGTTTTTGCACCTGCCTCCGCCTTTGTCACCCCCACCGCGCTCGCGGCGAACCCTGAAGCGCGCGGGAGGGGGAGGCGATGCAGGACCGTTGGCGCCATGGATGGCGCCATCGAGCTTACAGGGACGTACTTGCAGCGTGTCCTGCATCGCCTCCCCCTCCCGCGCGCCTCGAAAACAGGAAGGCGCCGCACAGCGCAACGCCGCTGTAAACGATTTCGCCTCAAACCAATCACGCGCGCGCCGCGCACAGCAGCGACAATAAGCGTTTTCCCGCTGCCGAGACCTGCCCGCTCATGTCCCGTACTTCGTTGACCCGCTTCCTGATCCAGGAACAGCACGCCGGCCGCATCAATGCCGACCTGCGCCAACTGATCGCCGTCGTCGCCCGCGCCTGCACCAGCATCTCCATCGCCGTCAGCAAGGGCGCCCTCGGCGGTGTGCTGGGCGAAGCCGGCACCGGCAACGTGCAGGGCGAAGCACAGAAGAAGCTGGACGTCATCAGCAACGAGATCCTGCTGGAAGCCAACGCCTGGGGCGGCCACCTCGCCGCCTGTGCATCGGAAGAGATGGACCACAGCCAGCCGGTGCCGGACATCTACCCGCGCGGTGATTTCCTGCTGCTGTTCGATCCCCTTGATGGCAGCTCCAACATCGACGTCAACGTCTCCGTCGGCACCATCTTCTCGGTGCTGCGCTGCCCGACCAACGTCGAACTGCCAGGCGATGAAGCGTTCCTGCAGCCGGGCAGCAAGCAGATTGCCGCCGGCTACTGCATCTACGGGCCCAGCACCCAATTGGTGCTGAGCGTCGGCCACGGCACCCACGCCTTCACCCTGGACCGCGAAACCGGCGAGTTCGTGCTGACCACCGAGAATATGCAGATTCCGGCGGCCACGCAGGAATTCGCCATCAACATGTCCAACCAGCGCCATTGGGAAGCGCCGATGCAGGGCTACGTCCAGGACCTGCTGGCCGGCAAGGAAGGCGCGCGCGGCAAGAACTTCAACATGCGCTGGATCGCCAGCATGGTCGCCGACGTGCACCGCATCCTTACCCGCGGCGGCATCTTCATCTATCCGTGGGACAAGAAGGACCCGGACAAGGCCGGCAAGCTGCGCCTGATGTACGAAGCCAACCCGATGGGCCTGCTGGTCGAACAGGCCGGCGGCGCCGCGTCGACCGGCCGCGAACGCATCCTCGACATGCAGCCCAACCACCTGCACCAGCGCGTGCCGGTGTTCCTCGGCTCGCGCGAGGAAGTGGCCGAAGCGGTGCGTTATCACCAGGAGCATGACGCGAAGACCGCTTGAGGGCGGCCATTCCTACAGCGGTCATGGCAATGCGATGACATGACCGCGGGGTGACAGCAGCGGCGGCAAACGGCACCATCAAGCCCTTGCCGCCGAAGGATTGCACGCATGCACGAGCCGGGTCCGGTCGATTTCATCGAAGTCATCCACAACGCCGTCCCCAGTGACGTGTGCGCCGCCATCGTTGCCCGCATGCGCGGCAGCGACGGCCTGAAACCCGGTGCGGTAGGCAGCGGTGTGTTCCCCGAACTCAAGCACAGCAAGGATCTGCGCATCAGCGGGCTGGATGCGTGGCGCGATGTGGACAACGCGCTGCAACAGGCTGTGTTCGCCGGGCTGCAGACTTATCTACGCCGTTATCCACAGGCATTGATCGCACCGTTGATGTTGCAGATCCAGGACAGCAACGGCCAGCCGCGCCGACTGTCAGCCGAGGATTTCCCCGACATGGCGCCGGAACAGCTGGCCGACCTGGCCCGTACCTGCCTGCGCCCGGGTGCCATCAACCTGCAATGGTATGCGGCGGGCGAGGGCGGTTACCCCTACTGGCACTGCGAGCTGTACCCGAAGGATGTGCAGGCCGAGACCCTGCATCGCCACCTGCTGTGGACGCTGTACCTCAACGACGGGTTCGAGGAAGGCGAGACCGAGTTCCTGTTCCAGGGCCGCAAAATCGCACCGCGCACCGGCAGCCTGCTGATCGCGCCGACCGCGTTCACCCACACCCATCGCGGCAACCGGCCACAGGGTGGCGACAAGTTCATCGCCACCAGCTGGATCCTGTTCCAGAGCGCGCAGAAGCTCTTTGGCGGATGAGTAGAGTCGAGCTTGCTCGACTGCTCCTGGCTCTACGTAGAGTCGAGATCCTATGTTCGCAGTCAAGCCTGCTGGAAGCGGGCTTGGCCCACCTTCAACAGGGCTGGATCGAAATCCTTGCCGCTCTTGAATACACCCCACGCAATCCTGGCCAGCTTTCTGGCCAGAATGTTGAATACGGCTCCGTACGATCCTTTATCGACGTTCGTGTGCGGGATGGGGATCGCTCGACTCGTCTGTCGGCTCGATTCCGCAGATGCTTGCTTGACGGTCCCTCCACCCTGGCTCCTACATACCTCGTAGGAGCCGGGAGGAACATACAAGCTTGCTCGACTGCTCTTCTCTCCCAGTCGAGCAAGCTCGACTCTACGGAATCAGAACAACGAGCCCTGCGGTGATTCCTTCTGCGGCGGCAACGGCTTCTGGAACCGGCTGCAATCCAGCTTCGGCCAATGGCTGTTCTGCGCGTTGAACCCGAGACGCTTGCGCGCCAGCTTGAAGCGGTTGTTCAACAGGTCCGCATACACGCCCTGGCCACGCATGCGCGTGCCGAACTGGCTGTCGTAATCCTTGCCACCACGCAGCTGCTGGATGGTGCTCATCACATGTGCAGCGCGGTCGGGATGATGCGTGTCCAGCCAGTCGCGGAACAGCGGCGCGACTTCCAACGGCAGGCGCAGCAGCACGTAACCAGCGGTGCCGGCTCCGGCGTCATGCGCGGCTTCCAGCACAGCCTCCAGCTCGCTGTCATTGATCCACGGAATCACCGGCGCCACCATCACGCCCACCGGAATGCCCGCCGCATGCAGCCGCTTCATGGCACGCAGCCGGGCGTGCGGCGCTGACGCACGCGGCTCCAGCTTCGCCGATAGATGCGGGTCCAGCGAGGTCACCGAGAAGTGCACGCTGACCAGGTTCTCGGCCGCCAGCGGTGCCAGCAAGTCGATGTCGCGCTCCACCAGCGCGTTCTTGGTGATGAGCGAGAACGGGTGCCTGGTTTCCAGCATCACTTCGATCAGCTGGCGGGTGAGTTTCAGTTTGCGTTCGATCGGCTGGTACGCGTCGGTGTTGATGCCCAGTGCGATCGGCTGCGGCAGATAGCCCGGCTTCGACAGTTCCTTGCGCAGCAGTTGCGGCGCATTGGTCTTGGCGAACAGCTTGGTCTCGAAATCCAGGCCCGGCGAGAGATTCAGGTAGGCGTGCGACGGCCGCGCGAAGCAGTATGAGCAGCCATGCTCACAGCCACGGTAGGGATTCACCGACTGGCTGAAACCCACATCCGGGGAGTTGTTGCGGCTGATGATGCTGCGCGCAGTCTCGGCGCGCACTTCGGTGCGCAGGCGCGGGGCGAGGAATTCCTCGCTTTCGTCGATGGCCCAGCCGTCATCGACAGCCTCACTGACGGTGCTTTCAAAACGCCCTGCAAGATGCGACGTGGAACCGCGGCCCTTGATGGCGGCCTGGGCGTTGCGAGGGGGGTGTTGCATGGCGCCCTCCGGCCATTTCAGAGGTATTAGTATTATTGCTAACCAGAGGCGGCGCAAGCGGCCAGGATTCACGTAGCTGTAGGCGTTGGGGCGGATTCAAGCCCTCGTTGGCCCCAGGCTTATCCACAGGTTCCACGGGATCGACCACGCGCCCACGCCGCAGCAGGCCGGAAGCATGGGCCACGGACGTCTCAGCAGCTGCGATGGGTCCTGATGGCGCCGGGCAAGGCCCGGCGTCAGCCGTTACAGCAGGGCCAGGTAACCCCGGACGGTAGTGTCGAGGCCGTCATAGAGGGCCTCACCGATCAACGCATGGCCGATCGACACCTCCAGCACCTCCGGCACGGCGGCCAGGAAGTCGCGCAGGTTGTCCTGCGAAAGATCATGCCCGGCATTCACGCCCAGCCCGGCCGCCTGCGCGCGACGTGCGGCGGTGGCGAACAGCGCCAGCATCGCAGCGGCATCGCCGGCAGCGTGGGCTTCGGCATAGGGACCGGTGTAGAGCTCGATGCGGTCGGCGCCAACGGCGGCCGCCTGTTCCAGCAACGGGTTGCCGGCATCCACGAACAGGCTGACCCGGCAGCCCATCGCCTTCAGTTCGGCCACCAGCGGGCGCAGGCGTTCACCATCGCGCTCGAAGTCGAAACCGTGGTCGGAGGTAATCTGGCCGTCGCCATCGGGCACCAGGGTAGCCTGCGCCGGGCGGGTCTGCGCGCACATCGGCAGCAGGCCCGGATAGCCCTCGCGCGGCGGCGCGAAGGGATTGCCTTCAATGTTGAACTCGACACCGCGGGCGCGGGTCAGGGTCGACAGCGCCAGCACGTCCTCGGCGGTGATGTGGCGACGGTCCGGCCGCGGGTGCACGGTGATGCCGTGGGCGCCCGCATCCAGGCAGGCCTGGGCGGCACGCACGACATCGGGTTCGGCACCGCCACGCGAGTTGCGAAGGACGGCGATCTTGTTGACGTTGACGCTGAGCTGGGTCATGGAACGGGACTACGGGGCGGAAGAGGGTGGGACGGTGCCGTCATGGGCCTGGGACCGGGCCTGCTCACGCAGGCGGCGCACTTCGTCGGCGTCGACGAGGGTGGTCGGGTCGCGCTGCAGGTCGCCGAAGCGGGCCACGTAGCGGCCACGCACCCACGCCAGCAGGAAGCCCAGGGCCACCAGCAGCGCCAGCGACATCAGGCCCATGTTCGGGGTTTTCAGCGCGAAGGCGAAGCAGCCCAGCGCCAGCAGCAGGTACAGCCAGTACATATCCAGTCCTCCCCAGGCATCGGCCGCAGTGTAGCGCTGCCTTACAGCAGCGGCGAGGCCAGCCGCGCAAAGGCTTCCGGCAGGCGGTGCAACCACAGCGAGCGCCCGGCCTGATCCTGCACGCGCGTGGCACTGTCGAACTCGGCCTGCAGCAGCGTGGCCAGTTCCGCCACACGATCCCGGTCGCTGATCATCATCGACAGCTCGAAGTTCAACCGGAAGCTGCGATGGTCGAAGTTGGCGCTGCCGACGATGCAGACGTCGTCGTCGGCAATGAAGGCCTTGGTGTGCAGCATGCGCGGCCCGTACTCGTAGATCTTCACCCCGGCGTGCAGCAGTTCGTCGAAGTAGGAGCGCGCGGCCTGGGTGACGAACCAGGAATCACTCATCTTGGGCACCAGCAGGCGCACATCCAAGCCGCCCAGTGCCGCCGAGGTCAGGGCCATGCGCGCGGCCTCGCCGGGCACGAAGTAGGGCGTGACCAGCCAGACCCGCTCGTTGGCTTCCTGGATGGCCGCCACATGCAGGCGATGGATGGTTTCCCAGCCCGAATCAGGTCCGGACACCAGCACCTGGGCGTCAATGCTGCCGTCGCCGCGCAACGGCATGTCTGCCGGCCACAGCCGCGCGACCTCGAAGCGCGACGGTTCCTGGCCGCTGGCATACAGCCAGTCTTCGGCAAACACCAACTGCAGGCTGCGCACGACATGGCCACGGATGCGCATGTGCAGGTCACGGTAGGCGTTGGGGTTGCGGCTTTCATCTTCCTCGTCGGTGATGTTGATGCCGCCGGTGAAGGCCAGCTGGCCGTCGATGATGACCAGCTTGCGGTGCGTGCGCAGGTTCAACCACGGCCGCTTGAAGGGCTTCAGCAGCTGCCGCGGATGGAACCAGATGGCCTCGCCACCGGCATCCAGCAGCGGCTGCAGGAAGCGCTTCGACACGGATGACGAGCCCACCGCATCCAGCAGCAGGCGTACCTGCACCCCCGCCCGGGCGCGCTCGACCAGTGCATCGCGCAGGGCGGTACCGGCGTGGTCGGGGTTGAAGATGTAGTACTCCAGGTGCACGTGGTCGCGCGCCTGGGCGATGGCCTCGAGGAGTGCGGCATAGGTGGCCGCGCCATCCACCAGCCATGTCACTTCGGTGGCGCTGCTGGGCGCCAGGCCGGTGGTGGCCTGCGCCACTTTGGCCAGCTCGGTGCAGCCTGCATCGGGCGGGCAGACATCGCTGTAGTGCTCCATGCCCGAACGTGCGCGACCGCGACGCAGGCGCTGCCGTTTCACCTTCTGCGGGCCGAGCAGGTAGTAGATGAAAAGGCCGAGGTAGGGCAGCAGCGCCAGCGACAGGATCCAGCTGAGCGTGGCCACCGGCTCGCGCTTCTGCAGCATGATCCAGCCGGTCAGTGCCAGCAGATAGAGCAGATAGGCCACGGCGAGGATCGTTCCCAGGTGGGCGATGCCATCGAGCCAGAGGCGCAGCGAATCGAAGAGGGCGAGCATGCGCTGATCATAGCGGGCGCGGGCGTGGTGATGGGGTCAGAGCCCTTTCCTGCAGAAAGGGATCCGACCCCTGGGATCTGACCCGGGGTCGGATCCCTTCCCGCAGGGAAGGGCTCTGACCCCGCGCAAAAAAAAGACGCCCCTGTCTCCAAGGGCGTCTGCAGTCGCGTCATGACTGTTGTGCTGCGGTATTGCGTATTACTGCTGCACGAAGCCGATCTTCTTCATCTGAGCATTCTTCGCGGCAGCCAGAACCTTGGCCATCACGTCGTACTCGGAATCCGGGCTTGCATCGATGCGCAGTTCGGGCTGGTTGGTCGGGTCACGCTGGACCTCCTGCTCCATCCGCTGCTGCAGCTCGTGCGTGCCGATCGGGCTGTTGTTCCACGTGACCTGGTTGCTGGCGTCGATCTTGAGTTCGATCGGCGGCGGCGGTTCGACCAGCTGCGGCGGTGGGTTGAGCACGCGCTGCGGCAGGTCCACGGCGATCGGGTACGTCATGATCGGCGCGGTCACGATGAAGATGATCAGCAGAACCAGCATCACGTCCACGAGGGGCGTGACGTTGATGTCTGCCATGGGGCCCTTGCCACCACCACTACTGAATGCCATGGCTTATTGCCCCTTCTCTTTGGTCGCGACGAAGCCGACGTCCAGCATGCCCTGCTCCTGCGCAACCTTGGTCAGGTCGTTGATGACGCGCATCTTGGTCGTGCGGTCACCACGCAGGTTGAGCGGCGGCTGCGGGGTCTGCTGGGCGGCGGTCGCCAAGCGCGACTCGAGCGTCTGCTTGTCGATTTCCTCGTCGTTCCAGTAGATCGAGCCGTCTTCCTTGACTGCCAGGGTGATCGGACCGGAACGCTTTTCAGCGTCCTCCGGCTTCTGGACCAGGTTGGCCTCCGGCAGATCCACCTTGACCTTGTGGGACATCAGGGGCGCCGTGATGATGAAGATGATCAGCAGCACCAGCATCACGTCCACGAGGGGCGTAACGTTGATGTCGGCCATGGGGCCGCCGCTGTTACCACTACTGAAAGCCATAACGGGCTCCGTCTAGATCTTGGTGACTACTGCTTCGTCCAGGGGTGACGCGCGCCGCAATCAGCGGACGCGCGAGCCGGTGGCGAAGAAGTCGTGCAGGTCGTGCGCGAAGGTATCGAACTTGCTGATGGTCGCGCTGTTGACCTTGCTGAAGAAGTTGAAGGCGAACACGGCCGGGATCGCGACGAACAGACCGATGGCGGTCATGATCAGCGCTTCACCCACCGGGCCGGCAACGGCGTCGATCGAAGCGGAGCCGGTGGCACCGATCTTGATCAGCGCGCCGTAGATGCCCCACACGGTACCCAGCAGACCGACGAACGGAGCAGTTGCACCGACGGTGGCCAGCAGGGTCATGCCCGACTGCAGCTTGTTGCTTTCGCGGGTCACGGCCTGGCGCAGGGCGCGGTCGACGAACTCCGAACGGCTCAGGTTCTCACCCAGACCGCCGGTGGCGCCGCCTTCAGCGCGCTGGTGGTGGGCAGCAGCCTGGGCAGCGTCCAGGGCGATCTTCGAGAACGGCTCGGAAGCCGGCTGTTCTTCCATCGCACGGATGGCGTCCTGCGCGTTCGGGGTGTCCCAGAACAGGCTGACGACGCGATCGGCAGCGCTCTTCAGGCGGACCGAACGGAAGATGTTGATGACGGTCCAGTACCAGGACATGGCCGACATGACGATCAGGGTCAGCAGCACGACCCAGGAAACGGCGAAATCACCCGGCTTGGAGGTCATTTCGTGGATCAGGTGCTCGAAGCCCATCTGCGACAGGGCGTTGGACGGATTGCCCCCGGCAGCAGCGGCGATGAAAAGTTCCTGCAGCATGACGCTTACCTTTGTTGTGTGTGGTGATAAAGGGTGTAGCTAAGCTAAACAATCGAACCGGAGGAGGGGTGGCCGGCGGCCACCCGCTCGCATCAGTTCAGTGCAAAGTTGACCGGGACGCGGACGCGGCCAGCAGCCTTCTTACCGCCAGATTCAGCGGCGTTGAAACGCCACTTGCGGGCAGCTTCCATCGCAGCACGGTCCAGATCGCGGTTACGGCTGGACTTTTCCACCGTGACATTGGTGACGTTGCCGTTGGCATCGACATCAATGATCAGGATCACTTCGCCCTGGATACCAGCGCGGAAAGCGGCCGGCGGGTAGCGCGGCGGATTCATGGCCTTCGACGAGATGTCGACGCTGGCCTCGATCGTCGTCGGCGGTGCCGGCGGCGCCGGAGGCGACGGCGGGGTGACGATGTCGTTCGGGCGCGGTTCCGGCACGTCGACGACCGGCGCCTGCGGCGGCGGCGGGACGGGCGACGGCTTCGGCGGCGACAGGTTCTTCACCGGCGGCGGCGGGGTGTCCTGCGGCGGCGGCGGCGGCGGCGGCGGTGGCGGCGGCGGCGGCGCGTCGACGATGGTCACCATGACGTTGCGCTCCTTCTCAGCCACGGCCTTGGGGGCCACGGCGGGGATCAGGAGCATCATGAAGGCGGCCAGATGCAGGGCGATTACAAACGCGATGCCGACGATGCGAGGCCAGCTCAGCCCCTTGTCATCGGGTTGTTCGTACCGGTGAACGACTAGTTGTTCCGTCATGCGCCAAGAGCTCAATAGTGGGGCCGGAATCCCGGGGGCGGGATCCCTGATCAGCGGTGCATGACACCGCAGGAACCTCCAAGCTTATACCAATCCTGAGCGCCTGCGCATCAACTGTGCAGGCGTTCAGGCGTTATTCCTACTTACTTCAGGTTGATGATTTTTTTCGCATCCGCCTGGTTCTTCACACCCTTCGCCAGCGCCTGCTGGGCGGCCTGCTTGGCCTCCGGGATGCGACCTTCGGCATGCAGGACGCGTGCCAGGTTCAGGTAGGTCTCACCGTCCTTGGACAGCGGGGCAGCCTTCTGCCACGCCTCGATCGCCTGCGGCACCTGGTCGGAGTAGTAGTAGGACTGGGCCAGCGCCAGGTAAACCTGGTAGTCCGGCTTCAGGATGCCCTTCTGCAACCCTTCGTTGATGACCGCGATGACGTCCTTTTCCTTGTTCTCGGTGTTGGCATAGATCGAGTACAGCTGCTTGTACTCGCGCTCTTCGGTGAGCTGACCGCTGCTGCGCAGCTTGTCCATCACCGCGGCGGCCTTGGGCATCTGGTCGGCCTGCATGTACATGTTGGCCAGGTTCAGCTGCGCCTTCTTGTCGTTCGGGTTCTTGGCCGCCAGCGCTTCGGCGGTCTTGACCGCTTCACCGGTCTGGCCGGCTTCGGACAGCGCGGCCATCAGCAGCTGGTTCCAGTTGTCCTTCGGCTCCGGCGAGGCGGCGATGGCCTGCTGCAGCACCGGAATCGCTTCCTGGTAGCGCTGCAGCTGGTACAGGGCCTGGCCCTTGGCAATCAGCTCTTCCGGCTTGTTCGACTTGCTCTCGGCGAAGTACTTGTCCAGCGTGGCCAGGCCTTCGGCGGTCTGGTCTTCCTGCAGCTGCAGCTGGCCCAGCATCAGCATCGACTGGAAGTGGCCGTTGTTGTCCAGGCCATTGAGCTGCAGCGCCTGCTTCAGGTAACCGATGGCACCGGCAGTGTCATCGCCCTGGTAGGCGGCCTGCGCCGCCAGCTGCGCGGCAAGCGACTTGTCGTAGTTGTTGGCTGCGCTGTTGCCGAGGATTTCGCCTGCAATCTGCAGGGTCTCCGGGAACTTCTGATCGTTGTAGTTGTCAATCAGCTTCTGCAGCTGCTTGCCCATCTTCGAGGACGCCTTTTCCTTCGGCTCCTCACGGGTGGCATTCGGGAACAGGACTTCGGCCTTGGCCTGCTGCTTGCCACCGCGGTTGCCGCGATCGGACGAACGCGAGGACTGCGCGAAGGCATCGGTGACCACGGCGCCGGTCAGGGCGGTCGCGATGAGGACGGAAAGCACAGCTTTGTGGTTGCGGAAAATCATCGTTCACCTCGATCGAACCGCCGTCAGCGGCAAAGTCGGACTGTCAGAAAAATCTGAGCCGCCAAACGTATCAGAAACAGATGGCGTGAGAAATCGTTTTATGTGCTGCAGTACAGCATGAATCTGCGGACTCACCCACACTTTGGCCGCCGGCCGGCCGCCTGGGCCTGCTGGTAGACGGGCACCAGAGAGGGGGCATCACGCTGCAGTTCGCGGATCCGGTTGGCCGGGTCAGGGTGGGTGGACAGCCATTGCGGGCTGCGGCTGCCACTGGCGGCCATCATGTTCTGCCACAGGCCGACGGCCTGTTCGGGGTTGAAACCGGCATCGGCCATCAGGCGCTGGCCTATCTGGTCGGCCTCGGTTTCCTGGGTGCGCGAGCCCGGCAGCAGGATGATGGCCTGTGCACCCGCGCCACCGTACTGGTTGACCATGCTGGCGCCAGCGTCCCCGCCATATACGCCAGCAATCACACTGGCAATGGCCAGGCCCGTCTGCGCACCCATCTGCTTGGTGATGCGCTCTTCGTGGTGGCGGGCGATCACGTGACCGATTTCATGGCCGATGACGGCGGCAAGCTGGTCCTGGTTCTTGGCCACGGTGAAGATGCCGGTGTTCACGCCCACCTTGCCGCCGGGCAGGGCGAAAGCGTTGGGTTCCTTGTCGACGAACACTGCCGTCTCCCACCGTACGCCACGGTACTGGGGTGGCAACTGCGCGACCAGTGCATTGACCACGCACTGCACATAGCCGTTCTGGCGGCCGTCGGTGCTGATCTTCTGCTTCTGCTTGGTTTCCGCGAACGCCTGCGCGCCCAGCTGGTCGAGCTGCGCTTGGGACACGCCCCCGATGACCTGACGACGGCCGGTCGGTGAGGTGGTGGTCGCGCACGCACTCAGCAGTGCGGTGATGAGCAGGGCGAGCAGCAGTGATTTCATGGAATCCCCCGTGTTCATGCGGGCAGTGTGGACCGGCCTCGCTTAATTTTTCGTCAAGCGGCCACAGCCTTACATTGACCCGAAGAACACCAGCGCGGCCAGGGCCACCGCATTGTTCAGCCCGTGGGCGATGATCGCCGCCCACAGCGTGCCGGTGCGCCGGTACAGCCAGCAGAAGGCTGCGCCCATGCCACCGTAGACCAGCCACAGCTGGGCGATTTCGGCCGGGCCGTTGGCGCTGGTACCCGGAATTTCATGGATGAGGGCGAAGGCCAGGCTGCTCAGGACCATGCCCAGCCAAGGACGGCCGGCCTGCCACAGGCGCCCGAACAGGACGCGGCGGAACAGCAGTTCTTCGTAGGCGGGGGCAAGCACCACCGCAAACAGCACGAGGAAGAGAGGGAAACGCTCGATGGCGTGCTGCATCAGCGCCAGGTTGGTGGGCACCGGTTCAATGCCGGCCTGCTTGGCCAGGAAGGCAATGCCGTTGCTGCCGATCACGATCAGCGTGGCCACCAGCAGGGTCCAGCCCCAGGTGGACGGACGCCGCAGCGCCTGCGCGGAGGCCTGCCGTTCGGCCGCATTGGCCGGCCGCCGCCAGAAGTACAACAGCAGTGCCGCACCGCCGGTGGAAACCAGCGCCATCAGCACCTGTGCCAGGGCACCCGGTGTGCCCAGTGCTTCGGTCACGCTGGCTGGGTCGAGGGCACCCGCATTGCTTTTCGCGCTGGCGTAGCCCACCTGGATGCCGCGATACAGCCCCCATGCCAAGCCGCTGACCAGGCTGAGGACGAACAGCGCGACCGCGCCGATACCCAGATCGATGAAGAAACCCGCCACGGGTGAACCGCGGCGCGGCGCAGCGGAGGCTGGCGGAACGGGCGGCGGAGCGGAGACCGGGACGGAAGCGGACATCGATTACCTGCAGTCAAAGGGCGAAGGCCGGCACGCATTCCTGCGTACCGGCCGCGGTCGAAGCGCGTCAGATATCGAGATTGGCGACCTTCAGCGCGTTGTCTTCGATGAAGTCACGGCGCGGTTCGACGACATCACCCATCAGGGTGCTGAAGATCTGGTCGGCGGCAACGGCGTCCTCGATGCGAACCTGCAGCAGGCGGCGGGTATCGGGATTGACCGTGGTATCCCACAGCTGTTCCGGGTTCATTTCACCCAGGCCCTTGAAGCGCTGGATCTGGCGGCCGCGCTTTGCTTCTTCCAGCAGCCAGTTCTGTGCCTTGGCGAAGCTGTCCACTTCCACCGACTTGGCGCCGCGGCCGATGGTGGCCCCGTCGCGCACCAGGCCATGCAACAGGGTCGCCGCCTGGTAGATGGCGCGCAGTTCGCCGCCTTCAAAGGCCGCCAGCGGCAGCACCTGCACATGTTCCTCGCCCATGTGCCGGCGGGTCACCAGCACGGCAGCCGGACGCTCGTCGTTCGGCTCCTGCAGTTCCAGGCTGAAACGTGCACTGCCCAGGCTGCCCTGGTTGAGGCGCTTGGCCAGTGCGTCCAGACCCTGGCCTTCGGCGGCGTTACGCAGATTGGCCAGGTCCATCGGCACGAAGTCGACCAGCGCTTCGAGCAGGTTGCGGTCGTAGCGGTGGGCGTTGCGTTCGATCGCATCGCGCGCGCCGGCAAACGCAAGCAGCAGTTTCTCCAGCGCGGCGCCTTCGATGCCCGGCTCGCCTGCGGCCGGTACCAGCGTGGCGTTCTCCACCGCGTTGCTGGCCAGGTAGCTGTCCAGCGCCGGGTCATCCTTCAGGTACAGCTCCTGCTTGCCCTGCTTGATCTTGTACAGCGGCGGCAGGCCGATATAGACGTAGCCGCGCTCGATCAGCTCCGGCATCTGACGGTAGAAGAACGTCAGCAGAAGGGTGCGGATGTGGGCGCCGTCGACGTCGGCGTCGGTCATGATGATGATCTTGTGGTAACGCAGCTTGTCCGGGTTGTACTCGTCGCGGCCGATGCCGGTACCCAGCGCGGTGATCAGCGTGCCCACCTGATCGGAGGCCAGCATGCGGTCGAAGCGGGCGCGTTCCACGTTGAGGATCTTGCCGCGCAGCGGCAGCACCGCCTGGTTCTTGCGGTTGCGGCCCTGCTTGGCCGAGCCACCTGCCGAGTCACCCTCGACGATGAACAGTTCGGACAGCGCCGGATCTTTTTCCTGGCAGTCGGCCAGCTTGCCCGGCAGGCCCGCGATATCCAGTGCGCCCTTGCGGCGGGTCAGGTCGCGGGCCTTGCGCGCCGCTTCACGTGCGCGCGCGGCGTCCACGATCTTGCCGGCGATGGCCTTGGCTTCGTTCGGGTTTTCCTGCAGGAACTCTTCCAGGCGCGCGCCGAAGGCATTTTCCACCGCCGGACGCACGTCGGAGCTGACCAGCTTTTCCTTGGTCTGGCTGGAGAAGCTCGGATCCGGCACCTTCACCGACAGCACCGCGATCATGCCTTCGCGCATGTCATCGCCGGTCAGGTTGATCTTGGCCTGTTTGGCGATGCCGTTCTGCTCGATGTAGTTGTTGAGCACGCGGGTCAGCGCACCGCGGAAGCCGGCCAGGTGGGTACCGCCGTCCTTCTGCGGGATGTTGTTGGTGAAGCAGTACATCGTTTCCTGGTAGGAATCGGTCCACTGCAGCGCCACGTCCACCACGATGCCGTTGTGCTCGCCGGTAACCGAGATGACGTTCGGGTGCAGCGGCGTCTTCAGCTGAGCCAGGTGCTCCACGAAGCTGCGGATGCCGCCTTCGTAGTGGAAGTCGTCGCGGCGGCCGTCGCCACGCTCATCGGCCAGCACGATCTTGACGCCGGAATTGAGGAACGACAGTTCACGCAGGCGGCGGGCCAGGATGTCGTAGTGGAATTCCACGTTGTCGTGGAAGGCCACGGTCGACGGCCAGAAGCGCACGGTGGTACCGCGTTTGGTGGTGGCTTCCAGCTTGGCCAGCGCGGTTACCGCCGCACCATTGCTGAATTCCTGCTGGTAGTGGGAGCCGTTCTGGAACACATCCACCAGCAGCTTCTGCGACAGCGCATTGACCACGCTGACACCGACGCCGTGCAGGCCGCCGGACACCTTGTAGCTGTTGTCGTCGAACTTGCCGCCCGCGTGCAGCACGGTCATCACGACCTCGGCCGCCGAAACCTCGCGGCCCAGCTTGGCGCTCATCTGCTCGTGCTTGCCGGTCGGGATACCGCGGCCGTTATCGGACACCGAAACCGAGCCGTCAGCGTGGATCGTCACCGCGACGTGGTCGGCGTGGCCGGCGAGGGCCTCGTCGATCGAGTTGTCGACGACCTCGAACACCATGTGGTGCAGACCGGTACCGTCGTGGACGTCACCGATGTACATGCCAGGACGCTTGCGGACAGCCTCGAGCCCTTCCAGGGCGGTGATGCTGTTGGCGTCGTAGTTGCCGTTGTTTGCCGGGGTGTTCTGTTCGTCGGTCATTGCGCTTGCCGTAGGCTCCGCAGGTCGGTCACCGCACGAAGCGATGCGCCGGGTAAGTAGGGGTGCAACCTGAATTATACCAGCCGGGCCCTGTCGACCCTGATGTGGCCACTATGGCACAGCCACGATCCGGGCATGTTCCACGTGGAACCGGGCAATATCGGCCAGGTCCAACAGCGCGGCCGGGGTTTCGGTGGCGGTAACGAAGATCTGCGCCGGTCCGGCCAATAGTCGCTCGAGCACGCGGGCCTGGTGGGTGCGATCCAGTTCCGACGCAAGGTCGTCCAGTGCAATGACCGGCCATTGCCCGCGCTGCTCGGCATAGTCTTCAGCCTGGGCAAGCAGGCAGGCCAGAGCGGTCAGTTTGGCCTGTCCACGCGAAAGGGCATCGCGGCCCGGAATACTGTGGAAATCCACGCTCCAGTCCGCCCGGTGCGGGCCCACCGAGGTGTAGCCAGCTTGACGGTCGCGCTCGCGCGCCAACAGCAGGGCATCGGCCAAAGGCAGTTCGTGCCGGCGCCAGCCGGGACTGAGGTCCAGGCCCTGAATACCCAGTTGCGGCGCCAGCGCCGAAGCCAGGGCGATCGCTCGCTCCTGCAGCCGTTCCAGGTAGTGCTGGCGCCGGCTGGTGAGCGGTTCGCCGGCCTCAGCCAGCTCGTGGTCCCAAGTATCGAGCATCCGCGACGGTCCACCCTGCTTCAACAGGGCATTGCGCTGCTTGAGCGCACGCGAGTACCGGCGCCAGAGCGAAAGGAAGTCTGGTTCCACGTGGAACAGCCCCCAATCGAGGAAGCGACGGCGTGGTTCCCCACCGCCACTGACCAGCGCATGGCTGCCAGGCTCGAACGTCACAACGGCCAATGCCGCGCAGAGGTTGCCAAGCTGGGCTACATCCTCACCGTCAAGACGCCCCTTCCACTCCTGACCGCTATGGCGAAGGCCGGCCTTTCGACGGTGCGGCGGATGATCGGCCCGCTCCTCGTCCCATTCCACGAAGATTTCAAGCGCGTCCTGACCCTGCCGGACCAGACCGTCGCGCACCCGGCCTCGAAAACTGCGGCCATAGGCCATCAGGTGCAGCGCCTCAAGCACACTGGTCTTGCCCGCGCCGTTGTCGCCGGTCAGCAGGTTCAAACCCGGCTGCGGCGACAGTTCCACGCTGCTGAAGCGGCGCAGTTGGTTCAAGGCGAGGCGGCGGATCAGCATGGGACGCGGGAGACCATCCGCACGGGGCGGTAGCAGGGCGGGGAATCCATCAGCTTACTGCATCGGTCAAGCGTGCCGTCGCGGTCGTCGCCCGGCCACCGGGGCGAGTGGCCGCGGACCAGCACTCGCGCAGCAAGGCGTTCCACGTGGCGTCCGGCACAGCCTGATCGAAGCAACAGGCGCGCGGATGACACGTGAATTCCTTCAAATCTGCGGCATCAGGCAGTGCCCAGGGGTCCAGAATTCGCCCAATTCTCGGCACATGCGGGTGACCGTTTGCCGTCGGACAGCCGGGCGCCGGCGAAGCGTCCCACAGATTTCTTGAAATCTGTGGGGCATGGCACCGGAGCGTTCCACAGATTTCAAAGAATTCACGCCATGCGTTCCACGCTGTCCACAGCGACCCTGTATGACTTATGCACAAGCCATGGGCAATCTGTGGATAAAAAAGCCACTTTCAGCACCGACGAAAACTATCCACAGCTTCCCCCCCAGCCCCGAGGGCTCATATACAGGGGGTTTCAGGTGTATAAATCGCTTTTAAATCAATCAGATAACCCTGTTCTCCACGAAATCTGGCCCTACCATCACCACCATGCTTTAGATTTATACCCAGATTTAAAAGCTAGGGCAGGGCCGAACGGCCGGAAATCCAGGCTGTGGACAGTGGCGTCAGCAGAGGGCAGATCGACTTCCTGAAAACTTTCTGGAATCGATTGATCGGCAGACCTCCATCGAGTCAGAAACCAATCGGCATCCAGGAAGCAGGTAATCAGATCGGCAGCGCAGAACTCCGATTCCACAATCCCCATCAATGCTCCACGTGGAACCAAAAAAAAACGCCCGGATCTCCCGGGCGTTTTCTGTTTCACGTGGAACAGCGCAAATGTCAGAGACGCAGCGGCATCACCACATGACGCGACTTCTCGCTGCTGGACTCACGGACCAGAGCCGACGAGTTGGAATCGCGCAGCTGGATGATGACTTCCTCGTCGCGCAGGGCGGACAGGGCATCCAGCAGGTAGTTCACGTTGAAGCCAATGGCCAGATCGCTGACGGTGGTGTCGGCCTCGATCTCTTCCTGGGCTTCTTCCTGCTCCGGGTTGTGCGCACTGATCTTCAGGTTGCCCGGCGAGACTTCCACGCGGATGCCGCGGTACTTCTCGTTGGACAGAATCGCGGCACGCTGCAGCGAAGCACGCAACGCTTCGCGATCCACCTTCACTTCGCGGTCGGCACCAATCGGAATGACGGCCTCGTAATCCGGGAAGCGACCGTCGATCAGCTTCGAGGTGAACGTGACATCGTCGCGCTTGACGCGGACATGGCTGCGACCGACTTCCAGCTCGATCTCGCGATCGCCGCTTTCGAGCAGGCGCTGCAGTTCGGTCACGCCCTTGCGCGGCACGATGATCTGGCGCTTGGAACCGCTGGGCTTGGCCAGGTCGGTTTCACACAGCGCAAGACGGTGGCCGTCGGTGGCGACGGTACGCAGGGCATCACCGCGCAGGTCAAACAACAGACCGTTGAGGTAATAGCGCACGTCCTGCTGGGCCATCGCGAACGCGGTGCGCTCGATCAGTTCCTTCAGGGTCGCTTCGCCGATCGCCACGCGCTCGGTGGCTTCCACCTCGTCAACCGACGGGAAGTCATTGGAGGGCAGGGTGGCCAGGGTGAAGCGGCTACGGCCGGCCTGCACGGTGATCTTGTCGCCGGTCTGCGAGACGGTGATCCGGCTGCCGTCAGGCAGTGCGCGGATGATCTCGAACAGCTTGCGGGCAGGAATGGTGGTTTCGCCGTCCTGGGCATCTTCAACCGCGATCCGCGACACCATCTCCACTTCCAGGTCGGTACCGGTCAGCGACAGCTGGCCGTTCTGCACCTGGACCAGGAAATTGGCCAGAACCGGAAGGGTCTGGCGGCGTTCGACCACGTTGACGACCTGTGCCAACGGCTTGAGAAAGGCTTCGCGCTGCAGTGTGAAACGCATGTGGTTCCGTGCCCCTATGCTTTAAAAAATGTGGAAAAAATCAAAAGCTTGGTGGTGCTGGTAGAGACAGAATCGCTGGAAAACTACGCTAAGTCTTTGTAATAGAAAGAGTTTCCAGCCTCGAAACCCTCTGTATTACCGCCCCCCAGGGGGTGGGGAAAGCTGTGGATAAATTCGACGCGATTCCAGACGCCATTTTTATCCACAACTCATCCCGCGCTTGCTACCGGATTCTGCACCGTTTTGTGCGATGACGCCTTATCGGCGTCCGTGCATCATTCGCTCAGCTTCCGGATCAGCTTGTCCCAGTCCTCGCGGAGCTTGCCGTCGGTTTCCATCAGGGTGCGGATCTGGCGGCAGGCATGCAGCACCGTGGTGTGATCGCGACCGGCAAAGGCATCACCGATCTCGGGCAGGCTGTGCTCGGTCAGTTCCTTGGTCAGGGCCATGGCGACCTGGCGGGGGCGGGCCAGCGAACGGGTCCGGCGCTTGGACAGCAGATCCTTGATCTGCAGCCCGTAGTAGTCGGCCACGGTTTTCTGGATGTTGGGAATGCTGATCGCCTGCTGCTGGGCGCGCAGCAGATCGCGCAGGGTTTCCTGGGCGAATTCAGTGGTGATCGCACGGCCGGTGAAATTGGCGCGGGCGGTCAGGGTATTGAGCGCGCCTTCGAGGTCGCGCACGTTGGAGCGCATCTTCTTGGCGATCAGGAACGCAACATCATCGGGAATCTCGGCTCCGCGTTCTCGTGCTTTGGCCAGCACGATCGCGGCGCGGGTCTCGAAGTCCGGCGGTTCGATCGCGACTGACAGGCCCCAGGCAAGCCGCGACTTCAGGCGCGCTTCCAGGCCCTCGACTTCGCGCGGGTACCGGTCGCAGGTCAGGATGATCTGCTGCTTGCCGTCGAACAGCGCGTTGAAGGTGTGGAAAAACTCTTCCTGGGTGCGGTCCTTGCCCGCGAAGAACTGGATGTCATCGATCAGCAGCGCGTCCACCTGCTGGAACTGACGCTTGAACTGATCCATGGTCTTTTCCTGCAGGGCCCGGATCATCGCGCTGAAGAACTGCTCCGAGCGCAGGTACAGCACTTTCGCACCCGGGTTGGCCTGGCGCATGGCATTGCCGGCGGCGAACATCAGGTGGGTCTTGCCCAGGCCGGTGCCCCCGTACAGCAGCAGCGGATTGTGCGCGCGGTCGCCTGGCTTCTGCGCCGCCTGGAAGGCAGCGGCCAGACCCAGCTGGTTGCTGCGGCCTTCGACGAAGTTGGCGAAGGTGTAGTGGTTGTCCAGATTGCCGGCGAACGGCACCTGGGGTTCGGCCACCGCTGCCGTCGACGCGCTCGAAACCGGCGCGTTCTGCGCCTCCGAGGGCCGCGGGCGCGAGCCGATTTCAAGGAAAACGTCGCTGAAACCCGCGAAGTGCGTCAGCAGCTCGCGGATCCGGGCCAGGTACAGCTCGCGCACCTGGTCGACGATGAAGGCGTTCGGGGCATACAGCACCAGGCTGTCCGCGCGCAGATCGGCCTGCAGCGGCTTCAACCAGGTGTGAACGTCTTCCGGCGGGAACTCCGCTTCGAGGCGTTCGAGACTTCGGGACCAGGCATCCAT